>JAEULB010000158.1 GCA_016792585.1 Rhodospirillaceae bacterium
GCATCGGCGGCGGAGGCTGCCGGCGGCAAGCGCTTGCCGCGCACGATCATCGCCTTCTACGACGGCGGCGCCTACGAGGATCTCCGCTACACCTCGATCCATCGCGTGATCGAGATGCCGTTCAATCATCTGGGTCTGATCCTCGAGTACCGCGACCTGAGCCAACCGCTCCCGCGCGACGACGAGCTCGCCGATGTGCGCGGCGCCCTGCTGTGGTCCTCGGGTGACACGATGCCGGCAGCGATGCCCTTCATCGAATGGGCGCACCGGTTCATGGACGGCGGGCGCCGGTTCATGATCATCGGCGCGCTCGGGTTCGCGAAGGACGCCGGGGGCAAGCCGACACCGCTCGAGACCATCAACGGCCTGTTGGCGCGGATCGGTCTCCGGTTCGAAGGTCAGCGCGTCGAGCTCACCCACGATGTGCGCGTCGTCCGCAAGGACCGCGGGCTCCTCGACTTCGAGGCCGCCGTGCCGCGCCAGATCCCGGCCTACGACCGTATCGTCGGCATCGACGCCCGGACCTCGGCGCACCTGGTCGTGCGCGAAGGTAACAACAGCGCGACCGACACGACCTTGATCAGCTCGCATCCGAACGGCGGCTACATCGCCCTCGACCTGGTCCATCGCGGCGACAACCTCAGGACCACACGTCAGCTCTACCTCGACCTGTTCGAGTACCTGCGCCGGGTCTTCGGCACCGACGACCTGCCGAAGCCCGACACCACGACGTTGGTTGGGCGCCGCATCTACTACAGCCACATCGACGGCGACGGCTGGCGCAACCTCAGCCAGGTGAAAGCCTACGCGCAGCGCCGGTCGATGTCCGCCGAGGTGATCCTTCGCGAGGTGATCGAGGCCTATCCGGATCTGCCGGTGACAGTGGCGCCGATCGTCGCCGATCTCGATCCCTCCTGGTTCGGCTCGGAGCAGGCGCAGGCGCTCGCCCGCGACATCTTCGCCCTTCCCCAGGTAGAGATGGCCAGCCACACCTTGAGCCATCCGTTCGACTGGGGGTTCTTCGCCGACGGCGACGCGGCCAAGGAAGTCGGCCTTCTCAAGCGCTATCCGCGCCGCCCCGGCGGCAACGACGACGAGGCCTGGCGACCTTTGATCCGCGCCGCTGCCCGCCGGTCGGTCGCCGAGACCGCCGACTACTCGGCGAGGTTCCTCGGCGTCTTCGGCACCTATTCGGTCCCGCGCGCCTATGCGGTCAAGCCATTCGACCTGCAGAGCGAGATCGACGGCGCGATCGGTTTCCTCAACAGGCTCGCGCCCGACGGCAAGCGCGTGATGCTGCTGCAGTGGTCCGGGAACTGCCTGCCGTGGGACGAGGCGATCGTCGCTTCCTATGCGGCCGGGGTCTACAACATCAACGGCGGCGACACTCGCTTCGATCGCGAGCAGCCGAGCTATACCTCCGTTGCCCCGATCGGCCGCAAGCTCGCGCGCGGCGTGCAGATCTATGCCTCGAACGCGAACGAGAACGTCTACACCGATCTGTGGACCAGCCGCTTCTTCGGTTTCACCTTCCTAAGCCAGACTTGGCGCAACACCGAGCAGCCGGTCAGGGTGAAGCCGAAGAACCTCTACTATCACATGTACTCTGGCGAGAAGACGGCGAGCCTCCGCGCACTCCTGAACAATCTGAAGGAAGTCGAGGCCGAGCCGATCGCGCCGATCGCCGCGAGCGAGTACGCGGCTCTGGCGCTGGGATTCTTCTCGGCGGAGATCGAGGATCTGGGCGACGCCAGGTGGCGCATCGGCAATCGCGGCCGGCTGGCGACCATTCGCTTCGACCGCTCCATCGACCGCCGCGTCGATTTCGCGCGTTCGTCGGGCGTGATCGGCCAGATGCATCTGCAGGGGAGCCTCTACGTCGCACTCGATCCTGACGAGCTCGAACCGATCGTCGCGCTGGCCCCTTCCGATCCGAATGACGGGGCGCCCGCGGCGCCGCAACCCTATCTCGTCGAGAGCCGCTGGCCGATCCGGAAGCTGACGATGGTCGACAGCAACTTCTCCTTCCAGGCGCAAGGGTTCGGCGTCGGCAGCATGACGTGGAGGGTCGAGGCCGGGCAGCGCTACCGGATCGTCGCTTCCGACGACGAGAGATCGGTCGAGAGCTTCGCCGAGGCCGGTGACGACGGTCTCCTCGCTTTCACCGCCAGGACCAGGCGCTACGCCCCGGCGACGGTGACCGTCAGCCGGATTTCGGGCGGCTGATGCGCGCGCCGCATATCGTCCTGGCACTTCTCGTCGGCGCCGGAGTCGCCGCAAGCGTCGCGGTGATCCCGCGCGATCGCGAGCTGGCGCTGATGTACCTGAAGGGGCTCGACTACGAGTCGGCCCAGTCGGCGCTGGAGCAGCGCCTGGCGGCCGGCGACATGTCGGTCGGTGTCGTGATCCCGCTCACCCGCGTCTATCTCGAGATCGGCGAGTTCGAGGCCGCGGTGAGGCTAATGGAGCGCTTCGCCGCGGCCAATCCCGACGAAGCCGAGGTCAAGGAGGAGCTGGCCCAGCTCTACAAGCAGTCGAGCCGGATGTACGACTATCTCGAGCTGCTCGCCGACCTCGCCCGAGTCCGGCCGACCGAGAAGATCCTGCGCGAGCTCGCCGATCACTACGGCAACCACGGTGCGATCGAGAAACAGGTCGAGGTCTTGCGCGTGCTGGTGCAGAAGTTCCGCCCGCGTCTTGACGACTGGATGGACCTCGCGCAGATCGAGGCCGACCTCGGCAACTTCGAGGCGGCATCCGACGCGCTGGTATCCCTCGACCGGAACTTCAAGGTTCCGCGCACGCAGCGGACGGTCGAGTTCTACATCTCGATCCTTGCGCGGACCGGCCGCGAGGCCGAGGCCATGCAGATGGCGACATCCTGGCTCGACGCGGGCACGACGCTGCCGGCCGCGCTCGGCGTCGTCCGCCAGTTCATCGGGGCGAGCAAGGAGACCCAGGCTCTGGCGCTGATCGACGGCCTGCAGCCGGCGATCCAGGACCAGCCGGTGATGTTCGCCGAGCGCATCCGTCTCGAGCTGCGTCTGGGCCGGCGGGACACGGCATTCCAGCGTCTCAGGACCGCCTACGCCGCCGGAACGCTGCCGTCGGAGCTCGACGACGATCTCATCGACCTCGCGCTGGAGCGCAACCTGATCCCGATGGCGCTCGCGATCGCGCTTAAGGGCTCGCCGATGCGTCTCCCCGACTGGCAGCTCTCCTCGCTGGTCGGCATGGCGCCGCCGAACCAGGCGGACTCGGTCGCCAAATGGGTGATGGCGGCACCGGAGTTCCTCGAGCGTCGCCCGGTGCTGGCGGCCTCCGTGCTGAAAACCGTCGGTGACACCGCTCGGGCGCTGCAGATGGCCGAGCGCGCGCTCGCCAATTCGGCCGACCTGTCCTCCGATCAGATCCTCGGCCTGATCCTGATCCTCGCCGATCTCGACCGCGCGGAGCCGGCTCGGCGTCACATGACGGCGCTGCTCGACCGCTTCGGATGGGAGGAGGCGATCGCGCTCGACCTCGCCAACGCCATGATCCGGCTCGGGCGCGCCGAAGACGGATGGCGCCGGGTCACCGCGGTGCGCGACCGCCAGCGTCAGCGCACCCCGGCGATCGACGCTGCCTGGGCACTGCTTTCGGCCGCGGCCGGCCGCGCCGACCAGGTGGTCGAGTGGCTGGAGACGCCGCAGGCAGCGCAGCTCGATGCCGCGATCCTCGCCCAGCTTGCCGGTCTTGCCGAGGCCAACGGCCAGCCGAAGCTGGCGCTCGCCGCCGCACGCCGCCTGATCGCCGTCCGCGATGCCGACGACACGAGGCTCCAGCTCGCCAGCGCGCTCGCCGCGCTTGGCCGTTATGACGAGGTGCTGGTCGAGGCCCGGCCGCTCAAGTCCAACTCGCCGGAGGCCGAGAGGCTCTACGTCATCGCCTTGTCGACGGTTGCCAAGCGCAGCAATGCGGCGGCCCAGGCGGAGCTCGCCGAATTCTGGAGGCAGCTTCTCGCCAAGCCCGGGCTCGAGCCCGATACGCTCTCGGTTCTCGTCTACAACCTGCTCGACAAAGGCTTCGGTGCCGAGACCATGCCGGCGATCTTCTGGCTCGCCGAGCGCCAGCCGGAGATCTGGATGTCGGCGGCGGCCGAAGAGGCGAAGAAGGCGAGGAGGCAGGTCGAGGCACGGGCGTTCTTCGCCCGCCAGCTCGAGCGCAACGATCTGAACGCGAAGGCGCGCGAGCAGGTGCTGTTCGCGCTGACGGACGTCGGCGGCTCGGTCGAGGCGCTGGGCGAGATCGCCCGCCTCGCGCGCGAGGACGCGACCGACCAGTGGTTCTACGCCTATGTCGAGGCGGCGAAGAAGGCGGGCAAGAAGGCCGATCTCCAGCAGTTCCTCTCGGCCGAGCTCAAGCGAGCCGACCTTCCGAAGCAGCGGCGGGAGGCGCGGATGTACGCGTTCCTCGAGCTTGCCGGTCCCGAGGCGTCGCTGCCTGAACTCAGGCGTTTCGCCGATGCCTATGGCGGCGACTGGGCCAATGTCTACGACGAGGCGCTGGGCAAGCTCGGCCGCGCGCAGGAGCGCCGCCAGTTCCTGATCGCGCGCGCGTCACGCCCGAATGCCAGCCCGACCGAACGCAAGGAGATCGCCTATCGCCTGATCGAGATGGGCGACCGCGACACCGCGATCGGCATCTTCAAGACGCTCGCCGATCGCGCGCCGCCCTCAGACCCGATCGTCGGCGAGCTGGTCTATCTCTGGCGCGAGAACAAGCAGGCGCGGGCCGCGGCCGATTGGCTTGCCGCCCGTGCGGCGTCGGCACCGGCACCAGAGCGCCCGCTCTGGGCCCGCCAGCTGCTCGATGTCGAAGAGCCGGCACGCGCGCTGGCGGCGCTGGGTGCCGCGTCGCCGACGGAGCCCGAGGAAACCGCGGCGATCAGGATCGACGCGTTGACGGCGCTGAAGCGCACCGCGGAAGCCGGCCGCGTCATCGCCGCCAGGGCCGAGGTTGAGAACGACATCGGCCGCTTGCGAAAGCTGGCCAAGCAGGGCCTCGAGGCCGACAGCAAGGTGGCGCTGGCCACGGTCTACGGAAAGATCGCCCGCCAGATCCCGACCGATCCCGAGGCGGCTCGCTGGCTCGGGTTGCAGGAGTTCGCTTCCGGCCGCGTGGGGCTCGCGCGACGGCATCTGGCCCAGGTGGTCGAGACGCCGCTTGCCGACCACGAGGTCAACTCGGCCTATGGCGAGATCCTGCTTCAGGCGAACGAGCGCGATGCCGCCCGATTCCATTTCCGCCGGGCGCTCGAGCAGCTGGACGCAGGTCGCGACCGCTCGGTCGCGACCCGCGTCGCTCGCGCCCAGCTGCTCAACCGGCTGGGCGACACCAACCAGGCGCTCGCCCTGATGGCGGCGCTGGTCGGCGAGCGGCCGTCGGATCCCGGGCTTAGGGCCGACTACGCGAACCTGCTTATGGACAACAAGTTGTACGACCAGGCCCGCCGCGTCCTTTCCGGGCAGTGAAAAGTCGGGGCAAAAATGCCTGACTAAGATTCACGAAAAATGCCGTATATTCCCAAGATGTTAACCCGTTTAGGATCGGCAGCCCGGCGTTCATGAGGTCCACAGGCATTCCCGCCTCGCTTCGTTTCGGGATGTGCCTCGTCGCCCTGCTCGCCGGGGTGCCGGGCGCTGGCGCGACCGTTTCGCCCATTTCGGTCGAGGCCAGCAGCACCAACGGCACGGCGCGCCTGCGTTTTATCTGGCCGGAAAAGGTGGTCGCCACCTCGGCGCCGGAAGGCGGCGGCGTGGTCGTCACGGTCGACCGCGAGGTCGATGCCAAGGCCGTCCGCGACGCCGCCGCGATGCTGCCCGCCTGGATCGGGACCGCCGAAGGCGAGGGGCGCCGGCTGAGGCTGGTGCCGCAGCCCGGCAGGAGCGCCACCGTCACCGCGCTGCCGCGCGGGATCGAGATCCGGCTGACCCAGACCAGGGCCACGGCCAACAACCCTGCCAAGGAAGCGCCGTTGCTGTCGTCGCCGCCGGCGCCACCGCTCCAGGTCGCCCAGGCGCCGTCGCCGCAGCCGAACTCCATGATCGGTTCGGTCACTGTCGTTCCCACCACCGAGGTGGCGCAGGCCGCGCCGGATGCCGAGACCGCGGCGGCGCTGCGGCGGTTGCGCCTGACCAAGGCGCGCCTTCTGATGGAGACCGGCGACGCCGAAGGCGCCAAGGCCGAACTCGAAGCGCTCCTCAGGGAAGTCCCGAGCTCGATCGAGGTGATGGCGGCGCTCGCCAGCGTCGAGACCCAGCTCGGCGGCTGGCGCCGCGCAGTCGGACTCTACGACCGCGCGCTCGGCCTCAATCCCGACGATCCCAGCCTGGTCCGCGCCAAGGCGGAGCTCCTGCGCGAATACGGGCCGCGCGTCCGTTTCGACATCGATCACCGCAAGGTCAAGAAGGCCGACCGCCAGATCGTCGCCCGGCTTTCCGGCGAGACGCTCGCCGGCGGATCGATCGCCGGCTTCGCGCTCGAAGGCAACGATCTCGACACCCCGCTGGTCCGCAAGCGCAACGGCGCGATCGAAAGCTTCGAGGGCAAGCGATTCCGCGGCGAAGGCTACGTCTCGCTCGATCACGAGAAGGGCGGCATCACGCGCCTCTCGCTGATCGGCGGCACCGGCATCGTCGGCGCGGGCATCCGCCATACCCGCCCGTTCGCCGACGGCACGCTCCGCCTCGCGGCGATCGCGCAGGACCCCTACTGGGACGTCGTCGATGGCCTCGTCAACGAGGCGCGCACAGATCGCGTGCAGGCGGGATATGAGCGCATCCTCGGCACCAACTGGCGCATCGCCGGTAGGCTTGCCGCCGGCCGCTACGGCGTCGAAGGCAACTCCGATGTCGCGAAGTTCATCGGTCCGGGCTTCGAGCTCGCCTACACCGCATTCCAGGGGCCGCCCTCCATCACCTTCGCCTACGGGCTCGATGCCGAGTATCTCGGCGGCCGCAAGGTCGCGACCGACTCCCTTGGCGCCGAGTATCCGCTGCTCTCGGTGGTCTCGCGCGAGGTCCATTCGGGCACCGTCGGCGTGTCGGGCACGCTGTCCTCGTACTCGCGCTACAACCTTTATGGCGGCTACGCCTACGACCGGCTGAACTCCGATGGCCCGTTCCTCGGGGCCGAGCTCGTCTACGAGCCCTATACCAGCTTCGAGCTCGGGCTCGTCGCCAGCCACAGCCTGACCGCGTCGCGCGGAACCGACTCCACGGTGACGCGGCTCGGAGGGTATTTCCTGTGGCGCTTCTGAGATCCGCGATCGCGGCGGCGCTGATGGTGTGGGCGCTGACGGCCTGCGCGAGCGGCACCAGCAGCCTGAAGGACTTCGTCGCCGACGGCGCCGCGCCGAAGCGGGGCATGGCGATCGCGGTGCTGCCGTTCGAGAACCTGTCGGCGCATCCGCATGCCGGCCAGATCGTCGCCCAGCTGATCGCGACCGAGCTCTACAACCGGCGCCTGTTCACCCAGGTCGAGGAAAGCGAAGTCCGCCGCCGCCTGGTCGAGAAGCGTCTCGACGGCAAGGAGCTGGGGCGCGAGACGGTCGCGCGCGAGGTCGCCGATGCGCTCGCGGTCGATGCGGTGCTGGTCGGATCGGTCCAGGACTTCGGCTACCGGTACGGACTCAAGCCGGATCCGGCGGTGGCGGCGACGGTGCGCCTGGTCGGGCGCGACGGCACCGTGCGTTGGGGCGGCAGCTTCGGCGAGGTCGGCGGCGCCATGAGCGGTGCCGGTGACACCGTGACCGCGATTGCCCAGAAGCTCGCGGCGACCGTCGCCGATCGTCTCGCGGCACGGACCGCGCCCTAGAACCGATGAGCTCGACCAGGGTCGAGGACGACACTCCGCGCGAGGTATTCGGGCTTCGCGTCACCGCCCTCGTCGAGATGGCGATCTTCTTCACGATCGCGCTCCTGCTCGACCGCTATGCCTTCGACGGCGACCGTTTCCGCGAGGTGGCACCGCATCCGTTCTGGGCGGTCGTGGTGCTGATCAGCCTCCAGTACGGAACCAACGAAGGGCTGCTCGCGGCGGTCGCCTCCTCGGCGGCGCTCTTGGTCGGCAACGTCCCGCCGCAGCCCCTGGCGCTCGATCTCTTCGCCTACCTGTTCGATCTCTCGAAGACGCCGCTGATGTGGGCGGCGACCGGCCTCGTCGTCGGCGAGCTCAGGTCGCGCCAGCTCCGCGAGCGCGCCGACCTGCGGAAGCGCCTGGCCGAGTCGGAAACCCAGGCCCAGGTCATCACCGCCGCCTTCGAAGGCATATCGGCGGCCAAGGACGAGCTCGAGGCGCGCATCGCCGGCCAGTTCCGCACCTTGCTGACCGTGTTCCGCGCGGCGATGGCGGTCGAGCGGCTCGACGTCGCCGGGGTCTTCGAAGGGGCGAACGCGCTGGTGGCGGCGATCCTGAACCCCGAGAAGTTCTCGATCTGGCTGCTCAAGGACGCCCAGATCGAGATGACGCGCGCCTTCGGCTGGAAGGACGACGAGCGCTACAAGCGCGTGTTCCTCGACGACCATCCGCTCTACCGGCGGACCGTCGTCGAGCGAATCGTGCTCTGCGTCGCGCGCGTCGCCGACGAGAAGGTCCTGGCGGGCGAGGGCGTGCTGGCTGGGCCGCTGCAGGACCCCGAGACCGACGAGGTCTACGGCATGCTGAAGATCGAGGTGCTCGGCCTTCTCGATCTGACGCCGACGACGATCGAGAACTTCCAGCTCCTCTGCGACTGGATCGGCAGCAACCTGGCGATCGCCAAGCGCTACGAGGACGCGCAGTCCGAGCGAATCCTCGATCCCGAGGCGGGCCTGCTCTCGGCCCAGCTCTTCGACCGGCAGAAAGAGTTCCTGGTCAAGCTCGCCGAGCGCGTCGACTTCGACCTCACGATGCTGATCGTGGGATTCGAGGGCGAGGGCGAGCTCAGCCGCGACGAGGCGCTCTCGGTCGGCAAGATCGTCGCGGTCGCGGTCGGCCAGTGGCTTCGCGAGACCGATCTCGCCTTCCAGTGGCTGCCGGTCGGCCGGCGCTTCGCCGTGCTCCTGCCGGCAACCAACGGCGCCGGCGCGCGTCTAGTCATGCGCAAGTTGAAGGATGACATCAGTATTCGCCTCAACGTGATGGCGGACCGCGTGCGCCTGACCTTCGAGATCGAGGAGCTGCATCGCCGTGAAGCGAAGCGCTAAACCTTCGACCCGGATGCGTCGGCGCGTCGAAGGCAAGCGCGGCATCATCATCGGCCAGCGTCTGCGCCTGCTGGTCCCGGCGCCGCTGGCGCTGGTGGCCGAAATCGTCATCCTTTTCATGCTCTTCGACCGCGATATCGGCGTGCCGGAGTGGCTCGCCCTCCACCTCGCCCTGTGCTTGACGCTGTTCGCGTGGGCCAAGTGGATCGGCCGGCGGATCCGCCGCAACCAGGTCGCCTGGTACCTGTTCGTCGCGACCGCGGCGCTCGGCCCCATCGGCCCGTTCACCGCCATGGTGACTGGAGCGCTGCTTATCGTCTTCCATCGTGATTGGTTCGATTTCCAGGCTTGGTACTCGAGCCTGTTCCCGGCCGAGACGCGCTCGCGCGTCAACGACCTTTACGAGTCCCTGTTGCGCCGCCAGCGCTCGACCGCCGGCGGCGCGGTCGAAAGCTTCTCCGACATCCTCTCCAGCGGCGACGCGGCGAAGAAGCGCCTGGTGATCGGGCTGCTCACCCGTCACTTCCGCCCGGGCTTCGCGCCGGCGCTCAAATTGGCGCTGACCGACAACGACCCCTCGGTCCGCACCCAGGCGGCGACCGCGGTCGCGACCATCGAGGGGCGCTTCCTCGCCCGCGCCCAAGTGCTGCAGAGGAAGGTGCGCGAACGGCCGAAGAGCTTCGGCCGGCGCGAGCGGCTGGCGCGCCACTACGACGACTACGCCTTCACCGGCCTGCTCGATCCCGAGCGCGAGCGCGACAACCGCATCCGCGCGCTCGAAGGCTACCAGGAGGCACTCAAGGTGCGGCCGCGCGAGTCGAGCCTCTGGCTCGCGATCGGCCGGCTCCTGGTGCGCGAGCGGCGCTACGACGCGGCGGCGAGCTGGTTCACCGTCGCCGAGGCGCGCGGGCTTCTCTCGGCCGACATGGTGCTGTGGAACCTGGAGGCGCTGTTCAAACTCGGCCGCTACGACAAGCTTCGCGAGGCGATCGCCGAGCACAGCCACCTGTTCCAGGCCGGCGGCAAGCACCCTCCGCAGGTGCCCGACGTGCTTCGGCTCTGGGGCGCAAGCGCGATCCGGAAGGCGGCCGCATGACGTCCGCCCGCACGCCGGTCGCCGATGTCTGCCTGATCCTCGAGGGTACGTATCCCTACGTCGCCGGCGGCGTGTCGACCTGGACCCACGACCTGATCCGCGGCAGCAAGGACAAGACCTTCCACATCGTCTCGCTGCTGGCCAAGGACGAGCCCAGGACGGTGCGATACGAGGTGCCGCCGAACGTCACCGGCATCAGTCACATCTTCATCCAGGACCTGCCCAAGGGCCGGCGCTTCATGTTCGGCGCCGAGAAGCTGATGCGAGAGCTGGAGCCGGTGCTGATGCGCGTCCACCGGCGCGGCGGGCTTGCCGAGGTCGCCCGGCTCCTGAAGATCCTCGAACCGCACAAGGCGAAGATCGGCCGCACCCAGCTGCTCGACTCGCCGGCCGCGTGGCGGCAGCTCGTCCGCATGTACCGGCGCACGCTCAAGGGCAGCTCGTTCCTCCACTACTTCTGGACCTGGCGCGCGCTGATCGGCGGCCTCTACTCGGTGCTGCTGTCCGACCTGCCGCTGTGCCGCGTCTACCACGCAGTCTCGACCGGCTATGCCGGGCTCTGGGGCGCGCGCGCCGCGCTCGAGACCGGCCGGCCGCTGCTGCTGACCGAGCACGGCATCTACACCAACGAGCGCCGGGTCGAGATCGCGATGGCCGACTGGCTGTTCGAGGTCGGATCCTCGGGTCTCACGGTAGAGAGCGGCGAGAAGGGGCTGAAGGACCTCTGGGTCGACAGCTTCCTGACATACAGCCGCGCCTGTTACGAGGCCGCGACCGGCATCATCACGCTGTTCGAAGGCAATCAGCGCCTGCAGATGGCCGACGGCGCCGACCGCTCGAAGATGTGGGTGATCCCGAACGGCGTCGACGTCGAGCGCTTCTCCAAGGTGAAGCGAGATCCGGGACCACGCCCGCCGACGGTGGCGCTGATCGGCCGCGTCGTGCCGATCAAGGACGTGAAGACCTTCATCCGTGCCGCGGACATCTTGAGGCGCAGCGTTCCCGACGTGAAGTGCCTGATGATCGGACCTTACGAGGAGGACCCGGTCTACTACGAAGAGTGCAGGCAGATGGTCGAGGGCCTCGGCCTCGGCAGCACCTTCGAGTTCACCGGCCGGAAAAAGCTCGACGAGGTGCTGGGCCAGATCGACGTCAACGTCCTGACCTCGATCAGCGAAGGCCAGCCGCTGGTGGTGCTGGAGGCCGGCGCCACCGGCGTGCCGACGGTCGCGACCAATGTGGGCTCGTGCTCGGAGCTGATCTACGGGCGCGAGGACGAGAGCCCGCGCCTGGGCCCCGGCGGCGAGGTGACCGGGCTCTCCAATCCGCGCGCGACTGCGGCGGCGATCCGCCGGCTGCTCACCGACCAGGACTGGTTCGACCGCTGCGCCAATGCGATCCGCGAGCGCTGCAAGACCTACTACGACCAGCGCTCGGTCGAGCAGGCCTATGGCGATCTCTATTCGCAGCTCGCCGAGCAGGACGACATGACGCCGGAGATCCCCGAGCCGCCGGCCGAGCCGGAGAAGGAAGCCGTCTGATGGCGGGCATAGGCTTCGAGCTCCGCAAGCTGGCCAGGCGCGACGACCTGATGGGCGTAGTCGCCAGCCTGACGCATGCCTCCGTCGTCTCGACCGGCCCCTGGATCATGACGGTGCTGGCGCTGGGCGCGATCGACATCATCGGCCTCAACTGGCTCGACCAGGAGGAGATGAAAGTCTTCCGCATCATCGTCATCTACAATTTCGGCTTCTCGCTGGTGGCGGCGGGGCCGCTGATGATGGTCGCGACCCGCTACCTCGCCGACCGCATCTACGAAAAGAAGGTGACCGAGACGCCGGGCATGCTGATCGGCGGCTTCATCGTGCTCCTGGTGCAGATGCCGATCGTCGGCTGGTTCTACGGCTACTACGCGGCGCTCGATCCGGCCGTCCGCGTCGCCGCGATCGCCAACTATTTCGTGATCTCGTTCATCTGGTATGTCGGCATCTTCCTCTCGGCGCTGCGCGACTTCCGCTCGATCACCATCGGATTCGCGATCGGCATGTCGTCGGCCTTCGCCTTCACGGTCCTGCTCGGCGGGCGCTGGGGCGCGGCCGGGATGCTGACCGGCTTTTCGGTCGGCCTGACTCTGCTGCTCTCGCTCGAGGTCGCGCGTGTGCTGGTCGAGTTTCCCTATGGCTTCACCAGACCGTTCGCGTTCCTGCGGGCCGCCAGGAAGTACTGGGAACTGACCTTGGGCGCGCTCTTCTACAATCTCGCCGTCTGGATCGACAAATGGATCATGTGGACGTTGCCGGACCGCGACGAGATCGCGGCGGTGATGATCTCCTATCCGCTCTACGACTCGACGATGTTCCTGGCCTACATGACCGTGATCCCGGCGATCGCGGTGTTCGTGCTGTCGGTCGAGACCGACTTCTTCGAGCGCTACCAGAACTTCTACAAGGACGTCTCCGGCCACGCGCCGTGGCGGAAGCTGACCGAGGACCACCAGGAGATCCTGGCGAGCCTGAGCCGGGGCCTGCGCAACGTCGTCGTGTTCCAGGGCTGCATCACGGCTTTCGTGGTTCTGGCGGCGCCGAACATCCTGTCGCTGATCGGCGTCAACCTGATCGGGCTCGGCATGTTCCGCTTAGGGGTCATCGGCTCGTTCTTCCACGTGCTGATGGCCTTCGTCACGGTCGTGCTCGCCTACTTCGATCTCCGGCGGAAACTGCTGTTCGTCTATTTCCTGCTGTTCGTGACCAACACGGTCTTCAGCCTGATCTCGACCAGGATGGGCTTCGCCTATTACGGCTACGGCTTCTTCCTGTCGGCGCTGGTGACGCTGGTGGTGGCCTATGTGCTGGCGGCCTGGTCGGTCGGGCGGCTGCCCTACCTGACCTTCATCGCCAACAACCCCTCGGTGAAGGGCTGATCGTCTTCAAGAATTTGGCGGGATCGTGGTCGGGGCGAGAGGATTCGAACCTCCGGCCTCTTGCTCCCGAAGCAAGCGCTCTACCAGGCTGAGCTACGCCCCGAACAGGCGGAGGCTTATAGACCCCCGGCGGGTTGCCCGCAACCCTCCTAGTAGCCCCGCTCGATGGCGAAATCGATGGCCTCGGCCAGGGCCCGCTTGATCGGGTGGTCGGGGAAGAGGCCGAGGGCGTCGCGGGCGATCGCGCCGTAGTGGCGGGCGCGGGCCAGCGTGTCGGCGATGGTGCCGTGCTTTTCGATCAGGCGGATCGCCTCGGCGAGGTCGGTCTCCTTCTGGTCGCCGTCTTCCAGGGCGCGCCGCCAGAACCGGCGCTCGTCCTCAGCTCCGCGCATGAAGGCGAGGATCACCGGCAAGGTGATCTTGCCCTCGCGGAAATCGTCGCCGACGGTCTTGCCGAGCTCGGCCTGGCGCGCGGCGTAGTCGAGCGCGTCGTCGACCAGCTGGAAGGCGATGCCGAGGTTCATGCCGTAGCTCTCCAGCGCATCGGCCTCGGCCTTCGGCCGCTCGGCGACGATGGCGCCGACGCGGGCGGCGGCGGCGAAGAGCTGGGCGGTCTTGCCGCGGATCACGTCGAGATAGGCCTGCTCGGTGGTCGATGTGTCGTTGGAGGTGATCAGCTGCGCCACCTCGCCCTCTGCGATCAGCGCGGACGCGTTCGACAGGACCGCCAGCACTTCCAGAGATCCGTCCTCGACCATCAGCTGGAAGGCGCGGGTGAACAGGAAGTCGCCGACCAGCACGCTCGGCTGGTTGCCCCAGACGGCATTGGCGGTGTCGTGGCCGCGCCGGAGCGTGGACTCGTCGACCACGTCGTCGTGCAGAAGCGTCGCGGTATGGATGAACTCGACCGAGGCGGCGAGGCCGAGATGGCGGTCGCCCTGGTGGCCGCAAAGGCGTGCGGTGGCGATGGTCAGCATCGGCCTGAGACGCTTGCCGCCGGCGGCGATGATGTGGCCGGCGAGCTCGGGGATCAGCGGCACCTTGCTGTGCATGCGGGCGAGGATGATCTCGTTGACCCGCTTCATGTCGGTCGCGACCAGGCCGCCCAGCGCCTCCAGCGAGGGCTTTTTCTTGCGCCCGTCCCCCAGATTGACGACGACGGACATCGCTTCCCCTGTCGAGCTTGACGCCTGCCCGCCTGCGGGCAAGGTTGGCCCGAGCATAGGTCCGACAGGGGGCTGGTCAAGCCGTCAGATGCGCGAGCTGCTGCGCACCAGGGATCCGGTCCGATTGTCGTTCCTGCTGGCGCTTCTGGCCGATGCCGGGATCGAGGCGATTGTGCTCGACGCGCATGTCAGCGCGGTCGAGGCCGGCATATCGGGCTTTCCGCGGCGGCTCGCGGTCGCCGAGAACGACTGGTCGCGTGCCCGCCGCGTCCTCGACGAAGCCGGCGAGGTTGCATCCGATGGGTGACGGCGCCACCGAGGACCGCCTGCTCGACGGCAAGGTCAGGCTGCGTCAGCCGCGCGACGGGTACCGCGCCGCGATCGATCCTGTGCTTCTCGCGGCATCGGTTCCCGCGCGAGCCGGTGCGCGCGTGCTCGACCTCGGCACCGGAGCCGGCGCCGCGACACTCTGCCTGATGGCGCGCGTGGAGGAACTCTCGGTCGTCGGCATCGAGATCGATCCGCCGACCGCGGAACTTGCGCGCCAGAACGCGGCATTGAACGGCCGGGCTTTCACGGTGCGCGAGGGCGACGTGGCACGCCTGCCGTCCGACCTTCGCGGCTTCGATCACGTGATGGCAAACCCGCCCTATCTCGATGCCATCCGCGCCGATCCGTCGCCCGATGCGGGACGTCGCCGCTCGAACGTCGACGAGCTTGGGCTCGGCCCTTGGATCGACGCGGCGCTGGCGGCGGTCGCGCCGGGCGGCACGGTCACCTTCATCCAACGCGCCGATCGCCTTGCCGACCTTCTGGCGCTGTTGAACGGGCGGGCCGGCGCCATCGTCGTGGCACCCCTCTGGCCCAAGGCCGGCGAGCCGGCGAAGCGTGTGATCGTCGAAGCGAGGTCGGGGCGGCGAACCCCGCTCCGTCTTCATCCGGGTCTGGTGCTGCACGCCGCGGATGGCCGCTACACCGAGGCGGCCGAGGCGATCCTCAGGGGCGCCTCGTTCGCGCTCTAGTCGCGCGCGTTGGGCTTGAGGATGTCACCGGGACGGGTGATGTTGCCACGGCTGTGCGCCGGCGCCGCCGCTTTCGGGCTCGCCCGCCTGGCCTTCACCTTCCCCTTCGACGCCGACCCCGCTTCGCCGGTCTTTGCCTTCTTGCCGGCCTTCGCCGATTTGGCAGCGGGCTTCGCCTTTGCCGCTTTCGGCTTGGCTGCCTGCGGCGTGCTCTTCGCGGCGGCGGCCTTGGCGGGCTGACGCGCCTGGGCTTGCGCGAAGGCTGGGGTCACCGCTAGGGAGAGAGCGAGAGCGAGGCCGATAATCTTGAGCATGCGAACCTGCGTAGGAAGAGCCGCGTCCTATACCGGCGGGCGCCGTTCTTGGCAAAAGCCGGCGGAATTCGGTGGGTTTCTCGCGTCCGTCGATACCGCGGAACGGGGTGATTCGTGAGCGGCGGGGATGCGCGGCCGATCGCCGGATGGTTCGTCGACTTCGATGTTCCGGTCGAGGCGGTGCCTGCTTTCTCCGATGCCTTCGACGGCGTCGCCGACGCCGTGACCTCGGTCGAGGTCGAAGCGGACCGGCGCTGGCGCATCGAGGTGTTCTTCCGGGCCGATCCGGATCTTCGCGCGATCGAGGAAGCGCTGGCGCTGGTCGCGGAGGGCGGTGGCTGGCCGGTGCCCAAAATCGCAATTCGCGCCGAGCCGGTCGCCGACTGGGTCCAGGCGACGTATCGGCGCTTCCCGCCGTTCCGAGTCGGGCGCTTCTATATTCATGGCAGCCATACGCAGGAGCCGGCGCCGCCGTCGAGCGTGCGGCTGACCATCGAGGCCGCGGTCGCTTTCGGCTCGGGCGAGCATGGCTCGACCTCGGGATGCCTGCTCGCGGTCGATCGCCTGGCGACGCGATGGAAGCGCCCGCGCGTGCTCGATCTCGGCTGCGGCTCGGGCATCCTCGGCATCGCGGCGGCGAAGGTCTGGCGCGTCCCGGTCGTCGGCGCCGACAACGACCCGGTGGCTGTCAGGACGGCCGTCGAGAACGCACGGATCAACGGTCTGGGTCGTCGCCTGCGCGGCATCGTCAGCACCGGCTTCGGCAATCCGCGCCTCGCCGGGCCCTACGACCTGGTGCTGGCGAACATCCTGGCGAATCCGCTGGTGCGGCTGGCGCGGCCGATAGCGGCGCGGCTGGCGCCGGGCGGGAGAGCGGTCCTGGCCGGCCTGCTGGTCGGCCAGGAGCGGCTGGTGCTCCAGGCCTATCGCCGCCAGGGCCTCGCGCTCGAGCGGCGGGTTCGCCGCGGCGACTGGTCGACGCTGGTGCTCGTAAAGAAAAACGGCGGCGGGAGAACCCGCCGCCGAAAGTCGCAACTGGAGGTGTGAAGCCGGACGCTCAGAGCGAGCGGGTCAGGAGGCTCGTCGACGAAGACGCGCGGGCGCCGATGCTGCGGCGATGGCCGGAGGCCTCCGCGATCGTCGGGATGTCGGCGCGACGGACGCCGATATCCGCAAGAAGACGGTCGTCGAGGGCGTTCAGCTCGCCGAAGGTCGCCCGGCGCTGACGCCAGGACTCGACGACATAGGCGACCTTCTTGAGGCCGGCGCCCAGCTTCTGGAGGCCGTCACCGGCAAGCTCGCCGAGGAACGAGCCGATGACCTCGGCACGGTCGTGGCGCGCCTGGCGGACGAGTTCCGCGCTGTCGGTCCGGCGGCTGTTGACGCTGACGGACCGACCCAGGACCTCGGTTTCGTAAAGGATTTCAACGGACATGGGATCGGTACCTTTCTTCTTGGGGAAAAACCTGCTGCTCGGGGTGAACCCCTGCAGCCCCGAAGATAGGTCCGGAGGAGCCATGCGACGAGGGCGTATATTGCAACGCAGCAATGCGGTAACCGCATGCCCTAGAATGGTTTATGGCGATGATGAGGCAAACTTGGCGCATTTGCAGCGTGGCCCGGGCGGAGGGGCGACTTGAAGGCCTGCCGGGGCTAATATCCGCCGCCACCGACCTGTAAGAGCCTCCGATGACCGAGTGCCGTGCCGTATTCCAGGGCGACGACGCCCTTGCCAGCCTCCTGAAGAAGGCCGGCAGCTCGCTAGGCGTGGCCGAGGTCCGGATCTTGGTCGAAGGGGTGAACTCGGGCGCGGTCCCGGCGGACGATGTCGACTGGCCGAAGCTGGTCGCGGCCGAGCCGAGCCCGGCGCTCGAGGCTCAGCTCCGGGCGCTCCGCACGACCATGGCCGAGCCCGATCCGGCGGCGAAGGCCGACCGGGCCCCCAGGATCGCGGCACTCCGGGCCGAGCTCGCCAAGCGGCGGCTGGTGGGATTCCTGATCCCGCGCGCCGACGAGCATCAGGGCGAATACGTGCCGCCGCGGGCGATGCGGCTTGCCTGGGCGACCGGCTTCACCGGATCGGCCGGCATGGCGGCCGTGCTCGCCGACCGCGCCGCGATCTTCGTCGACGGCCGCTACACGATCCAGGTCCGCGCCCAGGTCGACGGTAATACTTTCGAGTATCGGCACTCCGGCGAACAGCCGCTCGATGCCTGGCTCGCCGAGGTGCTGAAGCCCGGCGAGACGCTGGGCTACGACCCGTGGCTCCATACGGCCGAGGAGACGACACGCCTTCAGGCCGCCTGCGAACGCGCCCAGGCGAAGCTGGCGCCGGTCGAGAACCTGATCGACGTCGTCTGGAAGGACCAGCCACCGCCGCCGCTGGCGCCGGTGATCCCGCACGATCTCGCCTTCGCCGGCGAGGCCGCCGACGAGAAGCGCCGCCGCATGGGCGAGGCGGTCGCGCAGGCAGGCGCTGCCGCCGCGGTGATCACGCAGCCGGACTCGCTCGCCTGGCTTCTCAACCTTCGTGGCCGCGACGTGTCGCGCACGCCGTTGCCCCTGGGCTTCGCGCTTCTCAAGGACGACGGCGCGGTCGATCTCTACATGGACCGGCGCAAGCTGACGCCCGCCGCCCGCAGCCACCTCGGCAATCACGTGCGCCTGCGCGAGCCCTGCGAGCTGGGTGCCGGCCTCGACGAGCTCGCCGGCAAACGCGTGCTCGCCGATCCGCGCTGGGCGCCGTCCTGGGTATTCCAGCGCCTCGACAAGGCGAAGGCCGAGGTCGTTCGCGCCGCCGATCCCTGCCAGCTCGCCAAGGCCTGCAAGAACCCGGCGGAGATCGCCGGCACCAAGGTCGCCCATGTGCGCGACGGCGCGGCAGTTACCAAGTTCCTCGCCTGGCTCGCGACGACCGCGCCGAAAGGTGGCCTGACCGAGATTGCCGCGTCCGACCAGCTCGAGAATTTCCGCCGCGGCGGCGAGCGCTTCCGCGATCTCAGCTTCGACTCGATCTCGGGCGCAGGCCCGAACGGCGCCATCGTCCACTACAAGGCGAGCGAAGACACCGACCGGCCGATCAAGAAGGGCGAGCTCTACCTGATCGACTCGGGCGCCCAGTACCTCGACGGCACCACCGACATCACGCGCACGATCGCGATCGGCGGCACGCCCTCGGCCGAGGAGCGCGACCGTTTCACGCGCGTGCTGAAGGGACACATCGCGCTGGCGATGGCGCGCTTCCCCGTCGGCACCACCGGCAGCCAGCTCGACGCGCTCGCCCGCCTGCCGCTGTGGCAGGCCGGTCTCGACTACGACCACGGCACCGGGCACGGTGTCGGCAGCTATCTCTCGGTGCACGAGGGTCCGCAGCGGATCTCGAAGCTGCCGAACACCCAGGCGCTCAAGCCCGGCATGATCGTCTCGAACGAGCCTGGCTACTACAAGACCGACGGCTACGGCATCCGGGTCGAGAACCTGATCGCCGTGGTGCCGGTCGAGGTGAAGGGCGCCGAACGGCCGATGCTTGGCTTCGAGACGCTGACCTTCGCGCCGATCGACCTGGCGCTGGTCGAACCCTCGCTGCTGTCGCGGACCGAACTCGACTGGCTCAACGACTATCACCGCCAGGTGCGCGAGAAGCTGACGCCGAACCTCGATGCGGCTACCGCGTCGTGGCTCGCGGACGCGACGCGTCCGCTGCAGCACCGCGCCGAGGCGGCGGACTGATCGCATGTTCGGTTTCAGCTTCGCCAAGCTGTTGCTCGTGGCCGCGGTCATCGCCGCGGTCTGGTACGGCTATCGCTGGTGGCAACGCGTGCAGAAGGTGACCCGCGACGAGGCGGAAGCGCTATCGCGCCAGCGTGCTCGCGCGGCCGACGGCGAGGAGATGGTGAAGTGCGCTTCCTGCGACACCTACCTCTCGCCGAGGGCGGCCCGCTCCTGCGGGCGGACAGACTGCCCCTATCCCGGCTGAGCTAGCCCCTGATTCTGGCGATGATCGCCTGGGCCTTGGCGTCGTCGATCTTCTCGCCGACCGAGCTGTTGGGCGCCGTCGGCCAGCTCGCGTCGGTCCAGGTCGATCCTGCGAACTCGCGCGAGCTCCCATAGCGCGGCAGCACGTGGAAGTGCACATGCGGGTCGAGCATCATCAGCATCAGGTAGTTGATCTTCTCGAACTGGAAGGCGGCCTTCAGCTTCGCCTCGATGTCCTTCGCCACCAGAGCGAGCTCGGTTCCTTCGGCCGGCGTCATCCCGCCGAAATGCGGCTCGTAGCGCTTGAGCGACAGCACCCCGCATCCCAGCGTCGTGTGCACCGGACGCAGCGACCAGACCCAATGGTCGTACTCGCGGATGGTGAAGGCCGGGATGCGGAACTTCTCGCGGAACTTTTCGAGCTCGGTCATGGTCGATTCCAAAGGAAGCGCAGGGGGATAGGGATCCGGAAGGGTAGAGGCGGGGGGCTTCCCTCGGCAATCCCGGGAGCGACCCCAAGTCGCCTTGACCACCCCCTGGACCCTGGTTATATCGCTGCACTGCAATAAGGACGGCCGATGGCGCCCCCCCGCCCGACCAGCTTCCAGTCCCTGATCCTGACCCTTCAGACCTATTGGGCAGAGCAGGGCTGCGTGATCCTCCAGCCCTACGACATGGAGATGGGCGCCGGAACCTCGCATCCGGCGACGACGCTCCGTTCGCTCGGCCCCGACCGGGTATGGAACTGCGCCTATGTGCAGCCGTCGCGCCGGCCGAAGGACGGCCGCTATGGCGAGAACCCGAACCGGCTTCAGCACTACTACCAGTTCCAGGTGATCATGAAGCCGTCGCCGCCGAACAACCAGGAGCTCTACCTGGAGAGCCTCAGGCGGCTCGGCATCGATCCGATGGCCCACGACATCCGCTTCGTCGAGGACGACTGGGAGAATCCGACCCTCGGCGCCTGGGGGCTCGGCTGGGAGGTCTGGCTCGACGGCATGGAAGTCAGCCAATACACCTACTTCCAGCAGGTCGGCGGCATCGAGTGCGATCCGGTGCCGGTCGAGATCACCTACGGCCTCGAGCGCCTGGCGATGTACATCCAGGGCGTC
>JAEULB010000167.1 GCA_016792585.1 Rhodospirillaceae bacterium
CTCGACCTGCCGGGCATCCCGATCGAGGACATGACGCGGCTCGCCCTCGACGGCATCGTCGGCGCCCAGGGCGCCTACCAGAACCGCGACGACCATCCGCTGGGCTATGCCTGCCTCGACGGCTACGGACCCAAGGCCGCCGCGGTCGAGACCTTCGAGCGGCCGAAGGCCGGGATCGGCACGATCGAGCTCTACACCGACGGCTACTTCGCGCTGCCCGAGCGGCCGACGGTCGCGAGCTGGGAAGCCAAGGCCGACGAGGTCGAGCGGATCGATTTCGCCAAGGTCGACGAATACGCCTCGACCAAGGGATCGCTCGGCAAGGTACGCGCCGACGACCGCACCGTGGTCATCGTCTCGACGGGGGAAACCACATGACTGCCCGCACTCTCCAGGTCGGGGCGCTGACCAAGCGCTTCCCGCTTCCGTCCGGCGACATCGTCGCCGTCGACGACGTGACCTTCGAGGTCGCCGAGGCCGAGTTCTTCACGATGCTGGGCCCGTCGGGCTGCGGCAAGACGACGACGCTCCGGATGATCGCCGGGCTCGAGTCGCCGACCTCGGGCAGCATCGTCTTCGCCGGCCAGGACTACACCCGGGTCGACGCGCGTCACCGCAACATCGGCATGGTGTTCCAGTCCTATGCCCTCTTCCCGCACCTGACGATCTTCGAGAACGTCGCCTATGGGCTCCGCGTCCGCGGCATGGCGAACGACGACGTGCGAAGCCGGGTGATGCGTATCCTCGAGCTGCTCGGCCTCGGCGCGCTCGCCGACCGGCATCCGGGCGCGCTGTCGGGCGGACAGCAGCAGCGCGCCTCGATCGCCCGAGCCCTCGTCTACGAACCCGGCATGCTGCTGCTCGACGAGCCGCTCGCCAACCTGGATGCCAAGCTCCGCGTGCAGATGCGCGAGGAGATCCGCCGCATCCAGCGCGAGCTCGGCATCATGTCGCTGTACGTGACCCACGATCAGGAAGAGGCGATGTCGGTCTCCGACCGCATCGCCGTGTTCAACCTGGGCAAGCTCCGACAGGTCGGACGCGCCGAGGAAGTCTACTCCTCGCCGGCGACGCCGTTCGTCGCCGACTTCATCGGCAAGGCGAACTTCTTCAAGGCGGCTCGACAGGGCGACACCTTCGCGCTCTCGAACGGCACCGCCGTCCGGCCGAAGCAGGTCTTCGCGCTGCCGGCCGACGAGGCCGACGTCGCAGGCTTCGATACCGTCATCATGCTCCGGCCGGAAAGGCTCAGGCTCGATCCGGCCAGGGGCAAGATCCCGTGCCGCATCCTCCGCCGCCAGTTCCTCGGCGGCATCATCCGCTACTCGGTCGAGGCCGAGGGCGCCAAGCAGACGCTGACGATCGACGCGCCCCGCGACGTCGCCGGCGGCGGCGAGGGGTCGGGCGCCTTCCTCGACTTCGACGACGGCGACGCCATCGCCTACGGAAACGCGCGGTGACCGCGGCGGCGTATACGCCGCTGGCGCAGCAGCGGCGCACCATCGACTGGATCCCGATCCTGGTCGGGGTGGTGACGATGGCGACGACGCTGGTCTTCCTCGTCTACCCGCTGCTCAGGGCCATCGGCGGCGCCTTCGTTCCGAACGGCGAGCCGCTCGCGGTCGAGAACCTGACCTTCGCCAATTTCGAGCGCTTCTTCATCTCCGCCAGCTACCAGCGCGCCTTCTGGCATTCGCTGGTGGTCGGCATCGCCGCGACCTCGCTCGCCACGCTGCTGGCCTTGCCGCTGGCCTATGCGGTCGCCCGCGTCGACATCCCGTTCCGGCGCGCGATCGTGGCGCTCGCGGTCCTGCCGCTGATCTCGCCACCCTTCATCGGCGCCTATTCCTGGATCATCCTGCTGGGCCGCAACGGGCTTATCACGCGCTGGGTCGCGGCGACCTTCGATGTGCAGCTGCCGTCGATCTACGGCCCCTTCGGCGTGATCGTGGCGCTGGCGCTGGGATACTTCCCCTATGTCTTCCTGATCGTCCAGGGCGCGCTCGCCGCCAGCGATCCTTATGTCGAGGAAGCCGCCCGCATGATGGGCGCGTCGCGCTGGCGCATCCTCCGCACCATCACCTTCCCGGCCGTGGTGCCGTCGATCGCCGCCGGCATGCTGATCGTCTTCATCAAGGTGCTGGGCGACTTCGGCGTGCCTTCGATCCTCGGCGGCGAGTACCAGGTTCTGCCGACGCTGATCTACTACCAGATCCACGGCTTCTTCAACCTGAACGCCGCCGCCGCGATCGCGATGGTCAACGTTGCGCTCACCATCGGCGCGCTCGGCGTGCTCGCCTGGGTCAACCGGCGGCGCACCTTCGCCACGATAACCGGCGTCGCCCGCGCCTCCAGGCGCGCGACCTCCTTCGGCGCCAGGCTGGCCGCCAGCCTCTACGTCTTCGTCGTGCTCTTCGTAGCGCTCCTGCCGCAGCTGACCGTGATCGTCTCCTCATTCGTCGAGCGCTGGTCCGGCTCGCGCATCCCGCTCATCTGGGGCCTCGGCAACTTCAAGCGCATCCTGACCAACCTGAACCAGCCGGTGATCAACAGCCTGATCCTCGCCGGCACCGCGACCCTGGTCTGCGTCGTGTTCGGCACGATCACCGCCTACTACGTCTCCCGGAAGCGCTTCGTCGGGCGCTGGGCGCTCGACCTCACGATCATGCTGCCCTTCGTGCTGCCGGGGCTCGTGGTCGGCGTCGCCTACCTGGTCGGATTCAACGACGGCTGGATCGTGCTCACCGGCACCGCGTCGATCCTGGTGCTGGCCTACTTCACCCGCCGGGCCGCCTACATCTTCCGCTCGGTTCAGGCCGCCGTCGGCCAGATCGACAGCAAGCTGGAAGAGGCCTCCACGCTCTGCGGCGCCGACTGGGCGACGACGATGCGCCGCGTCGTGGTGCCGCTGATCGTGCCGGCGATCCTGGCCGGCGCGATCCTGGTCTTCGCGACGCTGCTGGGCGAGATCAGCGTCACGATCCTGCTGTTCTCGGCCAAGTGGAAGACGATCTCGATCGCGATCTACGAGTACGTGATCTCGGACGAGCTGCACAACGCCAGCGCCATGGGAACGGTCGCGATCGTGATGACGCTGGTCCTGGTGCTCGGTGCCAGCCGGCTTGTCGGCCGCAGCATGGCCGACCTGTTCCGCTAGCTGAGCGGCAAGGGCGCCTGCTCCAGGCTCGAGACCTCGTTGGTGACCGTCGTCCGTCGCATGTCGCGGACCTGGGTCGAGTCGTAGCGCCGCGCCCGGTGCATGGTGACTCGGTTGTCCCAGATCACCAGGTCATGCAGCTTCCAGACATGGGCGTAGACGAACTTCCGCTGGGTCGCGTGCTCGACCAGGTCCATCAGGAAGGCGCGCGCTTCCGGTATCGGCCAGCCGATGATCGTGCCGGCGTGTGACGCGAGGTAAAGCGACAGCCGCCCGGTCACCGGATGGCGGCGCACCAGGCGCTGCTGGACCGGCACGCAGAGACGCTTCTCCTCTTCGGTGAACTCGGTGAAGCCAAGCAGGCTGCGGGAGTACATCTGGCTGTGCTCGCAGATCAGGTCGTGGACCTGGCGTTTGGTGTCCTCGTCGAGCGTGTCATAGGCGGCGCGCATGTCGGCGAACTCGGTGTTGCCGCCGGTCGGCGGGATCACGCGCGCCGAAAGCAGCGAGTACTTCGCCGGCACCTTCTTGAACGAGCTGTCCGAATGCCAGAGCAGGTTGCCGAGGCCGAACAGCCGGCGCCGGTCGTCCCTGGCCATGATCCGGCTCTTCTCGTCCAGGTTCGAGATGTCGTTCAGGTCCATGCTGATCCGGCGCTCGGGCCGAAGATCGCTGATCGCGTCCTCGAGCGGCCCCAGCTGCCTGCTGAACGCCACCTGCTGCTCGTCGGTCAGGTCCTGGCCACGGAACACCAGCACGCCGAAGCGGGTCATGCCGTCGTGGATCGCCTGCACCTCCTCGGGCGTCAGCGTGCGGGTGAGGTCGATGCCGCTCATCTCGCCGGCGAACTCGGGCCGGGAGACGGGATCCAGGGGGCGAACCGAAATGCTCATGCGCGAACGCTAGGACGCTTCGGCCGCACCGGCAACACCGCCCCTATGCGGCCACGAAATTGCCATGAAAATGCCGCTTCGCGGCGACGAGCGATTACCTACATAGGAGCCAGGCGCTCTTACAGCTTCGGAGCGCCTCGTTGACGACACTCGGGGGAGGACGCGCCATCGCGCTCCTCCCCCGTCTTCTTTTCCGGCCCGGAACCGCGCCGACGCCCCCGCGTTGCACCCTCATGGGCCGGAAGCTGGCACACTTCCTCGCGATCGCCTTCACCGCCGCGGCCATGGTTCCCGGCGGCGCGCACCTGTTCGCCATGGCGGCCAAGATGGGCATGGCGCAGGAGCCCTACTTCACCGTCCAGCAGATCTATCGCGGCTGGGCCCTGTTCGGGATCGCGATCTTCGGGGCGATCTTCGCCAACGCCGCGGTCGCCTGGCTCGTCCGCGACCAGAGGCTTCCGTTCAAGGCCGCGCTCGCCGCAACGCTGATCCTGGCCGCGACCCTCGCGGTCTTCTTCGCCTGGACCTACCCCGCCAATCAGGCGACGCAGAACTGGACGGTAGCGCCGCCGAACTGGGCCGATCTCC
This sequence comes from Rhodospirillaceae bacterium, assembly GCA_016792585.1. Classification (GTDB taxonomy): domain Bacteria; phylum Pseudomonadota; class Alphaproteobacteria; order SHVZ01; family SHVZ01; genus SHVZ01. Next base: position 4,639 of record JAEULB010000167.1, read on the forward strand.
GGACCCAGTGGGAGTACTCCCATGCCGCAAACGCGGTCATGACCTTCGCGGCGCTCTGCTGCGCCGTGCTGGCGCAACTGACGGCACGCGACTAGATCCGCGATTTGTCCCGGAACACGCGGCTACGGGTGCGGTTTGGAATCGCATTCTGCCGAGGAGTTCCCGATGAGGAAGATCATCGACGAAGGCGATGACCCGTTCGCGGAGCGGCCGCCGATCAAGAAACGGCTCGTAAAGGGACTGGCGATCACGATCGTGGCGCTGGTGGTGATAGCCGGCGGCCTGATCTGGTTCAGGTTCCAGCCGGCCTTCACGCAGGAAAGCCAGGCCGCGATCACCGTGAATCAGCCGGCCTGGGGCACCGCCCACGCGCTTGTCGCACCGGCGGCAACGAACGAAACGACACCCGCCGACGACGCGGGAAGCGACAAGTCGCGCGGCAAGCCCAAGGCTCAGGTGGCGACCGGCCGCGGCAAAGCGTCCAAGGAGCCACCCCCGCAGGTCGCGAGGACGCCGACGTCGAACTGACGTTGGCGTGTGGCGCGCCTCTAAGCGCCTGAAGGAGGACATTTAGGTCGATCGGCAGCGTTCAACGTACCGGCGCAGGCGTCCCCGTCAGCAACGCCTCGACAGCCGCGTGGACCGCGTCGACTGGAATCGCTTCCATCGCCGTGCTGCCGAAGTCGCGCGCCAGCACCGTGATCAAGGCCGGCGTCTGTGGCGGTGCCTTCTCCATCTCCGTCGGACCCCAGAGCGAGACCAGCGGTACGCCGCCCGCCGCCATCAGGTGACCGCCGCCACTGTCGTTGGACACGGCCGCCGCCATGCGCGCGGCGAGCGCAATGGTAAGCAAGGGCCCGGCGCCGCGCGCGGCTCCTTCCTGCAATGGAAAGCGCGCCCCGGGCAGCGCGGCCCGCAACTCCTCGTACCAAGGACGTTCATCAGGCCCGAGTATGACTACCGGTACGCGGCCAGCCCTCGCCTGGCGCCGGCCGATCTCGACGAAGCGCTCCCTCGGCCAGCATTTGTGCCGCCCGCCGGCTCCCGGCACGAGGCCGACATAGACGGCTCCGTCAGGAAGCAGCGCCGCGGCCTGGGCATGGGAGTCGCGGTCGTAGAGCGGAGCTGTTCGTTCCTCGACCTTGACACCGCTCGCCACCTCGATCAGGTCGAGTATCTGGCGGATCATGGTGGTCGGCTTCTTGTAGCCGTGCGGCGGGCGCACGCTCGAAAAGGCGAAGTCCGCCGCACCGGAAACGAACATGCCGCAGCGCAGGCGACGCAGGATCAGTGTAGTCGGCACCCGGCGCTGGGTATCGATGACGAGGTCGAAATGCCTGCCGGCGAGCGGCCGGCGCAGAAGCTCGGTCCACCGGATGCCGAGGCCGGCATCCTCGATCACCTCGTCGATCAGTCCTTTTACCAAGGGAGCAAGCGGCCCGCCGAACGCCGTCTTGCCCTTGCCGGCCAACCAGGTGATGCGCGCCCTCGGATAGGTCTCGCGCAAGGCCCGCACAAACGGCATCTTCATCAGCGCATCGCCCATGAGGTCGAGGCCGACGTAGACAAGGATGCTGCTTGGAGGAGTGGCCGTTGTCGCTGCCGGCATTGCGACTCCCTGGCTTGGCGCCCGCAACGCGAGGACGGAGCCCATTATGCGCATCTTCGGAACGGGTTCCGGAGCGTCTACTATACTCGCAAGAAACCCAATAGATCCGGGGGTCGGTGGTGGGCGCGACAGGGATTGAACCTGTGACCCCTACCATGTCAAGGTAGTGCTCTCCCGCTGAGCTACGCGCCCGCCTTATCGAAGGCGGTCAAGGCCACCGAGGGCGTGCCTCTACCATCAAAAGCCGCGGTCGTGCAACAGGCAGAGCCGGATCGGCGTTTTCCGCCGCCGTGCCGGTGACAGCGCCGCCGGTTTCGTCTACATCGCTAGGCATGGACAGGGTGGACGTCGCCTGCGGCCGGTCGCCGATCGCTCTCAACGAGCCTGATCGCCTGGCGCTTCCCATCGTCCTGGCCTCGCCCCATAGCGGGCGGGACTATTCCCAGGATTTCCTGGCCCGGGTCGAGGTTTCCGAAGGCGAGTTGCGCCGGGCCGAGGATGCTTTCGTCGACCGGCTGCTGTCGGCCGCGCCCGGCCTCGGCGTGCCGCTGCTGGCGGCCGAGTTCCCGCGCTCGATGGTCGACGTGAACCGCGAGGCGCTCGAGCTCGACCCCGAGATGTTCGAGGGATCGCTTCCGGCCGAGGCCAATACCCGCTCGCCCCGCGTCGCCGCGGGCCTGGGCTCGATCCCCAAGCTCTCCGCCGGCGGACGGCCGCTCTATGGCCGGCCGCTGCCGGTCGCCGACGCGCTGGCGGCGATCGAGCGCTTCTGGCGTCCCTATCACCAGGCGCTCGCCCGGCTGGTCCGGACCGCGCAGGCGAGCTTCGGCGTGGCGCTCCTGCTCGACTGCCATTCGATGCCGTCGGCGGGCGGCGTCGGCGACGGCGCCGGCGGCGAGACGCTGGCCGACATCGTGCTTGGCGACGTCTGGGGCCAGTCCTGCGATCCGCTGCTGGTCGAGCGTGCCGAGGCCTATCTCACCCGACGCGGCTATGCGGTGGTGCGCAATGCGCCCTATGCCGGGGGCTACACGACCCGCCACTACGGCCGGCCGGGCGACGGCGTGCATGCGCTGCAGATCGAGATCAACCGCGCGCTCTATCTCGACGAGGCGCGGATCGAGCCGACCGCCGCCTTCCCCGAGGTCTCGCGCGACCTGCTGGGGCTGGTCGAGGCGCTCGGCCGCACCACGCTGGAGCTTCGCCCGCAGCGATGACGGCCGGGGCGACCGTCCGCCCGGCGACGCCGGCGGATCTTCCCGACATCCAGCGCATCTACGCCCATCACGTGATGACGGGGCTCGCTAGCTTCGAGGAGATCGCCCCCGACCTGGCCGAGATGACGCGGCGCTTCACGACGCTGGTCGAGGCCGGCTTCCCCTACCTCGTCGCCGAGCTCGACGGTCGGGTCGTGGGGTACAGCTATTGCGGCCCCTACCGGCCGCGGCCCGCCTATCGCTACTCGGTCGAGAATTCGGTCTACCTGGCGCCGGAGTCCGCCGGGCGCGGCATCGGGCGCCTGCTGCTGTCGGCGCTGATCGAGCGGGCGACCGCGCTCGGCAAGCGCCAGATGGTCGCCGTGATCGGCGACAGCGCCAACCACGCCTCGATCGGGCTGCACCAGGCGCTGGGGTTCCGGCGGGTCGGCGTGATCGAAGGGGCCGGCTTCAAGCACGGCCGCTGGGTCGACAGCGTGCTGATGCAGCGGGCACTCGGCCCGGGCCTCGCGGCGCCGCCAACCACCTGAAAAGAAAAGAGGCCGTGCCCGAAGGCACGGCCCGAGTTTAGGGAGGAAACGCCCATAAGGGCATTGCGGCATGTGCCGCGCCGCAATATTTGCTCCCGCGCCGCAGCAAAGTCAAGGCGGGAAAATTTTTCCAAAGATATTCATGATATTAGGAGATTTTTAACAGCCGCTCCAATTCTGAACGCGGCGTTTCATGGTGCGGCGCAATCGCTGGCCGCCCACCCTCACCCGATCGGCAGTGCCGGCGACACCGCCCGGGGCAGGTCGAACTGGTCGGCCGCCCGGACGTCGATATCGGTCACCGAGCGGGCGAGCAGGCTCGAATCGGAGAAGAGCTGGTCGACCGTCAGCTCGATCGGCTGGCCCGGCTTGAGGCGCCCTTCCCGGTCGGTTCCGGCGAAGCGCCGCGTGGCGAGCCCGCGGTGGCGGGCGATCAGGTTCCGGATCTCGATCAGGCGGGCGACCCGGTCGCGTGCCGTGTCTTCGGCGAAGAGGGCGAAGCCGAACCGGTCGCCGATCCAGCGCTCCACCGCGTCGAGACCGCTCGATGCCAACTGGAACACGCGGTCGCGCACCAGCGCGTCGATCACTTCGTCCACGGAGTCGTGCTCGACCAGGAGCGCCAGCGGCACGCCTTCCTCAGGCCCGAGCGCCCGCGGGTTGTTGACCGCGAGCATGACGGTGAGCTCGGCGATGTAGGCGAGATAGCTGTCGACCAGGCGCGACAGCACCATGTGCAGGAACACGTGGCGCTGGCCGCGCAGCGTGCGCGCCATCGCGCCCTCGCTCGCGGGGACCTGGGCGCCGCCGCCGACCGGGCGGCCACTGACGCCGGGCGGCACTGCATCGACCGCGAGCCTCGCCATATCGTCGACGCGGAGCGCCAGGTCCGAGACGAAGCCGATGAAGCGCCAGAGCTCGGCATGCGTGCGGAAGAAGCGCGCGCAGGCATCCGACATCGGATCGGGCGGCGGCGGCCCTGTCGTGGCGTGGCCGGGATGACCGCTTTCCATCCTTAAGCCTCCAGCACGGCTTCGCCGTCCATCGCGAGGTTCCCGGCGTCGTTGGCGACCCAGAGCGCGATCCGCGATCCCTCGGGCCTGCCGCCGACGGTGATCTTCCGGTCGGCGAAGACCGGCGACAGCGCGCGGAACGAGAAGCGCTGGACCTTTGCCTCGGGCCTCTGGCGGCGCACGAGATCGAGCATCAGCGTCGCCTGAAGCGGCCCGTGCACGACGAGGCCCGGATAGCCCTCGACCTCGGTCACATAGGGATGATCGTAGTGGATGCGGTGGCCGTTGAAGGTCAGCGCCGAGTAGCGGAACAGCAGCACCGGATCGGGGACGAGGCCGCGCGACCAGGAACCGTCTGCGGGCGCCGGCTTCGGCTGCGGCGCGGGATCGCCGGGATTCGGTGCGTTCCGATAGACGATGTCGTGCTCCTCGTCGACGGCGAGCGTGTCGTTCGCGCGGATCAGATGCTTCACCGTGACGAAGACCAGCGTCCCGGTGCGGCCTTCCTTGACCTCGACCTTCAGGATCTCGGAATCGCGCCGGATCGCGGCTCCCAGGGGAATCGGCTTCTGGAAGGAGAGCCGGCTTCCAGCCCACATGCGGCGCGGCAGCGGCACCGGCGGCAGGAAGCCGCCGCGTTTCGGGTGGCCGTCGGGGCCGAGCTCGGAGGCCGGCTTCGCTTCGAGGAAATAAAGCCAATGCCACAGCGGCGGCAGCGCATCGCCGGGCTTGGGCTGAGGGTCGGCGCGATCGAGCGTGGCGGAGAGGGATGCCACCGGCGGAAGCGACGCGACATCGTCGACGCTCATGCGCCGGCCGACCCATGCCTTCAAGCCGTCGAAATCCATCCCGCCTGCGTCCCCCATCGCTTCCGACCATAGCGGCGGGCGACGGCCGGCGGAAGGCTTCAGCCCCAGACTTCGGGGCCGAACGGCAGGATTTCGCTGCCCGCGAATCGGAGGCTCGGCTCGCGATCCTTCGCCAGCAGCAGCGGCCCGTCGAGATCGGCCCAGCGCGCGCTCTGCGCGATCAGCACCGCCGGCGCCATCGCGAGCGAGGTCGAGAGCATGCAGCCGATCATCACTTCGAACCCCGCGGCGCGCGCGGCGTCGGTCAGGGCCAGCGCCTCGGTCAGGCCGCCGGTCTTGTCGAGCTTGACGTTGATCGCCTCGTAGCGGCCCTTGAGCTCGGCCAGGTGATGGCGGTCATGCGCGCTCTCGTCGGCGCAGACGATCACCGGATGCGGCACGGAAGCCAGCGCCGCATCGTTCGACGACGGCAATGGCTGCTCGATCATCTCGACGCCGAGGCGCGCGAACTCCGGCGAGAAGCGTGTGAAGTGATCGATCGTCCAGGCCTCGTTCGGGTCGACGATCAGCCGCGACTTCGGAGCACCTTCGCGCACCGCGCGGATCCGCGCGTCGTCGCCGTCGCCGCCAAGCTTGATCTTGAGCAGCGGCCGCTCCGCCGCTGCCGCGGCATCCGCCTTCATCTTCTCTGGATTGTCGAAGCTGATGGTGAAGGCGGTGACGACAGGCTTCGGCGCCGGCCGTCCGGCCAGATCCCACACCCGCTTGCCGGACTTCTTCGCTTCCAGGTCCCAGAGCGCGCAGTCGACGCCGTTGCGGGCGGCACCCGGCTTCATCTTCGCCTGGATCCCGGCGCGATCGATGCCCTTCGCGATGTCGCCCGAGACGCTCATGATCGTCTCGACCACGCCGTCCATCGACTCGCCGTAGCGCTTGTAGGGCACGCACTCGGCGCGGCCGAGGAGATCGCCGTCGGTGATCTCGACCAGCACCACCGGCTGCTGCGTGCGGGTCTCGCGGCTGATCTTGAAGGCCCCCCGGATCGGGAAGACCTCCTGCCGCGCCGCGAGCTTGCGCGCCATCAGCGCAGGACGTCGACGATCGCGTCGACGCCGGTCCGCATCGGATCGACCGTCGGCAGGCCTAGCTTGTCCTCGGTCTTCTTCAAGAGCTTCACCGCATCCTTCTCGGAGAGGCGCTGGGTGTTGATCGAGATGCCGACGCACTTGGCGTTCGCATTGGTAAGCTTCGCCGCCTCGACGTTGCGGGCGATGCAGTCTTCCAGGCTCGGGTGCTTGTAGGTCGGAAGCCCGCGCATGTGGGCGCGGCCGTGCTCGTGGCAGACCACCAGCGCATCCGGCTGCGAGCCGTGGATCAGGCCGAGCGTCACGCCGGCGTATGAGGCGTGGAACAGCGATCCCTGGCCCTCGATCAGGTCCCAGTGGTCCTTCTTGTTCGCCGGCGCCAGCCACTCGACCGCGCCGGAGACGAAGTCGGAGACGACCGCATCGATCGAGACGCCGCGGCCGGCGATGAAGATGCCGGTCTGGCCGGTGGCGCGGAAGTCGGCGTCCATCTTGCGGCGGCGCATCTCCTTCTCGAGCGCCAGCGAGGTGAACATCTTGCCGACCGAGCAGTCGGTCCCGACGGTGAGCAGGCGCTTGCCCGTGCGCTTCAGGCCGTTGCCGACATCGAACTCGCGGTCGGGGCGGCGCACGTCGAACAGCGAGCGGCCGTTGGCCTTGGCGGCAGCGGCGAGCTTCGGCAGGTCGTGCAGGCTGTTGTGCAGGCCGCTGGCCACGTCCATGCCGAGCTCGACGGCCTTGACCAGATGCTTCTCCCAGGCGGGCGGGATGACGCCGCCGCGATTGGCGACGCCGACCAGGACGGTCTTCACGCCGGCCTTGGCCGCCTGGGCGATGTTCATGTCGGGGATGCCGAGATCGGCCTTGCAGCCGGGCAGGCGGAACTGGCCCTTGCACCAGTCGGGGCGCCAGACGTTGACGCCATTGGCGGTCTTGGCTGCGAGCTGGTCGGCGGCGTCGCCGAGGAACAGAAGGTACGGATGCCTGATCTTCACTGGATATCCCCCGAGGCTGGAACGGCGCGCGATACTAGCCAAAATTCTCGGATTGGAAAGGCGTTCGCGCGTGGACAGGATGCCGCGCCGGGCGGCATGATCCGCCGCCCATGAGCCTGGTTACAGACATCCTCCACTTCTGGTTCGGCCAGCCGGGTTCGGCGCTCCGCGGAACCTTCCGCGAGGCCTGGTTCAAGAAGGACCCGGCCTTCGACGACGAGATCCGCCGCCACTTCCTCGGCAGCACTGAAGCCGCCGCCCGCGGCGAGCACGACCGCTGGCAGGCGGATCCGGAAGGCGCGCTGGCGCTGACGATCCTGCTCGACCAGTTTCCGCGCAATCTCTACCGCGGATCGCCCAAGGCCTTCGCTGCCGACCCCAAGGCGCGCGAGGTCGCCGACGGTGCGATCGCCCGCGGCTTCGACCGCGGCTTTCCTTCCTGCGAGCGCCTCTTCTTCTATCTGCCGTTCGAGCACAGCGAGACCCTCGCCGACCAGGAACGCTCGGTGCAGCTGTTCCGGAAGCTCGCCGAGGACGATCCGGCCAGGGCCGAAGTGATCCCCTACGCGCTCCGCCACCAGGAGATCATCCAGCGCTTCGGCCGCTTCCCTCACCGCAACGAGGCGCTCGGCCGCGAGAGCACCGCGGAGGAGATCGCCTTCCTGAAGGAGCCGATGTCGTCGTTCTAGCGTGATTTGCCGGGGTCCGGACGAAGGAGTAACCTCCCCGGCCGTCAGGGTACCCCTTAATTCCCGCCCCTCTCCTCCCGGGAGCCTCCATGTTCACCACCCGCCCCGAGATCCTCGGCACCTTCGGCGTCGTCGCCTCCACGCACTGGCTCGCGAGTGCCACCGGCATGGCGATCCTGGAGAAGGACGGCAACGCCTTCGATGCCGCCTGCGCCACCGCCTTCGTGCTGCAGCTGGTCGAGCCGCACCTCAACGGCCCCGGCGGCGAGGTGCCGATCATCCTGCACGACGCCAAGAAGAAGGCGACGCGGGTGCTCTGCGGCCAGGGTACCGCACCGGCCAAGGCGACGATCGCGCATTACCGGAGCCTGGGCTTGGAGATCGTGCCGGGCACCGGCTTCCTCGCCGCGACCGTGCCGGGCTCGTTCGATGCCTGGATGCTGATGCTCCGCGACTACGGCACCAAGACCGTGCGCGACGTGCTCTCGCCGGTGATCGCGATGGCCGAGCGCGGATATCCGCTGGTGCCGCGCATCCCGGCGGCGATCGAGGGCGTGGTCGATCTCTTCACCAAGGAATGGAAGAGCTCGGCCGCGGTCTATCTCCCGGGCGGCAACGTGCCGAAGCCCGGCACCCTGTTCCAGAACCGCGACATGGCCGCGACATACACGCGGATCATCAAGGAGGCCGAGGCCGCCGGCTCCGACCGCGTGAAGCAGATCGAGGCCGCGCGCGCCGCCTGGTACAAGGGCTTCGTCGCGGACGCGATCGACAAGTTCGTCAAGACCGAGTCGATGGACACCTCCGGCCGCCGCAACGCCGGCGTGCTGACCGGCGACGACATGGCGAAGTGGCAGGCGACATACGAAGAGCCGCTCTCCTATCGGTACGGCCGCTACGACGTCATGAAGTGCGGCCCGTGGAGCCAGGGCCCTGCCCTCCTGCAGCAGCTGGCGATCCTGAAGCATCTCGGCATCGACGGCACCGATCCGACCGGCCCCGACTTCGTGCACAAGGTGGTCGAAGCGGCGAAGCTCGCCTTCGCCGATCGCGAGGCCTTCTACGGCGACCCGAACTTCGTGAAGGTGCCGATGGAGACCTTGCTCAGCGACACCTACAACGCCGAGCGCGCCAGGCTGGTCGGCGACCGCGCCTCGCTCGAGCTTCGCCCCGGCAAGGTCCCGGGCTTCGACAACCGCGTCGACTATGCGCTCGCCGCCTCCCAGATCCGCCCGAAGGACTTCGATGCGATCCTCGGCATCGGCGAGCCGACGATGGCGAAGGACAAGAAGCAGCCGCTGCACATGCGCGGTGCCGCTGCCGGCGATACCTGCCACGTCGATGTGATCGACCGTCACGGCAACATGGTTTCGGCGACGCCGTCGGGCGGCTGGCTGTCCTCGTCGCCGGTGATCCCGGGCTTCGGCTTCCCGCTTTCGACCCGCGGCCAGATGTTCTGGCTCGACGAGACCGCGCCGAACCGGCTCGAGCCGGGCAAGCGGCCGCGCACGACGCTCACCCCTTCCTTCGCGCATCGCGACGGCGAGGCCTACATGCCGTTCGGCACGCCCGGCGGCGACCAGCAGGACCAGTGGCAGCTCATGTTCTTCCTGCACCATGCCCACCACGGCATGAACCTGCAGCAGTCCATCGACTGCCCGGCCTTCCACACCGAACATTTCCCGAGCTCGTTCTACCCGCGCGGCGCCAAGCCGGGGAAGGTCGTCATGGAAGGACGCTTCCCGAAGGAGACGATCGAGGCGCTGAAGGCCCGCGGCCACGACGTCGAAGTCGGCCTCGACTGGAGCGAAGGACGGCTCTCGGCCGCGGCCAAGGACGGCGAGATCCTGAAGGCCGCCGCCAATCCGCGCGGCATGCAGGGCTACGCGATCGGCCGCTGATTCTCGTCGCAGTAACGGAAAGGGCCGCTCCTAAGGAGCGGCCCTTCTTGTTTGGCTTGAGGCGGCCTAGCGGCGCCTGGCCTTCTTCTTCGCCTTCTTGGCGGGCTTCTTGGCCGATTTCTTGGCCGGAGCTTTCTTCGCGGCTTTCTTGGCGACCTTCTTCGCCGCCTTGCGGGCGGCGGGCTTGGCCGAGGATGCGGCGCGGGGTGCGGCCACCGACTGAGCGGCGATCGCCTCGATCTCGACCAGGTATTGCGGGCCGGCCAGCGCCTGGATCACCGCCAGGGTCGAGGCCGGCTTGGCATCGCCGAACACGCGCGTGCGCGCGGCACGGAAGCCGGCGAGATCGCTCGGGTTGATGATGTAGGAGTTCACCTTCACCAGGTCCTTGAGGCCCATGCCGTTGGCCTCGAGGATCGCGACGATGTTGCGGCAGACCTGCTCGGTCTGCGCTTCGACGCCTTCCTTGAGCAGGCCGTCGGGACCGATGCCGACCTGCCCTGAGATGTAGAGGATGCGGGATCCCGGCGGGATCTCGACCGAATGGCTGTAGGCGCCGATCGGCGGTGCGACGGTGGACGGGTTGTTGGCGCGGTTCATGGAGTGCCTCCCTTTATTTGACGCGCTTGAAGACGAGGTTGCGACAACGGTTGCTGGACAGCACGAGCGCCGTCACCTTGCCCGAGCGACTGCGCTCGAAGCGGGCGGTCGGCTTCGACGTCCACTGCAGGTGCGGCACGGCGTAGCGGAAGGTATCCGCCATCACCGCTTCCATCTTGGTCCACGGCTCGGGATTGGCGTGGCCGACCGCCAGCGTGATCCCGAGGTCCTTGCCCTTGACCGATACGTCGTGCGTGCCGCCGGTCTCCGCGCAGGTATAGCGCCCGGCATATTCCTTGAGCTTGGCGGCGCCCGGCTTCTTCATCGGCGCCGGCTCCCAGGTCATCGGGAGACCGCCGTCGAGCATGCCCGGGATCTTCTTCGGTTGACCCGGACCCTCGGCGATCGGGCCGATGTCGATCAGGAAGTGGCCGCCGGTCGTGGCGAAGCGGCCGTCGCCGGTCGGCTCCAGCTTCTCCTCGCCGCCGAGCGTGGCGCCGGAGAGCTGGCCGTCCTTGACTTTGAGGTCGAGCGAATAACCGGTCGCCTTGTCGACATAGGTGCCGGCGAGGCGCTCGATGCCGGAAGGTGTCTTCGGGACAGGCTTGGCGCGGTCGCCGAGCACGATGCCGCCGATCTCGCGGGAGAGCTGGTAGGCCATCGTGTCCTCGCGGTTCGAGAGGATGACGATGCCGAGGTCGATCTCGGGGAACCGCATGAAGTGGATCTTGAAGCCCGGCAGGCTGCCGCCATGGCCCAGCGTCTTGAAGCCGCGATAGGGCACGGTGGTGAGGCCGAGGTTGTAGTCGAGCACGCGGCCGTTGGTGAGCTTGCCCGGCTGCAGCAGGTCCTGGAGCAGGCCCTTCCGGAACGGCCCGCCGTCGCGCCAGGCCTGGTTCCACTTCAGCATGTCCTCGAGGCACGAGACGATGCCGCCGGAGCCCGAATAGTTCATGCCGTAGACGCCGCGGCGCGGCTTGCCCGAGGAGTCGAACCAGTAGCCGGTCGCCATCTCCATATCGACCTCGGTCTGGTCCTCGGCGAGGCGGCTGTGGCTCATGCCGAGCGGGCCGAAGATGCGACGCTGGAAGACCTCGCCGAGGGAGGCCTTCTCCTTCCGCTCGATCGCCACCTGAACCAGACGGTAGTTGGTGTTGCAGTAGGAGACCTGGCGGGACGGCGGGAAGTTCAGCGTCTCGAGGCGACAGGAGAGGTCCATCAGCTGCTCGGCGCGGACCTGGGTCGTGGTCATGCTGCCGGAGACGGTCATCGACTCGCCGAGGTCGCGCACGCCGCTGGTCATCGTCAGCATCTGGCGGATCGAGACCTGCTTGGCCCAGGGCTTCAGCTCGGGAATGTGCTTGGCGATCTTGTCGTCGAGCTTGAGCTTGCCCTCGTCCTGCAGCATCAGCACGACCGTGCAGAGGAAATGCTTGGTGACCGAGGCGAGGCGATAGCGCGTCGTCGGCGTCGCCTTGATGCCGTGCTCGATCACCGCCTCGCCATAGGCCCTCTGATGGACGACGTTGCCGTCCTTGACCACGGCGATGATGCCGCCCGGCGTCCGAGGCTTGTCCCAGGCGGCGAAGAGCCGGTCGATCGCCTCCGAATAGGAGCCGCGCACCTCACCCTTGCCCGCGCTCTCGGGCGCGAGCTTGAACGCGACGGACATGGATTCCTCCCTAGGGCGAAGGCGCCAGGACGGCGCCGCAGATCGGATGCGAATGGTGCCCGCTCGCCGCCGACGCGTCAAACGCCGAGCGCGTTGCGAAGCCGTGAAATCAGGCGCGCCGGCGGCTCGCCGATATCGAGCTCGATCGCTTTGGCCGGCTCCTCCAGGGTCGCGAACTGGCTCGGCAGCAGGGTCGAGGGCATGTACTCGTGGCGGCGGGAGGCCACCCGCGATCCGACCAGCTCCTGCGTGCCCTTCAGATAGGCGAAGGCGACCTCGGGGCGGCCCGCCGCCAGCCGCTCGCGATAGACCTGCTTCAAGGCCGAGCAGGCGAGGATGGTCGGGCGATCGGCGGCGATCCACTCGCCGATCGCCTTGGCCAGCGCATCCAGCCAGGGCCACCGGTCGCCGTCGTTCAAGGGCTCGCCGCGCCGCATCTTCTCGACATTGGCGGGCGGGTGCCAGCGGTCGCCTTCCTCGAAGACCCAGCCGGCCGCCTCGGCGAAGCCGCGACCGATCGTGGTCTTGCCGGAGCCCGAGACCCCCATGAGCACGACGACCTTGACCGTCACGACCAGTCCGCGTGATGGGTGCCGGGCTTGTCGACACGCTCGAAGCCGTGCCGGCCGAAGCCGTCGCGCAGCGCCTGGATCATCGAGGTGGCGCCTTTCGCGGTCCGCATCGCATCAAGATAGGCGAGCGACGAGGCGAGCACAGGTGCGGCGATGCCCTGGGACGCCGCGAAGGCGACGGTCCGGCGCCAGGCCGGCTCGCAGGCGGCGACGATCTTGGCGAACGCGGGCGAGGCCAACAGGTGCGGCAGCTCCGGCTCGGCCGAATAGGCGGCGGTGATGTCGGTCAGGAACTTCGCACGCAGGATGCAGCCGGCCTGCCAGACCCGCGCGGCGCGGCCGAGGTCCTTCACCCAGCCATGGACGGCGGCGCCGGCCCTGATCAGCTGGAAGCCCTGGGCGTAGCAGACAAGCGTCGCGGCGAAGAGCGCGTCGCCGAGATCGGTTTTCGCCTTCGCATCGCCTTTCTTTGCCGGCGCGCCGAGGCGCTCGACCACGGACTTGCGCTCGGGCTGACCCGAGAGCGTGCGGGCGAACACCGCCTCGGTGAGCGTCGGCACGGCCACGCCCAGCGAGAGCGCCGCTTCGACCGCCCAGCCACCGGTGCCCTTCATGCCGGCGCGATCGGAGATCACGTCCAGCAGCGGCCTGCCGGTCTCGCCGTCGCTGCGGCCAAGGATGTCGCTCGTGAGCTCCAGCAGATACGAGGCGCGGTTGCCGGCGGCCCAGCCATCCGCTTCCCTCTTCATCACCGGATACGGGAGCCCGAGCCCGTGCTGAAGGATCTGCGTCGCCTCGGCGATCGCCTGCATCACGCCGTACTCGATCGCGTTGTGCGCCATCTTGACGAAGTGGCCGCCGGCATCGGGGCCGAACCAGTCGGCGCAGGCCGTGCCGTCGTCGGCTCGCGCCGCGATCGCTTCCAGCCACGGGCGGATGCGCGTGTACGCGGCCTCGCTGCCGCCGGCCATCATCGCCGGCCCGCGACGGGCCCCCTCCTCGCCGCCGGAAACGCCGAGGCCGACGAAGTCGAGCCCCTCCTTCGCCAGATCGGCGGTGCGTCGCTGCGTGTCGCGCCATTCCGAATTGCCGCCGTCGACGATGATGTCGCCGCGTTCGAGGTGCGGGCGGAGATCGGCGATCGCCGACTCCACCGGCCGCCCGGCATTGACCATCAGCAGCACGGCCCGCGGCTTCGGCAGCTTGCCGAGCAAGACGCCGAGGCTGGGCACGACGATGAGCCGGGAGTCTTCGGCTGCTCGCGACCGCGCCGCAGCATCGCGGTCGAAGACCACGACGGTCACGTTGCGGTCCGCCAGGTTCTGCGCCAGCGCCCGGCCCATCACGCCGGCGCCGATCAAGCCCAATGTCGTCATTCCTTATCGTGGTTAAACGGTCTCCGGGCGCGACGCAAGGCGCCGTTCTTCGCCGATGCGAAACGCCGCTGCGAAATCGCGTCTGCGAAATCGCAGTGCGAGACGACCGTCTTGCGGGCGCGCCCGATCCGGCATGAAAATTCGCGCATGGACGCCAAGCTTCGCTTCCGGGCCGAACGTGCCGACGGCGCCGCCGTCGATGCGCTGCTGCCGCTTCCCCGCGGCAGCGATCCGGAACGCGTGAAGGCGTTGCTCGACAAGATCCTGAAGGTCGGGACCAAGGCAGAGACGGCGGACGTCATCGCCGCGCTCGCCACGGCCCTGGCCGCGAAAACACTGACAGCCGGTCCGGGGCAGCAGTCGGTCGACGCCACCCATGGCGCGGTCGAGGCGGTCCTGGACGCGGCGCGAGACGCGGAGACCACCATGAGCCGGAAGATCGCCGACATCATCAAGCGCCAGAAGCTCGCCAAGCTGGCGCCGACCGCCACCGTGCGCCAGGCGTGCAAGCTGATGGCGGAGCGCGCCGTCGGCGCCGTGCTGGTCACCGAGGCCAGCGGCAAGCTTGCGGGCATCTTCACCGAGCGCGACCTGGTGAAGCGGGTCGCCGCCCCGGGCCTCGACATCGAGAGGACGGCTCTCTCCGAGGTGATGACCAGGATGCCGGAGACGATGACGCCGAACGACCCGGCGGTCGTCGCCCTCAGGCGCATGCGCGACGGCGGCTTCCGCCACATGCCGATCGTCGAGGGCGAGAAGCTGCTCGGCGTCGTCTCGGCCCGCGACTTCATCGGCGCCGAGATGAAGCAGCTCGAGATCGAGACCGCCTTCCGCTCGGCCGTGCTCGCCGAAGGTTTCCGTCCGAACGCCTGAGCGTCGGGCATCTGAAACTATTCTGTGACGGTCGCGCGCCGACGAGCCGGCGCGCGACTTAGCACGCGCCCATGAAATGAAAACACGTTCAGATATACGGCCGTTGGGTTGATGGCCCGACGCTTGTCCTTAAACTCCCCCTCATGTCTGGACGGTGTTCGTGATCTCGGCAGAACTCGCCGGGCTCATCCAATCCCTGCGTTCGCTGTGGGCGATCGAGCTGCTGCTGCTGCTCCACCGGAAGCCGGAGCAGGCTTGGCGCATCGACGACCTCGTGGTCGAGCTTCGCAGCAGCCGGGCGCTCATCGACGGCGTGCTCTCACGCCTGCATGAGCTTGGCCTGGTCGAGCGCCAGCCCGACGGCACCTATCGCTACCGGACGGCCGCGCCGGCGCTCGAGGATCTCGTCGGCGAGCTCAACCGTCTCCATGCCGAGCGCCCGCTGGCGATCGCCCAGGTGATCCATGGCGCCCCCGACGAAAAGCTGCGAGCCTTCTCCGACGCCTTCAAGCTGAAGAAGGACTGAGGCGGATGACGATGACCTTCCCGGTCCTGGTCTACCTGATGTGCGTCGCGAGCGCGCTCGCCTGCACCGCGCTCCTGATCCGGAGCTATCTCAAGACCCGGACCGCCCTGCTGCTATGGAGCGCCATCGGCTTCGTCTTCCTCTCCGCCAACAACGTCTTTCTTCTCTTGGACGTGGTCGTCTTTCCGGACGTCAACTTCCTGATATGGCGGAACCTCGCGTCGCTGGCCGCGATCGCGGTGCTGCTCTACGGCTTCATCTGGGAGGCCGACTGATGAACGAGTTCATCGCCGGTGCCATCGTCCTGGGCTATCTCGTCGTAGGCGTATTCTTCCTCCGCTTCTGGCGGCGCACCTCGGACTCGCTGTTCGCCATCTTCGCACTCGCGTTCTTCGTGCTTGCCGGCAACGGCGCGATCGTCACGCTCTCGGGCATCGAGCGCGAGGCGCTCAGCTGGGTCTACCTGCTCCGCGCCGCCGCCTTCACGCTGATCATCGTGGCGATCGTCCGGAAGAACCTGCCGAAGCGCAGCTAGATCGATCCGCATATTACGGAAATTAATCCTTGACAAGATCCGCGGTTTTTGACAGGATCGCCGCTACTGGGGCGTAGCAGGCGAGCATCGCCGCCGAGCCTCTCCCCGCTCTAAATCCCTTTCGAACGGCGGCTGCCAACAGCGCCCCGCGGAGCATTCCCATGACCTGGATGGACCGGATGTCCGCGCTCCTGGCGCGGACATCGTCGCGCGCGGGCGCGGCGGTGGCTGCCGTCGGCTTGGCACCGGCGCGCTGGACACCCAGGCGCTACGACCGCCTCGCCGAGGAAGGCTATCGCAAGAACGTCGTCGCCTATCGTTGCGTCCGCGAGGTCGCACGCGCCTGCGCCTCGGTGCCGTGGCTTCTCTACAAGGGCGCCCAAGAGCTCGACACGCACCCGCTGCTCGACCTGCTGCGCCGGCCGAACCCGGGCCAGTCGGGGCCGGAGCTGATCGAGGCCGCGATCGGCCACCTGCTGCTCTCCGGCAACGCCTATCTCGAAGTGGTGCGGCCTGACGACGACGCGCCGCGCGAGCTCTATGCGCTGCGTCCCGACCGCATGCGGATCGTGCCCGACGTCTCCGGCGTGCCGCGTGCCTATCGCTACGAGGTCGAGGGACGCAGCGTCGACTGGCCGGTCGATCCGATCAATGGCGCGTCCGATGTCCTGCATCTTCGCGACTTCCACCCGCTCGACGACTGGTACGGCCTGTCGCCGATCGAGGCAGCGGCCGCCGCGATCGACCAGCGCAACGCCGCCGCCGAGCACAACACCGCTCTCCTGCAGAACGGCGTCCGCCCTTCCGGCGCGCTGGTCTTCCGCTCGGATCCCGGTCCCGACGGCATCCGCCGTGTCGAGGAGGCGCTGCTCGACCGCACGCAAGGTCCCCGCCAGGCCGGCCGCCCGCTTGTCCTCGGCGGCGACGTCGACTGGAAGGAACTCGGCTTCTCGCCGAAGGACATGGATTTCGCGCAGATGAAGGCCCAGGCGGCGCGCGAGATCGCCGCCGCCTTCGGCGTGCCGCATCTCCTGGTCGTCTCGGGTGAAGCGACCTACTCGAACCGCGCCGACGCCCGCCTCGAGCTCTGGGAGCACACCGTGATCCCGCTGCTCGGCCGCCTGTCGTCGGCGCTGTCGTCCTGGCTCGGCCCGATGTTCGGCGAGAGCCTCCGCCTCGCCCACGACCTCGATGAGGTCCCGGCGCTCGCGCCTCGTCGCCGACTCAAATGGCAGCAGATCCAGCAGGCCGACTTCCTGACACTCAACGAGAAGCGCCAAGCGCTAGGGTATTCAGCAGTCCAGGTCGAAGGAATACAGGGACGAAAAAACTCCGAGGACTTCGCACGCATTCATGGATAACCGCAGCCGAGGCAACCGGCCGGACATCATGGCGGTCGCTGGAGTAGGCCCCCAACACGAGGCCCGAGCAACTCCGCCGCGCCAGCAATTGTCAGTGACGGGGATATTACTGATGACTTTGTTCTCGCGAGCCTTCCCCATCTGTCGCGCGAACAGATCGATGCGGCGAAGGCGATGCACCGCTTCCTTCGAGACAATTTCCCGGACGTCGAGGAAGCGACAAATTTTCTGCGACACTTGACGCCGTCGCAACTCTCAGCTGCCGTTCGGACTTGGCAAGATCCGCCGAAAACTCTGAAAGAACTACGCCCCGATGTCGAGCCTCGGGGTTATGAAACTAAGCGGGAGCTGTACGACTACCTTAAGAACGCGGCGTCCCCTGGCTATGAGCGCCACCACGTCATTCCTTCGCATCAGGTCTACGCTGAGTACAAAACCCCTGCGTTCTGGAAGGCGCACATTCACCACACCGATAACATCGTCATAATTCCAGTGCTGCGGCATTGGATGATCACGTATATGGACATGAATAAGAGCAGCGGCGTCATACTCTTTCGCGATTTTGTTGCTCGAAAACACTGGAAAGATCAGGAGTTGATAGGGCGTCACCTGCTTGAAGTACGAGGAGCGCTGATCGATGACCCGTTCCAATGAAAATCTCAAAGCGCAGGATACCGAGACTTTAACTGCGTCCTACATCACGAAAGTGGAGAAATGGTGCAGGCTGAACGAGCGATCGCGCCCCGCAGAGCATGTCGACCCGCGGCCCTATCTCGCAGAGCTTCGCGCGCGAGGACAGGATGTGGTCAAGAGCCTTCTTCCGCTATTGCAGCATCCCGATCCGCCGGTACGGGTACGGGTCGCCATCGACCTCATTGAAAGCGACGTCGCTCTAGCGGAAGCCAGGACCGTATTGTGGGAGATGGCTCGTGGGTACGGCGGGGCATCGATCAACGCGTCGTTCTATCTCCTTGAGCATGATCGCGAATATCAGATAAAGCATCGAGTTCCGATACCATCTCCCACGGATGATCCAATGCCTGAAGGCGCATCGCGCCTTTGGGATCAGGCCAATCCAAAGCTGGATAGTGCACGGCTGGGGAAAAGACCGATGGAAGAGAACTAACGCCGTGCCGCGTTGAACTTCTCCAGCGCCGTCGCACCTGGCACGAGGTCCGCTTCACTCAATCGGTTCAATGGCGTGTCGATCGTCTGCAGGTGGCCGTGCAGGTCCTTCGGGTTGGGATCGAGGTAGAGGAGGCCGGTCGCGATCTCGCCTTCGGCGTTCTTCTTCTGGAGGTACGTCATCGCGGCAATCCGGTCGTGCACGTCGTAGTCGGATGCGAGCTTGTAGAGGTTGAGCACCGAGCCGTCGTGCTGGGTCACCTGCTCGAGCGTGCCTTCGGCGTAGTCCGCGGTGATCTCGGATCGCGTCGGCATGTAGTCGAGGGCGTTCACCGCCTCGTTGTGCTCGCGCACGTAATCGAAGCTCTTGGTCGATCCCGCGTGGTTGTTGAAGGCGACGCAGGGCGAGATGCAGTCGATGAAGGCCGCACCGCGATGGCGGAGCGCGCCCTTGATCAGCGGCACCAGCTGGGTCTTGTCGCCGGAGAAGGAGCGGGCGACGTAGGTGGCACCGAGCTGGAGCGCCAAGGCCACCATGTCGATCGGGGAGTCGTTGTTGTCCGCACCCCACTTGCTCTTCGAGCCGGCGTCGGCGGTCGCCGAGAACTGGCCCTTGGTAAGCCCATACACGCCGTTATTCTCGACGATGTAGACCATGTCGACGCCGCGCCGGATGGCATGCGCGAACTGCCCGAGCCCGATCGAGGCGGAGTCGCCGTCGCCGGAGACGCCGAGGTAAGTGAGCTCCCGGTTGGCGAGGTTGGCGCCGGTCAGCACCGACGGCATGCGGCCATGCACCGAGTTGAAGCCGTGGCTTTGCCCGAGGAAATACGTCGGCGTCTTTGACGAGCAGCCTATCCCCGAGAGCTTGGCGAGGCGGTGCGGCTCGAGGTCGAGCTCGAAGCAGGCCTGGACGATGGCGGCCGAGATCGAGTCGTGGCCGCAGCCGGCGCAGAGGGTCGAGACCGTGCCTTCGTAGTCGCGGCGGGTGAACCCGAGCTTGTTCTTCGGCAGTCCGGGGTGGCGGAACTTCGGCTTCGGCAGATAGCTCATGACACGGCCTTCCGGAAGGGAACCACGGCCGCCTCTTCGGCGATCGTCTCGGCGATGAACTTGGCGGTGATCGGCGTGCCGTCGTAGTGCAGCACCGGGACCAGCCTGGCCGGATCGATACCGCACTCGCTCATCAGCAGCGTGCGCATCTGTCCGTCGCGGTTCTGCTCGACGACGAAGACCCGGTCGTGCGCGGCGCAGAACGCGGTCACGTCCTGATTGAACGGGAAGGCCCGGAGCCTGAGCGTGTTCAGGTGAACCCCCTGGCCCGAAAGCTTGGCCATAGCCTCGTCCATCGCGGGCGAGGTCGAACCATAGTAGATGACGCCCAGCTTCGTCGGCTGGCCCGCGTCCTTGCGGATCGGCTGCGGCACCAGCGACTTCGCGGTGTCGAACTTCCGGAGCAGCCGCGTCATGTTCTCGACATAGGCCGGCCCTTCCTCGGTATAGCGGGCGTACTGGTCCTTGCTGGTGCCGCGCGTGAAGAAGGCGCCCTTGTTCGGGTGCGTGCCCGGATACGTGCGATAGGCGATGCCATCGCCGTCGACGTCGAGGTAGCGGCCGAACGGCTTGCCGGAATCGAGGTCCTCGGCACTCATCACCTTGCCGCGGTCGAGCCGGCGCGTGTCGTCCCACTTGAACGGCGCGCAGAGCCGCTCGTTCATGCCGATGTCGAGGTCGAGCATGACGAAGATCGGCGTCTGCAGCCGGTCGGCGAGATCGAAGGCCTGGGCGCCGAAGTCGAAGCACTCCTTCCCGTCCTCGGGCAGCAGCAGAACGTGCTTGGTGTCGCCGTGGCTGGCATAGGCGGCCGAGAGGATATCGCATTGCTGGGTGCGGGTCGGCATGCCGGTCGAGGGACCGGCCCGCTGCACGTCGAAGATCACCGCGGGGATCTCGGCGAAATAAGCGAGCCCGATGAACTCCTGCATCAGCGAGACGCCGGGGCCCGAGGTCGAGGTGAAGGCGCGCGCGCCGTTCCAGCTGGCACCGATCACCATGCCGATCGAGGCGAGCTCGTCCTCGGCCTGGACGATCGCGTATTTCCGCTTCGAGGTCGTGGGATCGACGCGGAAGCGCTTGCAGTGGCTGGTGAAGGCCTCCGCCAGCGAGGAGGATGGCGTGATCGGGTACCAGGCGCAAACCGTGGCACCGCCATAGACCGCGCCAAGCGCGGCGGCCGAGTTGCCTTCGACCATGATGCGGTCGCCGACCTTGTCGGACTTGCGAAGGCGAAGTCCGATCGGGCACGGCAGGCTCTTCAAGGCGTAGTCGCGGCCCATATGCATCGCCGCGATGTTCGGCTTGATCAGCTTCTCCTTGCCCCAGAACTGCTCGCCGATCAGCTTCTCGACGACCTCGACGTCCATGTCGAGGAGGGCCGAGAGCGCGCCGACGTACATCACGTTCTTGAACAGCTGGCGCTGGCGCGGATCGGTGTAGGCGTTGTTGCACATCTCGGTCAGCGGCACGCCGAGCACGGTTACGTCGTCGCGGAACTTCGACGGCGGCAGCGGCTTGGTCGAGTCGTAGAGGACGTATCCCCCCGGCTCGACCGAGGCCATGTCGGCGTCCCAGGTCTGCGGGTTCATCGGCACCATCAGGTCGACGCCGCCGCGGCTGCCGAGCCATCCGGCTTCGGACACCCGCACCTCGTACCAGGTCGGCAGGCCCTGGATGTTGGAGGGGAAGATGTTGCGCGGGGTCGCAGGAATGCCCATGCGCAGGATGATCTTCCCGAACAGCGTGTTCGCGCTGGCCGAGCCCGAGCCGTTGACGTTGGCGAACTTGACGACGAAGTCGTTGACGCGCTCTAGCGGCTTCGGCATGCGGCACCCGCGTGTGTCATCTCGATGAGAAACTTCTGCATGTCCCAGGCGCCGGTCGGACAGCGTTCGGCACAGAGTCCGCAGTGGAGGCAGACGTCCTCATCCTTGGCCATGATGCGGCCGGTCTTGAGCACGTCGGAGAGATAGAGGTCCTGGGTCTTGTTGCGTGCCGGCTGGGTCAGCCGCTCGCGCAGGTCGTCTTCCTCGCCGTTGGCGGTGAAGGTGATGCAGTCGACCGGGCAGATGTCGACGCAGGCGTCGCACTCGATGCAGAGGCTCTTGGAGAAGACCGTCTGGACGTCGCAGTTGAGGCAGCGCTGGGTCTCGGCGTATCCCAGTTTTGCATCGAACCCCAGCTCGACCTCGACCTTGATGTCCTTCAGCGTCGTGCCGAGGTCGCGCCACGGCACCTTGTTGCGGAGTGCTGCCGAGATGTCGTTGTCGTAGCTCCACTCGTGGATGCCCATCTTCTGGGAGGCGACATTGACGCCCGGCGGCGGCCGGTCGGCCAAGTCCTCGCCGTTCAGGAACTTGTCGATCGAGATCGCCGCGTCGTGGCCATGCGCCACCGCCCAGATGATGTTCTTCGGCCCGAACGCGGCGTCGCCGCCGAAGAACACGTTGGGGATCGTCGACTGCATGGTCTTCGGATCGACCTTGGGCATGGCCCAGCGGTCGAACTCCATGCCGATGTCGCGCTCGATCCAGGGGAAGGAATTCTCCTGGCCGATCGCGACCAGCACGTCGTCGCATTCGATGACGACCTCGGGCTCGCCGGTCGGCACCAGCTCGCGCCGCCCCTTCTCGTCCTTCCTCGCCGCGACCTTCTCGAACGACATGCCCTTGAGCTTGCCGTTGTCGTGAAGGAAGGCCTTGGGCACCAGGTAGTTCATGATCGGGATGCCCTCGTGCTGGGCATCCTCCTTCTCCCAGGGCGAGGCCTTCATCTCCTCGAAGCCCGAGCGCACGACCACGGTGACGGTCTCGCCGCCGAGGCGCTTGGACGACCGGCAGCAGTCCATCGCGGTGTTGCCGCCGCCGAGCACGATCACGCGCTTGCCGATCTTGTCGATATGGCCGAACGAGACGTTCGAGAGCCAGTCGATGCCGATATGAATGTTCTTCGCCGCTTCCTTGCGGCCCGGGATCTCGAGGTCGCGGCCGCGCGGCGCGCCGGAACCGACGAAGATCGCGTCGTAGCCCTCGGCGAGCAGCGACTTCAGGCTGTCGACGCGCTGGCCGAGCTTGAGCTCGATGTTGCCGAGGCCGGTGATGTACCCCACCTCCTCATCGATCACCTCTTCCGGCAGGCGGAAGCGCGGGATCTGGCTTCGGATCATGCCGCCGGCCTTGGGGTCGGAGTCGTAGACGGTGCAGGTGTAGCCCAGCGGCACCAGATCGCGGACCACGGTCAGCGAGGCAGGGCCTGCGCCGATCAGCGCGACGCGCCTGCCGTTCTTCGGCGCGTCGGGCTTCGGCAGCTGGGCCTTGATGTCGCCCTTGAAGTCGGCGGCGACGCGCTTCAGCCGGCAGATCGCCACCGGCTCGGCCTCGACGCGGCCGCGCCGGCATGCGGGCTCGCACGGACGGTCGCAGGTGCGCCCGAGAATCCCCGGGAACACGTTCGACTTCCAATTGACCATGTAGGCGTCGCCGTAACGGCCGGCGGCGATCAGCCTTATGTACTCCGGCACCGGCGTATGCGCCGGGCACGCCCATTGGCAGTCGACGACCTTGTGGAAGTACTCGGGGCGCGAGATGTCGGTTGGCTGCACTGTCTTTCTAGCTCCAGCGTCCTTCGAGCCGCCGCCGGAGCCAGGTCCGACGGAAGCCGGACGCTATCTTCCGGCGAGAGTGTCCGCCTCGTCCTCCAGGGCCTCGGCGATGTGAACGAGTTCCTGGCTGATCTCCGGCATCGCCGTCTCTTCCGAGACGACGCGGCAGCGCTTGGCGAGCGCGCGCAGCCGGTCGGCGCTGCCCGGTTTGGTCGACGGGCGCGATCGTGCCGGCGCCGTCGTGCGTCGTTTGGCGGTAGCCCTGGTCCGCATGCGTCCTCCCCCTCTGTCTTTGCTTGTTGGAAAGCGAAAGCGAAGCTTCTTGGACTCGCGTTGGGACGGCCCATCCAGGGCCGGAGCCGAGGGAAGCTTGCCCCAAGGCGGGGCTGCCTGCAACGAAAGGCGGAGGATCCCGAAGCGTCCTTAAGGGCTGCCCCGCTGGGCCGCCATCAGCTGTCGGATCAGCTCGATCCGCCGGCGGGTCACCGGATACCGCTTGGCGCGTTTGCGCGCCTCCGGCGCCGAGAGCCCCCAGCGCCGCGAGGCCTGGCGCCAGAGCAGCATCACCTTGAGCCTGACCGCCGGGTCCTGGAGACGCTTTCGAACCTGCTCGATCGCGGCCCAGCCCTCGGCGGCGAAGCGATGTACAGGCTGCACCGGGTTGCCGATCAGGCCGGGCCAGCCGAGCGCCGCCGATTCGAAATGCGGCGCGCAGAAGACCAGCAGCCTCTCGTGGTCGCCATAGGCGTAATAGGTGCGCTTGGCCGCGGGAAAACGGTCCACGGCCCCCGGTTCGACACCGAAACTGGCAACCGCCCGCCCGTCGCAGATGCAGCACTTCATGCTGGAGCGGAATCTATCACTCCCCCTTGCCTTGCGTCCCGGGGGGCCCTGTGCTCTGCTCGCCGCCGTCATGACAGCCAAGCCCCGCGAGCAGATCCTGAAGCAGATCGCCGAGCTCCGTCGGAAGATGGACCCGGACCTGCTGGATTCGGCCGAGCGCATGGCGCGCGCGCATCTGGGATTGCCGTCGAAGCCGAGCGAGGCGGTGCGGCTGTTCCAGCAGGCGATGTCCGGCAACGCGCGTCAGAAGGCCGAGATCCTGGCCGAGGTCGAGCGCCGCGTCGCCCAGCGGAAGACCCGCCATTAGCGAGGCTTCCGGCGGCCGCTACGCCACCGCCGCCCGCTTCCTCTCGTTCCTGCTCGCGCCGACCATCGGCTACTTCTGCTCGCGCCTCGTCGACGGCTGGAGCCGCCATCAGCCCTGGGCCGAG
>JAEULB010000168.1 GCA_016792585.1 Rhodospirillaceae bacterium
CGTGAACTGCGAGCCGAAGTCGAGGATGAGCACGCGATCGGTCATCGATTTTCCTTCCAGCGCCGGAGGTCGGGCCAGTCGAAGGCCACCTCCGGGTACCTGATACCGCCGATGTCGTTGTAGCCGTTCTCGGTCATGGCGCCGCCGATGCGGGCGTAGAAGGCCCTGGCCGGCGCGTTCTCGCGCAAGGTCCAGATGCGGCCCTCCCTCATGCCGAGCTCGAGCATGCGCTCGAACGAGGTCGCGACCAGGCGGCGGCCGACGCCGCGGCCCTGGAACTCGGGCAGCACGTAGAGCGCATAGACCTCGCCCTTCGAGTATTCCTCGGTGTGCTGGCGCGGGCCGCCGGAGGCGAAGCCCACCACGCGCTCGCCTGCGGACGCGACAAAGCAGAAGCTCTTGCCCTGGCTCTCCGCGATCACCTGCGCCCAGAAGGCGGAGATTCGGATGTCGTTCATGTCGGCGAGAAGACGCGGCGGCATGATCATGCGGTAAGCCGCCCGCCAGGTGTCGATCTGCACGCGGGCGATGCCGGCGGAGTCGTCGAACTCGGCGTGCCTGATCTCGACCGCGTGGCGCCGCTCGCTCCAGATCGCGGCCGAGGCCGCGGCATCCGGCCAGATGAAGAGCGTCGAGGGCTTCACCAGGCCGCCGATCGACGGCCGCTCCAGCGTCGCGACCTCCGCACCGCCGAGGCGCGAGAAGAAGCGCCGGCCCTTGGTGTTGTCGGTCAGCGTCCAGAGGCCGGCGCGCTTCGAGCCCAGGCCGGCGAAGGCAGCAGCCATCAGCGCCTCGCCGACGCCGCGGCCGCGCCACCACGAGAAGACGTAGAGCGAGTAGACCTCGGCCTCGGCCGAGGTCTCCGGCCCACGCGGCGGACCACCCGCGATCACGCCGACGGGCTCGGAGCCGACGACCGCGACGTAGGCGAAGCCGGCGACGAGGCGCTGGCGCCACTTCTCCGCCATCTGCCCGACATCGGCGGCCGCGAGAACTTCCGCCGGGAAGATGTCGCGATAGGCCGTGCGCCAGCCGTCGAGCTGGATCGCCGCCGCCGCCTCGGCGTCGTCCGCCGTCGCGGGACGAACCTTGTAGTCGATGCCGGCACCGTCGGTCATGCGGCGGTCCGTTCGATCAGCGCGGTCATCGCGGGCTCGCTCCAGCCCATCGCGATCTCGGGGATCGTGCCGCCCGCGCCGGGACGGTGCTCGCGCCTGATCTCGTGCGCGCCCTGGCGGCGGTAGAACGCCTCGGCGCGGTCGTTGCCGTCGAGCACCCAGAGCGAGACGGTCCGGCGCCCGTCCTTCCTAAGCCGCTCGAACAGCCCGGCCAGCAGCCGCTCGCCCGTCCTCCGGCTGCGATGCGCGGGCCGGACGTAGAGCGCACTGACGCCGCAGTCGTAGCCTTCCAGCGCCTCGTTGCCGGCGGGACCGGCGCTGCCGAAGCCGACGACCTCGCGCCCGACCTCGGCGACGACCACGTAACGGCCGGGGCTCTGCGCCGCGAGGCCCCGGTGCCAGGTGTCGGTACGCTGCCTGACGTCGAGGCCGTCGAGGTAGCTGTCGGGAAGCAGGCCGCGATACGTCGTCTGCCAGCCCTCGACATGGACCAGCGCGATGCCGGGCGCATCCTCCGGCGTGGCGTCGCGGATCGAGACGCTCACGACGCCTTCTCCATCACCGCGACGAAGAAGCCGTCGGTGCCGTGCGCGGCCGGCGAGAGACGCAGCGACGGCTCGCTCGTCGGTGCCGATCCGCCGACGGTGCCCGGCCAGATCTCGCCGACCGGGATCTGGCGAAAGCCCGGATGGGTTTCGAGGACCGAAGCGACCTGGTCCTCGTTCTCCTCCTTCAGCAGCGCGCAGGTCGCATAGATGAGGCGTCCGCCGGTCTTCACCAGCTTCGCCGCGCGGTCGAGGATCTGCTTCTGCTCGCTCACCAGTCCCTCGATGTCGTCCGGCCCGTAGCGCCAGCGCGCATCGGGATTGCGCCGCCAGGTGCCGGAGCCGCTGCACGGCGCATCGACCAGCACGCGGTCGAAGCCGCCGGACTGGCGCTTCGCCCATTTGTCGCCGGGTGCCAGCAGATGCGTCTCGACATTGTGCACGCCGGCACGCTTGAGCCGCACGCGCGAGCGCTCGAGGCGTCCTTCCGAGGTGTCGCAGGCGACGAGCCGGCCCTGGTTGTTCATCGCCGCTGCCAGCGCCAGCGTCTTGCCGCCGGCGCCGGCGCAGTAGTCGACGACCTTCATCCCGGGCTTCGCATCGACCAGGAGCGCCACGATCTGCGAGCCCTCGTCCTGCACCTCGACCTGCCCCTGGCGGAACGCGGTCCAGTGCTCGATCGGCTTCCGCGCCGGCAGCCTCAATCCTAGCGGCGACAGGTGCGTCGGCTCGGCCTCGATGCCTTCGGCCTTGAGCGCCGCAAGCGCCTCGTCGCGGTCCTTCGCCTTCAAGAGGTTCGTGCGCAGGTCGAACGGCGCGGTCCGGTTGAGCGCCGACATCTCTTCGTTGAAGCGTTCGCCATAAAGCGCGCGCAGCTTCTCGGCGAGCCAGTAGGGTGCCTCCGGCGGCGCGTCCGGCGCGTCCAGCGTGCGGCCGACGAGCTTCCCGGCCAGCTCCTCCTCGCGGTGCGAGAGCTTCCCCGTCGCGTGCGGTCCCGCGGCGAAGAGCTGATCGACCGCATCGAGCGAGCGTCCGTCGGCGACGATCACGTCGGCGAGCACGCGGCGGCGCGCGTCCAGCACGTCGCGATATCCGGACTCGCGGAGGTGCCAGTCCAGCCGCGCCCGCCGGCGCAGCACGCCGAACACGCG
>JAEULB010000144.1 GCA_016792585.1 Rhodospirillaceae bacterium
CGCTGTTGGTGTTGGCGGCATTGATCGTCGTGCGCAGCGAGTCGATGCCTAGCCCGTAGGCGGCGAGCCGGTTGGTGTCGACCTGGATGCGGACCGCAGGCCGGTTGCCGCCACTCAAGGAGACGAGACCGACGCCGGACACTTGAGAGATCTTCTGCGCGAGCCGCGTGTCGACCAGGTCCTGGACCTGGGTCAACGGCAGGGTCGCCGAGGTCACCGACAGCGTCAGGATCGGCGCGTCCGCCGGATTGACCTTGGAGTAGATCGGCGGCGACGGCAGCCCTGTCGGCAGCAGGCTGCCGCCGGCATTGATCGCCGCCTGGACCTGCTGCTCGGCGATGTCGAGAGTGAGGCGCAGCTCGAACTGCAGCGTGATCACGGAGGCGCCGGCAGCACTGGTCGAGCTCATCCGCTTGAGTCCCGACATCTGGCCGAACTGGCGTTCGAGCGGCGCGGTGACCGTGTGCGCGACGACCTCGGGGCTGGCACCCGGGTAGAGCGTCCTTACCTGGATCGTCGGGTAGTCGACCTCGGGCAGCGCCGAGACCGGCAGGAAAAAGAAGCCGACCAGGCCGGACAGCACGATCGCTACCATCAGCAGCGAGGTCGCGACCGGCCTGAGGATGAACGGCGCCGACGGGTTCATGCCGCCACTGGGGCCGGGGCGGACGACGTCGTCCTGGTCGCTCATGGGGTGGAGGCGGCTCCGCCACCCGGGCGCTGCTGGCGACGCTGGCCGCCCTGGCCCTGGCCTTGTCCCTGCGGACGCTGCGGCGGGGCCTGGCCCGGAAGCTGGACCTGCTGGCCGTCGACCAGCCGATCGCCGCCCTCGGTCACCACGCGTTCGCCCTCGGCCAGGCCCTCGACGATCGAGACCATGTCGCCGGCGGCCGGACCGCGACGCACCTTCCGCACCTTCACCGTGCTGTCCTCGCCGACGACATAGGCGAAGTCGCCGTCGGTGCCGTGGCGCACGCCCGCCACGGGCACGACGATCGCGTTCGAGATCATGTCGAGCTGCATGCGCACATTGACGAACTGGCCGGGGAACAGCGACCCCGCCTCGTTGCCGAAGCGTGCCTTCGCCTTCACCGTGCCGGTGGTCGTGTCGATCAGGTTGTCGAGGGTCTGGAACTTGCCCTGACCCAGCGCCGTCGTCCGCGTCCGGTCGTAGGCGGTCACGTCCGGCGGCGTCGCCTTCGACATGCGTGCCTCGATGCGCGGCACGTCGTCCTCGGGCACCGAGAACAGAACGTCGATCGGCACCACCTGGTTGATCACCGCGACTCCGGCGGCGTCGCCGGTCGAGACGTAGTTGCCGACGTCGATCGGCCGGAGGCCCACGCGGCCGCCGATCGGTGCGGTGATCCGGCTATAGGCGAGGTTGAGGCGCGCGGTGTCGACCGCCGCACGGTCGGCGGCGATCACGCCCTGGAGCTGCTTCACGGTCGCGGCCTGGGTGTCGACCTCCTGGCGTGCGATCGAGTTCTGGGTCAGCAGCGTGCGGTAGCGCTCGTAGGTGACCTGGGCGTTCTGCAGCTGGGCCTCGTCGCGGGCGAGGTTGCCCTGCGCCACGTCGAGCGCGAGCTGGAAGGGCCTCGGATCGAGGATGACCAGCACCTGGTCCTTGGCGACGGTCTCGCCTTCGCGGAAGCGGATCTCGGAGATGACGCCGGAGACCTGCGGGCGGACGGTGACGGTCGCGGCCGGTGTGACCGTGCCGAGCGCGTCGATGATGACCGGGATATCGGCGCGGGTCGCAGGTGCCACGCCGACCGTGGTCGCGACCCGGCGGAAGCCGCCCGTTCCGCCGCCCGGCCCCCCGGGTCCACCGACTCCCGGCCGGGGCTCGCTGGCATTCCGCTGGGTCAGATACCAGGCACCTCCGGCGACTCCCGCCAGCACCAGCAGCGTCAGCAGGGTGCCGACGATCCTGCCGAGGAGCGACCGCCGACGTGTTCGTGTCGGCGCTGCCGCTCCGCCGGATGCCGCACCCTGGTCCATGCCGCCTTACCTACGCTTCCGCTGATGGTGAGATCTGTTGCCGATGATCGCGAGGGATGGGATCGGCTTGGCCGCTCCTCCGCCGCGCAATTCGAAGCTTCAGGCCTGAATTGATCGCCGGCAAGTCGGGAGAGGAGCCGGGCCGAGTAGGCCCGCTCCCGGGGTGGGCGAAACCGGATTCGTCTTTGTTTTCACGCGCGTCACCCGGGGATGATCCTCTTCAATGCCACGATGGCCGAAGAGGTTTCCTGTGGTCCAGCCCCAGGGGGCCGGCAAGGAGGGGCGCTGTCAGGAAGCAGCGCGCTCGAATTTTAATAATAACTATCAGAATCATAAGCATCTTGATCGGGAGTTATTTGCAAGTCATTCTTAGTCTGAGAAAGCCGGTCCGGTGGCTTCCTGCCGGGATCGTGTCAACGACGCAGGACCCGAAGACATGCCTCCCGCCACGACCGTTGCCGATGTCACCCTGGCGGCCGTCCACGACTACAGCCTGCCGGGTCTGTTCCTGCAGGCCGATCCGATCGTCAAAGGTGTGATGATCCTTTTGATCCTGGCCTCGGTGGTCTCCTGGGGAATCATCATCGACAAGACCGTCCGTTTCCGCCGTCTCGCTAAGGATGCGGGCCGGCTCGAAGGTCTGGCGCGGGCGCGGGCGACCGTGCTGCCGCGCGCATCGGACGGGCTGATTGCCCAGATCGTCGCCGCCGGCGCGCACGAGGCGCAGGAGCGTCTCGACGGCGAGAGCCGCGGCGAAAGCCGCGAGCGCTGCCAGCGGGCGATGCGCTCGGCGATGGCCGACGGGCTCCGCGCCTCGGAACCAGGCCTGCCGTTCCTCGCCACCGTCGGCTCGACCGCGCCGTTCGTCGGCCTGTTCGGCACGGTCTGGGGCATCATGAACAGCTTCACCTCGATCGCGCAGAGCAACGACACCAGCCTCGCGGTGGTCGCACCCGGCATCGCTGAGGCCTTGTTCGCGACCGCGATCGGCCTGGTCGCGGCGATCCCGGCGGTGATCGCCTACAACAAGCTCACGACCAACCTCGGCCGAACCAGCCAGCGGATGGCGTTCGCGATCGACGACCTCGCAACCCAGATGACTCGGCGCACCGGCCGCGGCCTCACCGCCGAGGCGGCCGAATAGCATGGCGATGTCGCCCTCACCCTACGGATCCGACGACGGCGGCTATCGGCCGATGGCCGAGATCAATGTGACGCCGCTGGTCGACGTCATGCTGGTGCTGCTGGTGATCTTCATGGTGACGGCGCCGCTGATGATGGTCGGCGTGCCGGTGCAGCTGCCGAAGACCTCGGCGGCGAAGGTGAGCCAGACGTCCAGGCCGGTGGTGGTCAGCATCAACCGCGAAGGTAAGGTCTTCCTCCGCGAGGAGGAGATCGCCCAGGACACGCTGCTCGGCCGTCTCGCGGCGCTCAAGAAGGAGACCCCGGACGCGCCGGTCTATGTCCGCGCCGACAGGACCATCCCCTATGGCCGGGTAATGGAGGCGATGGGCGTCGTGACCCAGGCGGGCTTCGCCCGGGTCTCGCTGATCGCTGAGGGCGCCTCGGCGCCGCCGGCGAAATAGCCGATGCTCCGCTTCTTCCGCCATCGCTGGCCGTGGATGGTCTCGACGCTGGTGCACGGCGCAGCCCTCGCGGCGATCGCCGTCAACCTGCTCGACTCGCGCTCGAAGGCCGCGAACGTGCCGGCCCAGATCGAGATGGCGCTGAGTCCCCAGCTTGCGGCGCCGACGATGCCGCAGCCCGACCAGGCGAAGCCGGTCGAGCCGCAGCGCCAGGAAGTCAGCGAGGCGAAGCCGGAGGATCTCAAGGACCAGCGGCCGGAAGAGGTGAAGGCGATCGACCCGATCCCGCTGGTCGAGCCGATGCCGCAGCTGGCCGAGATTCAGGACGTAATTCCGGTCGAGACCAAGGCCGTGCCGCCCCCGCCGCCGAAGCCGATCGTGAAGCCGCCGGCACCGGTCGTCGCCAAGCCGCCGCCGACTCCCGCACCAGCCGCTCCACCGGTCGAGGCTCCGGTGCAGGCCGCGGCGCCGCCGCCTTCGGCCGCGCCGATGCCGCCGCAGCTGGCAGCGCTGCCGCCGTCGGTCGGCCGTCCCGGTGCCGACACCGAGTACTTCTCGGTGATCCTCGCCTGGCTCGAGAAGCACAAGGAGTATCCGCGCCAGGCGCAGATGCGCCGACAGCAG
The DNA here is from genome assembly GCA_016792585.1 of Rhodospirillaceae bacterium. Classification (GTDB taxonomy): domain Bacteria; phylum Pseudomonadota; class Alphaproteobacteria; order SHVZ01; family SHVZ01; genus SHVZ01. The sequence goes on from JAEULB010000144.1 coordinate 4,215, forward strand.
GGAACCGCGGTGCTGCATTTCGAGCTCGACCGCAGCGGCCGCGTGCTGAGCTACCGGATCAAGTCCAGCTCCGGCTTTCCCGAGCTCGACCGCGAGGTCGAGGCGATGCTCAAGCGGGCCGAGCCGCTGCCGCCGATCCCTGCCGACCTGGCGCAGGCGAAGCTCGAGCTCCAGGTGCCCGTCCAGTTCCGGCTGCGCTGAGGTCTTACGCCGGGAACGTCCTGAACCGTGTATCGCCGTCGCGCTCGATCTGGCGAACGAGGTCGACCTCCCAGGAGAGGTATTCCTTCATCGCCTCCTCGACGCCGGTCGCGCGGTCGTAGGGGCGATACCAGACGTCGTCGGGCTCGGCCGGCAGGCCTTCCGCGCCGGACTGGGTCGGAAGCCCGGCCGCGACCCAGGCCTCGGTGCCGCCGAGCAGGGCCGCGACATCCATCTCGGTCAGAGCGCGCACCTCGTCGGCGGCGAGCTTGGCGGCCAGCCCGTCGCTCGAGGTCAGCACCAGGCGCCGGCCCTTCGGCAGAGTCGGCACCAGATCCTTCAGGCGCGAACGAATGCCGAAGACGGCGCCGGAGATCCGGCGCTCGCGGAAGCGAAGGCTGGTGTCGAGGTCGATCACCACCGCCTCGCCGGCATCGGTCAGCGCCTTGAGCCCGTGCGGATCGATCCACGAGGCCTTCACGCGGCCAAGGCCGAGGACGGCGCGATGCTCGGGTCCTGTTTCCAGCGCGCCGCCGAGGCCGCCATCGAGCACGTAGACCTCGCTCCAGCCCATCTGGATCAGCCAGGAGGCGGTCATCGTCGCGCGCACGCCGTTGTCGTCGATCAGCACGACGCGCGCGTTGCGGGTCGCCATGTAGGAGTCGGTCGCTTGCACCAGCTGTCCGCCGGGCGCCGATCGCGACCCCGCGCGATGGCCGCTTCGATACTCCTCAGGCGAGCGCACGTCGAAGACGTAGAGGCTGCGGGCCTTGCTTTCCGCCTCGAAGCGCATGAGGTCGGCGACGCCGATGCTGCGCACGCCGAAACGGTTCGCGACGCGCTCGGCAGCCTCCTTCGCCTTCTTCAGACCCTCGGCTGCGGGTAGCGGCGCCATCGTCTTCTCGCCATGGGCTAGCTTGAGCCCGGCCAGGTGCCAGCCCATCGTGCCGTTCTTCAGCGCCACGACCTTGTTCCGCATCCCGGCATTGATCAGCGACTGGGCGCCGATGATGCTGCGGGTCCGGCCGGCGCAGTTGACCACGACCAGCGTGTCGGGCGAGCGCACCATGCCGAAGGCGCGGTGCACCAGCTCGGCGCCGGGACAGTCGATGCCGCCGGGGATGCTCATCTTCCGGAACTCATCCAGCGGCCGGCTGTCGAGGATCACGATGTCCTGGCCCTTGTCTGCCAGCGCCTTGATCTCGGCCGCGTCCATGCGCGGCGTCCCGTCCTCATGCTCGACGAACTCGCCGAAGGCCTTGCTTGGCACGTAGGTGCCGCTGAACAGCTCGTATCCCGCCTTGGCCCAGCCCTCGATGCCGCCGTCGAGAATCGCGAGGTTGCGGTAGCCGAAAGTCATCAGCCTGGCCGCCGCGCGCTGGGCGAGTCCGTCGTCGGCATCGATCAGGGCGATGCGCGCGGAGCGGCGCGGCACCAGGGCGTCGATCCTCAATTCGAGCCGGCTCAACGGCAGCGACGAGGCGAACAGCAGGTGGCGCCTGGCGAACACGCCTTCCTCGCGCACGTCGAGGATCGCCAGCTCGTCGCCGTCGGTGATCATCGCCTTCAGGTCGGGTGCCGGCAGCAGCGGCGCGCCGATGTTGGGCGCTCGCATGAAGCGCTCGAAGGCCGTGTCCTCGGGCGTCTTGAAGCCGATGCGGTCGGGCAGGTGCTCGAGGCTGAGGCCGTAGAGGTGAAGGTGGAGCCCTTCCTCGTCGCCCTTGGTCTGGATCGTGTGGAAGTCGTCGGGCAGGTAGGAGACCGCGACACCTTTGGTCACCGTGCGCTCGCCGGTCTTCTTCAGCTTCCCCTGGCCCGGCACCGAGCGGTCGTCGACACGCTCGTACATGACGTTGTGCTCCTGGCCGTAGACACCGGCGATCACCGCCCAGGTCGTGTGGTTGTGCGGCGGCTGGTACTTGCCGAGCGCGCCGGCCGAGGCATAGAGCGCGAAGCGGTAGTCCGGATCCTCGGCGAGGCGGTAGACCGTCGGCTTGCCCGGCCGGATCGCGAACTGCTCCTTCGGGAACAGCTCGGTCCGGGACGCCAGCTGGATCAGCTCGCGCTCGATCGAGGCCATTGCCGCACGCGTGACGCCCTGGCGGCGTTCGATCTCGCGCACACGCTCGATCATGTCGTTGACGGCGGCAACACGCCGGTCGAGGAGATCGGTCGAGGTCGCGCGGTTGGACAGGGTCATGGGTCGCCTCCAGAAGCGACCCTTAGCGTGCCTCAAGGGTGAGGCGTTGGAAATCCCTAGCCGCGGTTGCCGCCGTAGGAGCCGGCGAACACGTCCTTCTTCGCGATCCGGTCGTATGACAAGCGGGCGAAGTCGGGCTTGGCCTTGCCGTCGAGGATCCAGTCGGCGAGCTCGGAGGCGATCGCCGGGGCGATCTTGAAGCCGTGGCCGCTGCCGCCGGAGAAGTCGGCATAGCCCTGGAGGCCGGCGCGCGGGCCGACATAGGGATACCAATCGACGGTCACGTCGTAGAGCGCCGCATAGGCGTCGACCAGCTTCGCACCTTCCATGGTCGGAAAGCGCATGGTCAGGCGCCGCTGCACCTCGGCGACGAAGTCGTCCTCGGCGGTCTGCTTGTAGTTATAGGGATCGCAGTCGAAGTATTCCTTGGGGAATCCCCGGCCGACGACGTAGCGGTTGCCGCCGAGCGGGCGGAGATACGTCGCGTCCACCGCGTTCGAGATCGAATGCGACGGCACGGGACGCCCGGCACGCGCCTCCCAGACCGTGTCCTGCTCGCGGATCGCGCGCATTTGCATCTCGATGTTGGCGCTCGCCGCCAGCATGATCGACCACGGGCCGGAGGCGTTGACCACGGTGCCGGCCTCGATGTCGCCGGCGTCGGTCGTGAGGCCGGTCACCCGGTCGCCCTTGCGGATGAGGCCGCGCACCGGCGTGCGCTCGCGGAACTCGCCGCCGAGCTTCTTGAAGTTGGCGACCATCGTCTCGGTGGTGCGCACCGGGTCGGCATAGCCGCCCTTCGGCTCGAAGGTGGCGCCGCCGACGCCGTCCATGTTGAGCCAGTCGCCGACCTTCGCCTTGAGCGCTGCCGGCTCGAGCCACTCGGTCTCGACACCGACCGTCCGCTGCATCGCCATGTTGGTCTGCGCAGTCTTGGCCTGGCCGGGCGGCACCAGGAACAGGTAGCCGACCTGCTCGAAGCCGACGGCCTTCGCTTGTTCCTGGAAGACGTCGAGCGAGGCGCGTGCAAGCCGCGCCATCAGCGGCGTCGAATAGTGCTGGCGGACGATCGCCGCACTCTTGCCGGTGCCGCCCGAGGCCGGCTTGTCGCGCTCGGTCAGGAGCACGCGGCCGACGCCGCGCCTCTTCAGATACCAGGCCAGCGACGCGCCGCTGACGCCGGCGCCGACGACCACGACATCGAAACGCTCGCTCATCGATCAACCCTTCGGATAGGCCTGACGGAGATAGTCGGAAGAGAATTTGCCGGAGGTGGCGTCGCGCTCGATCGCGTCGGCGCCGCGTTTCGCTGGATCGCCGTAACCGCCGGCGCCGGGCGTCTCCATGACGACGGCCTGGTCCGGGGTCAGCGTGACCTCGGCCGGCTTGTTGTCGAGGAGCGTCAGCGAGCCGTCGGGCTCGCGGCGCTGGAAGCGGCCGGGCTTGCCGTCCTTGCCGCCGAACAGGCCCCAGGGCGCGAAACGGAAGCGCTCGCCGGTGCCGCTGAACACGGCCTCGTGGCCGACAGGCTTGACCACGCGGCGAAGCCCGAGGCCGCCGCGGAAAGTGCCGGCGCCGCCGGAATCCTCGATCAGGCCGTAGCTCTCGACGCGGAGCGGATACTCCATCTCGATCGCCTCGACCGGCAGGTTCGAGGTGTTGGTGATGTGGACCTGGACGCCGTCCTTGCCGTCCTTGGTGGCGCGGCCGCCGAAGCCGCCGCCGAGCGTCTCGAGATAGACGTAGCGCTGCCTGGTGGCCGGATCGATGCCGGAGAGCACGGCCGTGGTGTTGGCGCCGTTGGCGGCGGCGACGGCCAAGGTCGGGATCGCGGGCGCAAGAGCGCCGATCACGCAGTCGACGATGCGCTGGCAGACATGGGCGCGGGCGGCGGTCGCGGCCGGCGGCGCGCAGTTGACCACGGTGCCTTCCGGCGCCGAGACGTCGATCACGTCGAGGACGCCCTGGTTGTTCGGCACGTCGGGATCGAGCAGCGCCTTGATCGCATAGGCGACGGTCGCGCCGGCGCCGTTGATCTTGAGGTTGATGTTGCCGTCGACCTCGGGCGCCGACCCGGTGAAGTCGGCGCGGATGCGCCCGTTGCCGACGGTCAGCTCGACCACGATCGGGATGTCGACCATGCCGAGCCCGTCATCGTCCATGCGATCGGCGAAGCGGTAGGTGCCGGGCGGGATCGAGCCGATCGCGCGTTCCATGCGCTGGCGCGTGCGGGCGACGATCTCCTCGAAGGCCGTGGTTAGCACGTCGCTGCCGTAGCGTTGCGCCATCTCCTTGAGGCGCCGCTCGCCGAGCCGGCAGGAGGCGACCTGGGCGAAGTAGTCGCCCTTGCGCTCGTCCGGCACGCGCACGTTCAGCAGCAGCAGGTCGAAGATGTCCTGCACGATCTCGCCCTTGCGGAAGAGACGGACGACCGGGATCCGCAGGCCTTCCTGATAGATCTCGCGCATGCCGCCGGCCATGCTGCCCGGCGCCATGCCGCCCATGTCGGCGTGGTGCGCGATGTTGCAGACGAAGGCCATGACCTTGCCGTCGACGAAGACCGGCATCGCCATGTTGAGGTCGGGGAGATGCGTGCCGCCGGCGACATGGGGATCGTTGGCGACGAAGATGTCGCCCTCGTTCATGTCCGAGACCTTCACCTTGGCCAGCACCGCGGTCATCAGGCCCCACATCGAGGCGAGATGGATCGGCAGCGAGTTCTCGGCCTGGGCGATCAGCCGGCCGTGAAGATCGATCACCGCGCAGGAATGGTCGCGCCGTTCCTTGATGTTGGTCGAGTAGGCCGACTTCATCAGCGCGATGAAGGACTCGTCGGTGATCGAGCGGAGCCCGTTGTGGATGATCTCTAGGGTGATCGGATCGGTCATGGCTGAACCTCGACCAGGAGGGAACCGGCGGCATCGACGACGAGGCTGTCACCGGGATAGAGCAGGGTGGTCGCATCCAGCTGCTCGATCACGGCGGGGCCCTGGAGGCGGTGACCAGGCAGCAGCGCGTCGCGGCGATAGACCGGCGTGTCGTCCGCGGCCTCCCAGCGGAAATAGACCGGCCGGCGGCCGACCGGCGTCGGAGCTGCGGCTGGCGCCTTGGACGCGGCCGGCGCCTTGGCTTCCGGGCGCCGGGCGCCTGCGGTGAGGCGGAAGTTGATCACCTCGATCGGTGCGTCGAGGTTGGCGTAGCCGTAGCTGAGCTCGTGAACGGCGGCGAAGAGCCTGGCCAGCTGCTTCGCGTCCGGCAGCGCCGCCGACGGTAGCTTCACCGGCAGCTCGAAGTTCTGGCCGACATAGCGCATGTCGAGGGTCAACGTCGCGACGCGGTCGCCCGATGGCACGCCTTCGGCGTCGAGCCAGCGGTCGGCCTCGGCGGAGAGCTCCGCGATCACCTTGGTCATCGCCGGCGCCTCGGCGGCGGTGACTGGCGTGCGGCGGGTGCGGACGAAGTCCTCCTTCAGGTCCGATACGACGAGGCCCTGGGCGCAGAGGATGCCCGGCGCCGGCGGCACCAGGATCTCCTTCATGCCGAGCGACCTGGCGACGTCGGTCGCATGCAGCGGGCCAGCGCCGCCGAACGGCATCAGCGCGTAGCCGCGCGGATCATGGCCGCGCTCGACCGAGACCGTGCGGATCGCGCGCACCATGTTGGCGACGACGATCGCGAGGATGCCGTGCGCGGTGCGCTCGACCGAAAAGCCGAGACGGTCGGCAATCGGCTGCAGGGCCTTGCGCGACGCCGCCTCGTCGAGCGCGACCTTGCCGTCGAGTAGTCCGCGCTGACTCAGGCGCCCGAGCACGAGGTTGGCGTCGGTGACGGCGGCTTCCCTGCCGCCGAGTCCGTAGCAGGCGGGGCCTGGCACCGCGCCGGCGCTGGTCGGGCCGACTTTGAGCAGCCCGTCGGGTGCGAACCAGGCGATCGAGCCGCCGCCGGCGCCGATCGTGTTGATGTCGATCATCGGCAGTCGCACCGGGAAGCCGCCGACCTGTCTGTCATGCGCGGTGTCGGTCGCGTAGTCGCGGATCAGCGCCACGTCGGCCGAGGTGCCGCCCATGTCGAGGGTGACCACATTCGGCCGGTCGGAAAGCTTGGCGACATGGATCGCACCGACCGCGCCGGCAGCGGGACCGGAAAGCGCGGTCCGGACCGGAAAGCGATGCGAACGGCCGATCGACATCAGCCCGCCCGACGACTGGTTGATGCCGATCTGGATCTTGTCCGAGAGCTTGCCGACCTGGTCGCCGAGATCGGCGAGGTAGCGGGCCAGCACCGGCTGCAGATAGGCGTTCAGCACGGTCGTCGAGAAGCGCTCGTACTCGCGGAACTCCGGCTGAACCTCGGAGGAACGCGAGATGTGGACGCCCGGCAGCGCCTTGGCCAGCGCCTCGGCGGCCTTCCGCTCATGCTCGGGGTTGAGGAAGGAGAAGAGGAATCCCACCGCGACCGCGTCGACCTTGGCCGCTTTGATCGCCTCGGCCGTCTTCGAGAGATCCTTCTCGTCGAGCGGCGTCTCGGCGGTGCCTTGAGCGGTCATCCGCTCGGCGACCTCGAAGCGCCAGTGGCGCGGCACCAGCGGCTCCGGGTGATCCTCCTGCAGCGAGTACATGTGCGGGCGGATCTGCCGGCCGATCTCCAGCAGATCGCGGAAACCCTTGGTCGTCACCAGCGCCACCTTGCCGCCGCGGCGCTGGATCAGCGCGTTGGTCGCGACCGTGGTGCCGTGGGCGAGCCGGCGGAGCTGGGCGTAGTCGATCTTCAGCCGCTCGGCCACCGCCTCGACGCCGTTGACGATGGCGCGTGCCGGATTGTCCGGCGTCGACGGCGCCTTGTGGACGAAGGCTTCGCCTGTTAGTTCGTTGAGGCAATGGAAGTCGGTGAAGGTTCCGCCGACGTCGACCCCGATGAACCAGGACATCCGTCCTCGCAAAGTGAATACACGGTGTATGCAGTATGAGTAGGCAGGCGAAGCCGGTCAAGCGGTCCAAGGGCGCCGGCGGCGAGACGGCCTACCAGGCCTTGCGCGAGCGTATCCTGTCGCTGGCGCTGGCGCCGGGATCGGATCTCGACGAAGGAGCGCTGGTGGCCTCCCTCGGCATGTCCAGGACCCCCGTGCGCGAGGCGGTCATTCGCCTGGCCTCCGAAGGCCTGGTGACGATGACGCCCAACCGTGGCGCCCGCGTCGCCTCGATCTCGCTCGACGAGGTTCGCGCCTTCTTCGAGGCCTTCGACCTTTGCCAGCGGGCGATGACCAGGCTCGCCGCTGCGCGCCGCCGGCCCGGCGACGTGAAGCGCA
>JAEULB010000180.1 GCA_016792585.1 Rhodospirillaceae bacterium
CGAGTTGAAGCCGTGCCAGCCGAGCTCGCCCGAGAGCCGGCCGTATTCGATCTTCGGGCAGCGGTTCATGACGACGGTGAGGCCGGCCTTCTCGGCCTTCTCGGCCGCGGCGTCGTTGCGGACGCCGAGCTGCATCCAGAGCACCTTGGCGCCGATCGCGATCGCGTCGTCGGCGATCGGCGGCACGTGCTCGGATGCCCGGAAGACGTCGACCATGTCGACCTTCTCCTTGATGTCGCGCAGCGAGGCATGGATCTTCTCGCCGAGCACCGTCTGCCCGACGGCGGTCGCGTTCACCGGGATCACCCGGTAGCCCTTGTCCTGCAGATACTTCATCGCGAAGTAGCTCGGCCGGTTCCAGTTGGTCGAGGCGCCGACCATGGCGATGGTCTTGACGCTGCGCAGGATGCTCTTGATCAGCGCGTCGGGGTACGAGGCGTGCCGGTCTTCGGGCAGCGCGACGGCGGCGGTCATTTAGGTCAGGCTCCGCACCAGGTGGGATGGCGCTTCTGGACGAAGGCGTCGATGCCTTCCTCGGCGTCGCGCGTCATCATGTTCCGCGTCATCACCTCGGCCGCATAGGCATAGGCGTCGTCGAGCGGCATCTCGACCTGGCGATAGAACGCCTCTTTGCCGATCTTGAGCGTGAGCGGCGACTTGGACGCGATCTGCTTCGCAAGGTCGGTGACGGTCTTGTCGAGATCGGCGGCCGGCACCACGCGGTTGACCAGGCCCAGCTCTCGGGCGCGGGCGGCCGGCACCATGTCGCCGGTCAGCAGCATCTCCATCGAGGCCTTGCGGCCGACGGCGCGCGAGAGCGCCACCATCGGCGTCGAGCAGAAGAGCCCGATGTTGACTCCCGGCGTCGCGAACTGCGCGGTCTCGGCTGCGACCGCGAGGTCGCATGTCGCGACCAGCTGGCAGCCGGCGGCGGTTGCGGTCGCATGCACGCGCGCGATCACCGGCTTCGGCATACGCACGATCTTGGTCATCAGCCGCGCGCATTGCGTGAACAGGTCTCGGTAGATTGCCTCGCCGGGATTGGCGCGGATCTCCTTGAGGTCGTGGCCGGCGCAGAAGGCCGGGCCGGCACCCGAAATCACGACGACGCGGGTCGAGGCATCGGCCGCGCACTCGTCGATCGCGGCTTCGAGCGCGCTCATCAAACCGATCGAGAGCGCGTTCCGCGCCTGCGGGCGATTCATCGTCAGATGCGTGACACCCTCGTCACGCGTGACGAGGACGAGCGGCTCGGCCGGCGAGGCTTTGGGCTGGGCAGTCATGGGGAGAGGCTTCCTTCCAGGCTCCGGGACGTGTTATCCGGCCAAGGGTCTGGCGCGTCAAGGACGGGAGAAGGCGATGGCCTGGATCTATCTGGTATTGGCCGGAATTCTCGAGATCGGCTGGGCGCTCGGGTTAAAATATGTCGATGGCTTCACGCGCTTCTGGCCGAGCGTCGGCACGATCGCGGCGATGGTCGCGAGCATGGTGCTGCTGGCGCTCGCGGCGCGCACGCTGCCGATCGGCACCGCCTACGCGGTCTGGACCGGGATCGGCGCGGCCGGCGTCGCCATCCTCGGCATCGTCTGGCTCGGCGAATCCCGAGATCTGGTCCGCATGCTCTGCATCGGCCTGATCGTCGCCGGCACGGTCGGCCTCAAGCTGTCGTCGAGCGAGTGACATGAAAGGCGCATCCGCGATCACCGTCGAGGACTTCAACGCGCTCATCCGCGAGGAACTGCCTTTCGCCTGGGAGCAGGGCTTCCGGGTCGAGCGGCTGGTCGCGGGCGAGGCGACCGTGCGGTTGCCGGTGGACCAGGCCCATCTCCGCCCCGGCGGCACGGTGTCGGGGCCGGCGATGATGGGGCTCGCCGACTACACGATGTACGCGCTCGTGCTCTCACGGATCGGGCGCGTGAAGATGGCGGTCACCACCAACCTCAACGCCAATTTCCTCCGCCTGCCGGCCCCGCGAGACCTGATCGCCGAGGGGCGCCTGCTGAAGCTCGGAAAGCGCCTAGCCTACGGAGAAGTCACGATATTCTCACAAGGCGAGGACGATCCGGTCTGTCACGTTACTTCTACGTACTCGTTGCCGCCGCGGGGGGATTGATGACTTCGATCAAGCGAGGCCTGTGTGCCGCCGCCCTGGCAGCGGTCGCATTTCTTTGCGCGAGCCCTGCCGTCGCCCAGCAGGGCGATCCGGAAGGCGTGTTCACGCTGGTCATCGAGAACGACCTCTTCTCCCGCAACAACACCGACAAGCACTACACCAACGGCATTCGCTTCGGCTGGCTGTCGCCCGACAGCGGCGGGCCAGAGAGCTTGTGGAATCTCGGCGAGTGGATTCCGCTGATCGATCTCAAGGCGCGCCGGCGCATGGGCTTCGCGGTCGGCCACAACCTCTACACGCCCGAGAACAAGGTCCGCACCGACCGGATCCTCGACGACCGCCCCTATGGCGCCTTCCTCTACGCCGGCCTCGCGTTCCAGTCGCAGTCCGACACCAGGCTCGATACGGTCGAGCTCGATGTCGGCGTCGTCGGCCCTGCCGCGCTCGGCAAGCAGATCCAGAACAACGTCCATCGGGTGATCGGCTCGGACGAGGCGCATGGCTGGCACAACCAGCTTCAGAACGAGCCGGGTGTGGCGCTCGTGTTCGAGCGCAAGTGGCGCTACCTCGCCGAGACCTCGGGCGGCTACGGCCTCGACCTGATCCCGCATGTCGCGGGCAGCATCGGCAACGTCTTCACCTATGGCGGTGCCGGACTCACCTTCCGCCTTGGCGAGGACCTGTCGGTCGACTTCGGTCCTCCCCGCATCCGCCCGGCCCTGCCGGGCTCCGCCTCCTTCGACAAGCCGCTCGACCGGCTGGCCTGGTATCTGTTCGTCGGCGGCGAGGCGAGGGGCATCGTCCGCGACATCTTCCTGGACGGCAACACGCTGGGAAGCGAGCAGTCGATCCAGAAGCGGCCCTTCGTCTTCGAGGCCCAGGGCGGGCTTGCGATCGTGATCCGCCAGACCCGGATCAGCTACACCCAGGTCTGGCGCTCCGAGGAGTTCGTCGGCCAGAGGAAGGGCGATTTCTTCGGCTCGATCAGCATCTCGACCAAGTTCTAGGTGGTAATATAATACCGCTGCCGGAATCCTTGCGGATTTCCGGCCTTTCTCGTTGACACCCGGACGAAATCTGCAATATTCCGCGCCTTCGGCCGGCCGCCCGCCCGGGCAGCCGGCTTCCCGTTTTCAAGAGCGCGAGCGATGAAGACCTTTTCAGCTAAGCCCGCCGAGGCCCGCAAGGACAAGAAGTGGGTGCTTGTCGACGCCGAGGGCGTCGTGCTCGGCCGTCTGGCCTCGATCCTGGCCATGCGTCTGCGCGGCAAGCACCTGGCGACCTACACGCCGCATGTCGACATGGGCGACAACGTCATCGTCATCAACGCCGAGAAGGTGAAGCTCACCGGGCGCAAGATGACCGACAAGGTGTTCTACTATCACACCAACAATCCCGGCGGCATCAAGGGCCAGACCATGGCCCAGCGCCTCGGCGGCGAGCACCCGGAGCGGGTGATCTACAAGGCGGTCGAGCGCATGATGAACCGCGGCCCGCTCGGCCGCCGCCAGCTCGGCAACCTCAAGGTCTATGCCGGCAACGCCCATCCGCACGAGGCGCAGCAGCCCTCGAAGCTGGACGTCGCCGCGATGAACGCCAAGAACAAGAGGAGCGCCTGACAATGACTGGCCTCAAGGAACAGCTCCAGGGTCTCAAGGCCGATCCGGCGGCATCCGCCGCCGAGGCGCAGCCGAAGCTCGACGCCAAGGGCCGCGCCTACGCGACCGGCCGCCGCAAGGATGCCGTCGCCCGCGTGTGGCTGAAGCCCGGCATCGGCCGGGTGGTCGTCAACGATCGCGACATCAAGGAATACTTCGCCCGCCCGGTGCTCCGGATGCTGCTGGCCCAGGTCTTCGAGACCGCCAACCGCACCGACCAGTACGACGTGTGGTGCACGGTGAAGGGCGGCGGTCTCTCCGGCCAGGCCGGTGCGGTCCGCCACGGCATCAGCCGCGCGCTGACCAACTTCGAGCCGGGCCTCCGTCCGGTGCTGAAGCGCGGCGGGTTCCTGACCCGCGACAGCCGCGTCGTCGAGCGCAAGAAGTACGGTCGCGCCAAGGCGCGCCGCAGCTTCCAGTTCTCGAAGCGCTAATCGCCTCGGACATATCGTCGATCAGCGGGGCGCGGGCCGATGGGTCTCGCGCCCCGTTTCTTTTGGAGGGTCGTATGAGCGAGCGCCGTTCCGGAATCCTCATTCCCTATGGCGGGGTGATGCCGACGATTGCGCCCGACGCCTTCATCGCCGACAACGCCGTCATCATCGGCAATGTCGAGATCGGGGCCGGGGCCAGCATCTGGTTCGGCGTCGTGCTTCGCGGCGACCTCAACAAGATCACGATCGGGCCGCGCACCAACATCCAGGACGGCAGCATCATCCACGTCGCCGGCAAGCGCTATCCGACGGTGATCGGCGCCGACGTGCTGATCGGCCATGCGGTGGTGGGCGAGGGCTTCGTGCTCGGCGACCGCGCCTTCATCGGCATGAAGTCGACGATCCTCGAGGGAACCACGATCGAGGGCGGCGCGATGCTCGCCGCCGGATCGCTGCTGACACCCAGGAAGCACATGAAGGCGGGCGAGCTCTGGGGCGGAAGCCCCGCCAAGATGATGCGCCAGCTGACGCCGGAGGACGTGGCCGCGATGGCCGAGTCCACCGACGGCTACACGCGGCACGCCCAGACCTATCGTCGCGAGAGAGGCTTCTAGCTCTCCCGCTACTCCTGCGCCTTGACCGAAACGTAGGATCCCGGCGCGTCCTCGATGGCTTTCAGCTTGCCGTCGCCGGGCTTCCGCGCCGCGACCTCGCCGCCCGAATAGGCCTCGAGCCACTTCCGCCACTCGGGCCACCATGAGCCCTGGTGCTGGGTCGCGCTTTCGAGCCAGGTCTCCGGCGTCTCGGCCTTCTTCTCGTTGGTCCAGTAGCCGTACTTCACCGGCTCCGGCGGGTTGACCACGCCGGCGATGTGGCCCGATCCCGACAGCACGAACTTGACCGGGCCTTTGTAGAGCCTGGTCGCGGCGAAGGTGGAGCGCCAGGGCGCGATGTGGTCCTCGCGCGTCGAGAGGATGAAGGTCGGAAGCTTGATCTTGGTCAGGTCGATGGGGACGTTGCCGAGACGGATCGCGCCCGGCTCCACCAGCTTGTTCTCCTGGTACATCTTGCGGAGATAGAAGCTGTGCATCGCCGCCGGCATGCGCGTCGAGTCGGCGTTCCAGTAGAGCAGGTCGAACGGGAAGGGGTCCTTGCCGAGCAGGTAGTTGTTGACGACGAAGGACCAGATCAGGTCGTTGGCGCGCAGCATGTTGAAGGTCGTCGACATCGCGCCGCCGTCGAGATAGCCGCCTTCCTTCTCCATCTTGCTCTCGAGCGCCTGGAGCTGCTCCTCGTCGATGAAGACCGCGAGCTCGCCGGCCTCGGCGAAGTCGACCAGCGTGGTGAAGAAGGTGATGGAGGCGATGCGCTCGTCCTTCTTCGCCTGCATGTAGGAGAGCGTCGCCGCCATCAGCGTGCCGCCGATGCAGTAGCCGATCGCGTTGATCTCCTTCTCGCCGGTCGCCTTCTCGATCGCGTCGATCGCGGCCAGCGGTCCTTCGAACATGTAGTCCTCGAAGGTCTTCTCGGCGAGCTTCTCGTCCGGGTTGACCCACGAGACGACGAACACGGTGATGCCCTGGGAGACCGCCCACTTGATGAACGAGTTAGCCGGGCGGAGATCGAGGATGTAGAACTTGTTGATCCACGGCGGGACCAGCAGCAGCGGCCGCTTCATCACCTTGTCGGTGGTCGGCGAGTACTGGATGAGCTGCATCAGGTTGTTCTGGAAAACGACCTTGCCGGGCGTGGTCGCGATGTTCTTGCCGACCTGGAACGCCTCCATGTCGGTCATCTTGATCGCGAGCTTGCCCTTGCCTCGCTCGAGGTCCTTCAGCAGGTTGTCGAGACCCTTCACCAGGTTCTCGCCGCCGGACTCGATCGTCGCGCGCAGCACCTCCGGATTGGTCATCAGGAAGTTCGATGGCGCCATCGCATCGACGAACTGGCGCGTATAGAAGTCGACCTTCTGCGCGGTCTTCTTGTCGAGGCCCTCCGTCTCCTTGACCGTCTGCTGCAGCCAGCGCGCGGTCAGCAGGTAGGATTGCTTGATGAAGTCGAAGACGAAGCTTTCCTGCCAGGCCTGGTCCTTGAACCGACGGTCGCCGGGCGCCGGCTCGGCGACCGGGGCGGCCTGCTCGCCGAAGAAGCGGCGGGTCGCGGTCTGCCAGAGCGACATGTAGTCCTGCCAGAGATTGATCTGGGCTTGGACCAGGCGGGCGGGGTCCGCCATCAGCCGGGTGGTCAGTTCGAAGAACGCTGAACCGATGTTGAGCGGATCTGTGCTGGCGCCGTCCTTGCCGGCCGTCTCGGCCTGCTTTTGGACGAACTCGGCCACGAGCTGACGGCTCCGGTCGCCGATCCGCGCCATCGTCTTCGCGAACTCGACCGGGTCGGGAACCTTCACGTTGGGGCTCTGGCTGTCCGCCATCCGTCTACTCCTGCCGCTCACCCTGTGACTCACGTTGGAGGGGGAGGTCCCGGCCTCAAGGGGCGGTGGACCGTCCTCCGGGAAGCGGCTAAAACGGGATCAGTTTCTTGTTATTTTCTTACACGATGCCGGCGGTCGGGTCACCCCAAGAACGACCTTCGCCGGGGTCGAAAAGCGGGCGGGAGAGGCCGAAATGGCGGCTAAGCGGTCGTGGGGACCGTCGGTCCTGGTGGTCTTGGCGCTGACCGGCTGCTCGTCGGTGCCGGACGCGGTCAATCCAATGGAATGGTACCGGTCGGCGACCGGGTCGTCGTCCCGGCCGGCCGCCCAGGCGAACACGACCGATACCAGGATGGCCGAGGCCCAGGCCAAGGCCGCGCCGAACCTGGCGACCGTGCCGGGGCGCCCGACCCGGGCGAGCACGCCGGCCGAGCGCCAGGCATTGACCCAGGGCCTCGTCGCCGACCGCGAGAATGCCAAGTACACCGACGACGATCTGCAGCCGCGGACCGCGCAGGCGAGTGCGCCCGCTGCTCGGCCGGCCACGCCGCCGGCTCCGCCGGTGACGAGACCGCCGGCCCCCGCCGCTGCAGCGCCTGCTCCGGCTGCGCCGTCTCCGCCGCCTGCTGCGGCCGCAGCGCCCCCGCCACCGCCTGCGGCGAGCACCGCCTCTCCCGCGTCGGCGCCGGCTTCCCAGACCGCCCAGCCGGTTCCGCCGCCGCCCCCGCCGACCATGCCCCAGGTGGCGTCTCCGCCGCCAAGGACTGCTGCGCCGGCAGCACCCGCCGCGCCGCCTCCGCCGCCCGCGGCGGCGCGCGCGGCAAGTCCTCCTCCGCCCGCGGCGGCCCCGGCGCCACCGGCCGCCGCCCGTGCGCCGGTTCCAGCCGCCGCTCAGGCGACGACCGTCGACCAGATCTATCGCCAGCAGCTGGCGCGATCGGAGTCGGCCGTCCAGCTTCGCCAGCCTGCCGCCGAGCCGCCGCCTCCGCCGCCCGCGCAGCCGCGTCGCATCGGCGCGCTCCAGCACACCGCGCGTGAGACCTCGCGCTCGCAGGTGGCCTATGTCGGCGGCACGACCGGCGTGCCGGCGACGACGATCCAGCCGGGCGAACCGGCAGCAACGATCCGCTTCAGCGAAGGGACGGCACGGCTCGCCGCGACCGACCGCACCACGCTCGCTCGTATCGCAGCGATGGCCCAGGAACTCGGTGGCCGCGTGCGCGTCGTTGGCCATGCCGGCCGTCCCGGCGGCGAGGGCGCCAAGAGCGAGGTTGCCGACTTCAACCTGTCGCTCGACCGCGCCAATGCAGTCGCGCAGGAGCTGATGAGGAACGGCATCTCGTCGGATCGCCTGAAGATCGAGGCGGTCGGCGATGCCGAGCCGCTGGTGATCGCCGGCAGCGCCGCTGCCGAGGCGGCCAACCGGCGGGCCGAAGTCTTCATCGAGTAACGTCCCAGGGCGGCCTCGCTTTTTCGGGGCCGCGCCGCTATTAGGGACCCCCCGCAACCCGCGCGCCCGCCTCAAAGACGATGCCGAACCCACTGAAGATCGCCATAGCCGGCCTCGGAACGGTCGGCGCCGGAACCGTCAAGCTTCTCCACGAGCAGCACGACCTGCTGACGCGTCGTGCCGGCCGGCCGATCCAGGTGACGGCGGTCTCTGCCAAGAGCAAGGGCAAGGATCGCGGCGTCGACCTCTCGGCCTGCAAATGGTTCGACGATCCCGTCGCGATGGCGACCGACGCCGATGCGGATGTCGTGGTCGAGGTGATCGGCGGCGCCGACGGTCCGGCCAAGCGCGCGATCGAGGCGGCTCTGGCGAGGGGACGCCACGTCGTCACCGCCAACAAGGCGCTGCTCGCCCATCACGGCACCGATCTCGCGAAAGCGGCGGAGGCGAAGGGCCTGACGCTCGCCTTCGAGGCCTCGGTCGCCGGCGGCATCCCGATCGTGAAGGCGCTGCGCGAGGGGCTCGCCGGCAACAAGATCGGCCGGCTCTACGGAATCCTGAACGGCACCTGCAACTACATCCTGACCACGATGCGCAAGACCGGCCGCGCCTTCGGCGACGTGCTGGCCGATGCGCAGAAGCTGGGCTACGCCGAGGCCGATCCGTCGTTCGACATCGACGGCATCGACGCCGCCCACAAGCTCGCGGTGCTCACCTCGCTCGCCTTCGGCCGCGCCGTCGACTTCGCCGGCGTCCATGTCGAAGGCATCCGCCACGTCTCGGCGCTCGACATCGAGTACGCGGCCGAGCTGGGTTACCGGATCAAGCTGCTCGGCATCGCGCGCCAGACCGATCACGGCGTCGAGCAGCGGGTGCATCCCTGCATGGTGCCGCTGGAGACGCCGATCGCCCATGTCGAGGGCGTGTTCAATGCCGTGGTCGCCGAGGGCGACTTCGTCGGCCAGACGGTGTTCGAGGGCCGCGGCGCCGGCGCCGGCCCGACCGCCTCGGCGGTGGTGTCCGACCTCGTCGACATCGCCCGCGGCCGCTCGACGCCGACCTTCGGCGTTCCGGCATCCGACCTGAAGGCCGAGCCCACCGCGGCGATGGAGCGCCATGTCGGGCCCTACTACGTCCGCTTCATGGTGGTCGATCAGCCGGGCGTCGTCGCCGACATCGCCGCGGCACTCCGCGACGAGCGCGTGTCGCTCGAGGCGGTGCTGCAGCGTGCCCGTTCGCCCGACGAAGGCGTGCCGCTGGTGCTCACCACCCACGACGCCGAGGAAGCGGCGATGCGCCGGGCGATCGCCCGCATCGAGTCGCTGAAGAGCGTCATCGAGCCGCCACGCATGATCCGTATCGAGTCGCTGTAAGAAAAGACGAAAGCCGGAGGAATCCCATGGCCAAGGCCCAAGCCGCCGAATCCGCGATGGACCGCAACCTTGCGCTCGAAGCCGTGCGCGTGACCGAGGCGGCGGCGCTGGCCGCGTCCGCCTGGATGGGGCGCGGCAACGAGAAGGCGGCCGACCAGGCGGCGGTCGACGCGATGCGGACGGCGCTCAACAGCCTCGCAATCGACGGAACGGTGGTGATCGGCGAAGGCGAGCGCGACGAGGCGCCGATGCTCTATATCGGCGAGAAGGTCGGCCGCGGCGGACCCAAGATCGACATCGCACTCGATCCGCTGGAAGGCACGACCATCACCGCCAAGGGCGCGCCGAACGCGCTCGCGGTGATCGCGATGGCCGATCACGGCCATTTCCTCAACGCGCCGGACGTCTACATGGACAAGCTCGCTGTCGGCGGCGGCCTGCCCGAGGGCGTCGTCGACCTCGACGAAGGTCCGGGCAAGAACCTCAAGGCGCTGGCCAAGGCGAAGAAGGTCGACATCTCCGACATCGTCGCCTGCATCCTCGACCGTCCGCGCCATGCCGAGCTGATCGCCAAGACGCGCGAGGCCGGTGCCCGCATCATGCTGATCTCCGACGGCGACGTGTCGGGCGTGATCGCGACGGCGAAGCCGGAAGCGGGCGTCGATATCTACATGGGCTCGGGCGGCGCGCCGGAAGGCGTTCTGGCGGCAGCCGCGCTCCGCTGCATCGGCGGCCAGATGCAGGGCCGCCTGCTGTTCCGCAACGACGACGAGAAGGGCCGCGCCGCCAAGCTCGGCATCAAGGACCTCAACCGCAAGTACAGCATGCTCGACCTCGCCAAGGGCGACGTGATGTTTGCGGCGACCGGCGTCACCGACGGCTCGATGGTCCGCGGCGTGCGCCGGGTCGGGAACTCGATCCTGACCAGCTCGCTGGTGATGCGCTCCAAGACCGGCACGGTCCGCACGATCGAGGCCGAGCACGACCTCGTCCGCAAGCCGAGCGCCGATCCCAAAGGCTGATTAAGGTGACCGGCCCCTTCCTCGGGGTCGAACGCTCGGTCACCGGGCGGCGCTGGCGCGCACGCAACGCAGGCGACGACCGTCTTTCGCTCCAGCTTGCGCAGCGGCTCGGCGTTCCCGAGCTGATCGCCCGCCTGCTCGCCGCCCGCGAGATCGCGGCCGACGACGCGGATCGTTTCCTGAAGCCGACGCTGCGCGACTGGCTGCCTGACCCGAGCCACCTGCTCGACATGGAGAAGGCGGTCGGGCGCCTCGTGGCCGCTGTGAAGAACGGCGAGCAGATCGCAATCTTCGGCGACTACGATGTCGACGGCGCCACGTCCTCGGCGCTGCTCCATCGCTACCTCGCGGCCGTCGGCGGCAAGGCCCGCGTCTACATCCCAGACCGCATGACGGAAGGCTACGGGCCGAACGCGCCGGCCTTGCGGAAGCTGAAGGCCGAGGGCGCGTCGGTCGCGATCACCGTCGATTGCGGCACTACGGCTTTCGACGCGCTGTCGGAGGCGAAAGCCGCGGGCCTCGACGTCCTCGTGATCGACCACCACACGGCGGAGCCGTCGCTGCCCGAGGCCTTCGCGGTGGTGAACCCGAACCGTCTCGACGAGACGAGCCCGCATCGGACTTTGGCCGCGGTCGGCGTCACCTTTCTGCTGGTGGTCGGCCTCAACCGGGCGCTGCGCAAGGCCGGGTGGTTCGCCTCGCGGCCGGAGCCCGATCCGCTCGCCTGGCTCGACCTGGTCGCGCTCGGCACCGTCTGCGATGTGGTGCCCTTGGTCGGCGTCAACCGCGCGCTGGTGGCCCAGGGCCTCAAGGTGCTGCGCCGGCGAGCCAATGCGGGCCTGGCGGCGCTTGCCGATGTCGCGCGCGTGCAGACAGAGCCCGAGGCCTATCACCTGGGATTCCTGCTGGGGCCGCGCGTCAATGCCGGCGGCCGGGTCGGTCGGTCCGACCTCGGCGCGCGGCTGCTCGCCCTCGACGCTGCGAGCGAGGCGAAGACGATCGCCGCCGAGCTCGACCGCTTCAATGCGGAGCGCCAGGCGATCGAGGCCCTGGTGCTGGAGCAGGCGATGGCCCGCGCCGGCGAGTTTGCCGACGCGCCGGTGATGGTGGTCGGATCCGAGGGGTGGCATGCAGGCGTGATCGGAATCGTCGCAAGCCGGCTCAAGGATCACTTCAACCGCCCAGTCTGCGTGGTCGCGTTCGAGAACGGGATCGGCAAGGGCTCCGGCCGCTCGATCGCCGGCGCGGCGCTCGGACCCGCGGTGATCGCGGCCCGCCAGGCGGGCCTGCTGATCAACGGCGGCGGACATGCGATGGCGGCGGGCTTCACGGTGGAGGCCGGCCGCGTCGCCGAGCTCGCGCAGTTCCTGGCCGAGCACATGAAGGCGGAGCTCAGTGCGATCGATCCGGTGCAGAGCCTCGGCTTCGACGGCGCGCTGGCGCCGGCGGCGGCGACGCCGGAGCTGGTCGAGATGGTGCAGGCGGTCGGGCCTTTCGGTGCCGGCAATGCCGAGCCGCGCTTCGCGCTCGCCGGCGTCAAGGTGGTGAAGGCCGACGTGGTCGGCGAGAAGCACGTCTCCTGCGTCATGACGGGATCCGACGGTGCGCGTCTTCGCGGCATTGCGTTCCGCTGCCTCGAAAACGGCCTCGGCTCGGCCCTGCTGCAGGCGCGGGGATCCGCGCTGCATATCGCCGGCAAGCTCCGCCTCGACACCTGGAACGGTCGTCGCCAGGCGCAGCTTCATGTCGAGGATGCGGCGCCGGCCGCCTAGCGGACGGTTCTCATTTCCTGGCGCGAGGCGTAGAGGGCGGCAGCGAAAATGATCGCCGAGCCCAGCAGCGCAAAGCTGTCGGGAGCCTCGCCGAACATCAGGAAGGCCGGGATGATCGTGAACGGCAGCCGCGCGAAGTCGTAGGGCGCGATCGACGAGGCGTCGGCGACCGCCAGCGCGCGGGTCAGCGTCGTCCAGCCGACGGTCGCGAAGGTGCCGACCATCGCGCCGTAGATCCAGACCTCGAGGCTCGGCCAGCGCCAGACGCCGAGCGCCGGGACGAGGGATACCGCCGTCATCATCATCGAGAGCTGGAGCACGATCACCAGCGCCGGCTGGTGACGGCTCGCCGCCTTCACGGTCAGGCTGGAGAGCGCATAGGCGACCGTCCCCAGCAGCACCAGCAGCGCCGGCGGCGAGACGACACCGATCCCGGGGCGGAGCATGACCAGCACGCCGACGATGCCGCCGACGGTGGCGATCCAGCGGCTGCGGGTGACGGTCTCGCGGAACAGGAGCGCGCCGCCGATTGTCCACCAGATCGGCGAGGCGAAGGAGATCGCGGTCAGGTCGCCGAGCGCCATCATCGCGACCGCGGAGAAGAAGCAGAGCATCGAGATCAGGTTGAGGGCGGCCGCGAGCCACATCCGCCAGGAGACGGCGAAGGCGCCGGCCAGCACCGACTGTCCCGGCGCCCTGAGGAAAGGCATCAGCATGGCGGCGCTGACGAAGCCGAACAGGTTGCGCAGGAAGGCGGTCTGGAGCGCGTCGAGCTCCGCGCTCATCAGCCGGACCAGCACGTTGCCGAAGGCGCCGGCCGCTGCCGTGCAGAGGCAGAGGAGTGCGACCCGGACCGGCGTCGCCATCGGCTTGCGGGAAGGAGGGGATGGGTTGTCGGGCACCGCGCCCGGAGCATGCCGCCCAGGCCCTGTCGGGCCTAGTCCGGCGGAGCTTGAGCGAAACGCCCGGGGCGCTTGCAATTGGCGCCCGGCAGGGGTATTCCCGCCCCGCCGTCCCCATCGTCTAGAGGCCTAGGACACCAGCCTTTCACGTTGGTAACACGGGTTCGAATCCCGTTGGGGACGCCAGGCGAGAATCAAGAGCGCAAGCCCGCTCTGGTCGGGCGGCATCGTCGTCGCGGTCTTGGCCAGCGCCACGGGCGGCAGCGCTCGGCGACTGCGACAAATTTCTTATCAGTCACCCATCGTAGCAAAGCCCACCGGGACTCCGGCTTCATTGCCTCGTTGAAATTTCACACTTTTGCGTGCACCGTCGATTTTCTTGACTGGGGGGTGGTCGTCTAAGCGACACATCGTCGGCTTCCGGGGGGAGGCGCGCGGAGGTGCAAGATTCCTTCCTGACCTACAGGGACTTTCTGTTCCTGAAGGCCGCGGGCTTGGTCGGTCTCCTCGCGGTGGTGCTTTATGTCGGCCACACGCCGATGGATGTGCCGAATGGCGGCACGTGGCTTGGCTACGGTCTGGGCACCGTCAGCTTCCTTCTCGTCCTCTGGCTTGCGTGGTTCGGCATCCGCAAGCGGCGTTATGGCAGCGCCAAGCCGCTTCGCGGCTGGCTCTCCGCCCATGTCTACCTCGGCTCGGCGCTGCTGGTTCTGGGGACGCTTCATACCGGTCTGCAGTTCGGCTGGAACGTGCATACGCTCGCCTACGCTCTGATGCTGCTGGTGATCGGCAGCGGCATCTTCGGCACCGTCGCCTACGCGCGCCTGCCGCGGCTGGTTGCCGCGAACCGCGGCCGCCAGACGCCGGAGGCGATGGTCGCCGAGATCTCCTCGCTCGACCGCGAGGCGCGGCAGGCAGCGATGGCGCTCGACGATCGGGTAACCGCGATGGTGGTGGCGGCGAGCGATCGGCTTGAGCTCGGCGGCTCACTGAGGCGGATCCTCTCCGGGCGCGAGCCGTCCTGCCGGACCGCTGCCTGCATCGCCCATCTCGAGGATCTGGCGGCCAAGGGCACTCTTGGGCTTGAGGAAGGCGCCAAGCTCGGCACCTTGGTGCGCCTCCTCTACCGCAAAGGAGAACTGCTGCATCGAGCCCGCGCCGATCTCCGCTACCGAGCGCTGCTCGACATATGGCTGCATGTGCATGTCCCGGCGACCGCGCTGCTGATCGCCGCCCTGGTAGCGCATGTCGTCTCGGTCTTCTTCTTCTGGTGACGATGAAAGCGCGCATCGAGCAGATCGTCCGCAAACGCAAGGGCCTCGCCGACGTCAGCGAACGCGACGTCGACGTCGCCGCGCTCAGGATCGGGCGAAGCGGCGCAGCCGACATCCACCTGGCCGACCCGCGCGTTCGTCTCGACCACGCGGTGATCGAGGGCGCGGAAGGGCGCTTCGAAGTACGCGCCGTCGGCGATGCGATCATGCTGGTCGACGGCCGACCGACTGCTGTCAGCGTCCTGGAGCGGGGCGCGCGGATCTCGGTCGGTCCGTATGAGCTTCGTGTCGGCGAGGCGCCGGCGGGGCGCGATCTGGCGATCGCGGTCGAGCTGGTCGATCCCTTCGACGCCGAGAGCGCGGCGGCCCTCACACCCGATATGAGAGAGATCGGGCGGCATCTGCCGGAACGCCGTCTCGTCGCCTGGGTACTGTCGCTAGTGATCCTCGTCCTCTTCCTTGCGGTCCCGGTGATCGCCGCGCTGTCGCCGGGCGTGCGCGAGGCGACCAAGTCGTTCCGACCGCTTGTCGCGTGGAGCACCGGGCCGATCTCCAATGTCCATCGCCCGATCGCCGAGAACTGCTCGGCCTGCCACGCCAAGCCTTTCGTCCAGGTCGAGAACGCGCAATGCCTCGCCTGCCACGCCTCGGCGCGCCAGCACGCGGATCCGCAAATCGTCGATCTCGGTGGGTTGCGCTGCGAGTCCTGCCACAAGGAGCACAACGGCGTGCGGCTGGCGACCCGAGCCGACGACGGCTTCTGCACCGGCTGCCACTCGGCGATCGCCGGGGTCGCATCGAATACGGCGCTCACGAATGTCGGCAGTTTCGCCGCACATCCCGAGTTCCGTCCCGGCCTGGTCGCCGACCCGGTCGGGCCGGACATCCGGCGGGTCTCTTTGGCATCGCGGCCGATCGAAAGTTCCAATCTGCGCTTCCCGCACGACAAGCATCTGCGCCGCGAGGGGCTCCGGACGGCCGGCGGCATCGTGACCCTCGCCTGCGCCAGTTGCCACGTGCCGGACCCTGGCGGCGGGCGGATGCGGCCGGTCCGGATGGAGTCGCAATGCAGCGGCTGCCACACGCTCGGCTTCGAGCGGCGCTTTCCGGACTGGACCGTGCCGCATGGCGAACCGGACAAGGTCCGACGCGCCATCGCCGGGCTCTACAGCCAGCTCGCGCTGGCCGAACGTCGAGACGTGGATCGCGTGCGACCCGACCGTCAGCGCCCGGGTGAGTCGACGCCGGAGGAAAGGGCGCTGCGGGAAGCCGACCGCGCCTGGGTCGAGGCGCGGACCGAGGAGGCGATGGCGACCACCCTTGGCGCCAGCGGTTGCGGACTCTGCCACGCGACCGAACGCACGCCTGAGGGCTGGGCCGTCAAGCCGGTGCGAGTCTCTCAGGAATACATGCCGAAGGCGCGATTCAACCACGCCCGCCACGGCACGGTCGACTGCGGCGAGT
This sequence comes from Rhodospirillaceae bacterium, assembly GCA_016792585.1. GTDB lineage: Bacteria > Pseudomonadota > Alphaproteobacteria > SHVZ01 > SHVZ01 > SHVZ01. Next base: position 15,894 of record JAEULB010000180.1, read on the forward strand.
GCCATGCGGCGCAGAACTCATCTTCCAGCGAAGAAGTGCTGATGCCCGGGATCGAAACTTGCCGAGGCTGTCATGGCGGGCCAGTACCAGCGGCGGACAAGGTCGCTTCGACCTGCCTATCCTGCCACGCCTTTCATGCGCACCCGGTTCCGATCAGGTCGGCGGAGGCCGTGCGATGAGGTGGATGACGCTTCTGCTGTCGGTGCTTGCGATAGTCGGTAGCACGGCAAGGGCCCAGGAGGTCCTGACCACCCTCGACGTCAACCGTATCCTGGAGCAGGCGGCAAGCGAAGCTGAGGCGAGGGGGCGCCCGGCGACGATCGCGGTCGTCGACCGAGTCGGCAACGTGCTCGGCGTCTACCAGATGACGGGCGCCAACTCCGCCGATCCTGGCTTCGCCGCCCTCGGCATCGCTGCCGATCCACGCCTCCGAACGGTGACGGTGGTGAGCAATCCGCGCGGAGCAGATACCGGTCTCAACGGCCTTGCCTTCGTGCCGGACACGATGGCGGCGATCACCAAGGCGGTGACCGGCGCCTATCTGTCCTCGCAGGGGAACGCCTTTTCGACCCGGACGGCGAGCCAGATCGTTCAGGACCACTTCAATCCGGGCGAGGCGAATACGCCCTCTGGGCCGCTCTTCGGCGTTCAGGTGAGCCAGCTCCCCTGCTCGGACCTCAATCGCCGTCTCAGCGACGGCACGGTCGGGCCGAAGCGCTCGCCGCTCGGGCTCTCGGCCGATCCGGGCGGTTTCCCTCTGTACAAGAACGGCACGCTCGTCGGCGGCATAGGCGCGATCGCCGACGGCAGCTATGGCGTCGACGTCAATATCTTCGATCGCGACCAAGACATCGACGAGCTGATCGCGCTTGCCGGAAGCATAGGTTTCGAGGCGCCGGTCTCGATCCGCGCCGACCGCATCACCGTCGACGGCAAGCTCTTGCGCTTCTCCAATGCCGGCCGCGGCCATCTCGTTCGCGATCCGGCCAGCCCGCGCACCCTCAGGGCGATAGCCGGCAGCGTGATCGCGGTCCCCGGCTACTTCCCCGGCATGTTCCAGGATGGCGAGGCCTTTCCGTCGGCCCGATCCGGATACGTCCGCGACGATGCGACCTATGGCACTCCGGCCGTCGTGCTGGTCGATCAGACGGGCGCCGCGCGCTTCTCCCCGCAGGCGGGAAGCGATCTCGCCGCCGCCGAGGTCCGGACAATCCTACGCCACGCATTGGCGGTGGCCGGCTCCGCCAGAGCCCAGATCCGCAATCCGCTCGGCAGCAGCGCCCAGGTGACGATATCGGTCGTCGACGGAATCGGCCGCGTGCTCGGCCTGGTCCGGACGCTTGACGCGCCGGTGTTCGGAACCGACGTATCGCTGCAGAAGGCCCGATCGGCCGCATTCCTCTCCTCGACCGAGGCGGCGAGCTATATCCGGATCGCCGACGGCGCGCGGACGCTGTCGATCGAGCCATCGCTCCTCCCGTATCTGGCCCAGGCCCAGGCTCTGCTCGGCATCAACGCCTTTGCCGACGGCGTTGCAATGAGCGCGCGGGCCATCGGCAACCTCGCCCGCCCGACCTTTCCCGACGGTATCGGCGGGACACCGAACGGCCCGCTATCGCGGAGCGCCTCGGAGTCGACGCCGGCCTCGACCGGGCTTCAGCTAGATCTGGTATTCCTCGACATTGCCGGCCATGTCCTGTTCGTTCGCGGGAACTCAGGCTCCGACGTCTCGACGCAATGCACGCGGATGCCGGCGCCTCTTGGCACCCGGGTGCTGGCGAACGGACTTCAGATCTTCCCGGGTGGCGTGCCGATCTATCGCGGCCAGACGCTGGTCGGGGCGATCGGCGTCTCCGGCGACGGCATCGACCAGGACGACATGATCGCGTTCCTCGGGCTCCACCGCGCTGCGATCGAGCTCGGTAGCGGCCTCGGCAACGCCCCTCCGGCGCGCCGTGCCGACCAGCTGGCGCCGCGTGGCGTGCGCCTGCGCTACGTCAGCTGCCCGGTCGCCGCCTTCCTGGGCTCGCGCTCCAGCAACGTCTGCGCCGGGCTCTAGATGCGCCTTCTCGCCGCCCTCGCCTGGTTGCTGATCTCTCCGGCCGCAGCCGACGACGGCGAGCTGGCGCAGCTTCGCCGCCCGGGCGTGCCGCCTCGCGAGGCGCCGACCGAGGCGCCGCTGGTTGTCGACCCGACCGCCGTGCCGCCGCCGTCGCCGGCGCTCCGCTACGAGATGGCGCCGGTACCGGACCGCTGGCGGCTGGTCGATACGCTCGGCGTCCGGGATGAACCGTGGAATCCGTACCGCCAGAGCACGATCAAGGGCGACCGGCCGATCGGCGGCGACTTTTTCGTCAGCGTCTCGGCGATCCTCGATACGGTCTACGAGCCGCGCAGCTTCCCGGTACCCGTCGGCCTGCAGTCGACCGGGCGCCCCGGCGACAACGATGCGTTCGGCCGAACGCCGTCGACCGTGCTCTCGACCAGCCTCATCGTCAGCGCCGCGCTGATCAAGGGCGACACCGCCTACAAGCCGCCGGACTTCGAGCTGCGCCTGACCCCGGTCTTCAACCGCAATCGCGTCGAGGTGGAGGAACCGCGGCTCCTTTATGCCGACCC
>JAEULB010000203.1 GCA_016792585.1 Rhodospirillaceae bacterium
GCCGGGCCTGATCAGGGCCAGGCCGCTCTCCGGATCGAACTCTTTCTTAAGGTAGGTCGGGGATTCGGTGACGATGACCTCCAGGGTCGGGCGCACATGTGCCTTACCGAGGTGGCCGGCCATGGCCGAGCCGTCCTTGTCGCCGAGGACGACGTGAAGATGGACGGCCGGATCGCCCTTCGGCGAGAGCGCCACGTCACCGACCAATGCCGCGACCTCGACCTGCCGGTCGACCGGGATTTCGACGTACTGCTTGGTCTTCCAGCAGAAGTATTGCAGCGAGGCGTCGCTGAAGGCGCCGATGCCGGTGATTTGCGCCGAATCCAAGTCGGCTTCGCGGGCGAACGTGCTGAGGCAGGACATCACCTCGTCGCCGGTCTCGAGGACGACGGCGTAGGTGCGCCGCTCTCCGGCCTGGTCGAGCAACTGGGTCTTCATGGGGATAAAGGTCTCCGAGGGTGCCGGAGGTTAACCGACCCCGAAGGCCTTCGTTCCCGTGCCTCCGGCAGGAACCCGGAAGACCCTAACCCGTTGAAACATCCATGCGGACATCGCTCGAAATCCGCACCGACCAGGACAAGCCGGCACCGCCGCCGCGCCTGCCGTCGGTGATCGCCGATCTGAGGGCCGAGGCCGAGCATTGCGAGCGCTGCCCGCTCTACCGGAAAGCCACCCAGGTCGTATTCGGCGAGGGTCCCGCCCCCGCCCCGCTGATGCTCGTCGGCGAGCAGCCGGGCGACCAGGAAGACAGGATGGGCCGACCCTTCGTCGGACCGGCCGGGCGACTCCTCGACCGCGCGCTCGAGGCGGCAGGTCTCGACCGCAGCGCCCTCTACCTCACCAACGCGGTGAAACACTTCAAGCACGAGTTGCGCGGCAAGCGCCGGCTCCACCGGAAGCCCAACATCGGCGAGGTCAAGGCCTGCCGGTGGTGGTTCAAGCTGGAACTCGCCGCGGTAAAGCCGAAGCTGGTCGTGGCATTGGGCGCGACGGCAGCCCGATCGGTGATGAACCGCACAGTGGTCCTGGCGCGCGAGCGCGGGTCCCCGGTCCACCTTCCCGAGGGATGCAGGGGCCTCGTGACGATGCACCCTTCAGCAATTCTTCGCATGCCGGATGAAGAATCCCGGGAAAAGGCCTTGCGGCTCCTCACCGAGGATCTTCGCAAGGCGGCACTGATCATCGGCGCCGGCTGAAATTTTCCGTGTGTGTCCGAAAAAGGGCGATGGCGCGGCAACCCGTCGATCAGCCCCGGTGTTCGTTTTGTGACCACCGGTTTTGGCGGGGCTACCAAGTCCGGAGATAACCAGATGACGTCGCACCGTGACCCGACGGATGCTCCAGAGGCACGTCCAGTTTCCGTAGTCCGATCGATTGCCTGGGGCCGCACCGTGCTTACGGTCCTGGTCGGCGCCACCCTGGGGTCGGCCTACAGCTTGGCCAACCGGCCGGTCACCGCCGCGCCGCCGGTCGAGCTCGCCGCCAGCGTCGCCGAGCAGCCCATGGTCGGGACGCGGGAACGGCTCTTCGGGACCATGGTCACGGAAGCCACGGTACCCGACCGCCCTCTCGTCATGGTGGCGGACATGATCATGCTGCCCGTACCGGCGTCGAAAACCCTCCGCGACGTTTCCCTGCAGCCGCAGCCGCCCCAGACGGCCGAGCTTCCGACGCCGATGGGATTCCGCTCGATCGCGACGTTGTCGGCGCCCTCGCCGCGGCTGGAGCCGGAAATCAGGGCGCTCAAGGGGCGCAACGAGGACGACTCGGTCGCTCGTGCCACCGGCAAGGTAGACGCGGTCGCAGCAGTCTGGGGATTCCTCGCCGTCGGTCTCGGCGGATCGACCGCCACCGCCGGCACACGTTCGGCTAAGCCGCCGCGCTGAGAGCCGGGTGCGCACCCGGCTTGGCGAGCGCACGGGTCAGGTAGGTGAGTACCGCGGCCTCCTCGGCCAGCAGCCCTTTCCGTGATCCCTCCTCGGCCTCGGTGCGCCGGATCGTCTGGACCAGGCTGCCGGTGAGATAGCCTTCCAGGATGTGCGGGTGCACGTAGCACTTGCGGCAGATCGCCGCCGTATTGCCGAGCTTCGCGGCGACAGCGTCGATCGCCGCACGGATCCGCCGCTTGCTATCCGTGGCGCTGGTTGCCGGTCCAGCCTCGCCGAGCGCCAAGGCCGCGAGCACGGTCCCGGCCCAGGTGCGGAAGTCCTTGGCGGTGACCTCGCAGCCGGCGATCTTGCGCAGATAGGCGTTCACGTCGGTCGAGGAGACGCCACGTCTTTCGCCATCGTCGTCGATGTACTGGAAGAGCTGCTGGCCGGGCAGCTCCTGGCAGGCCTTGATTACCTTGGCGATGCGACGATCCCGCAGGCGCAGTCGCCATACGCGCCCGCTCTTACCCTTGAACTCGAAACGGAGCTCGCTGCCGTCCACCTTGACGTGCGGCGCACGGAGCGTGGTCAGACCGTAGCTTTTGTTCTGTCGCGCGTAGTCCTCGTTGCCGACGCGGATCAGCGTCGTCTCGAGGAGATGGACGATGGTCGCGAGCACCTTCTCGCGCGGCAGCCCGCGCAGCGCCATGTGGCGCGCCACCGTCTCACGAATGCGCGGCAGCAGCCCGGCGAAGTCGATCAGGCGCTCGTACTTCGCCTCATCCCGCATCGCTCGGAATCGCGGGTGATAGATGTACTGCTTGCGCCCCTTCCCATCACGGCCGGTGGCGAGCAGGTGGCCGTCGGCGTTGCTTCCGATCCAGACATCCGTCCACGCCGGCGGGATAGCTAGGCCTCTCAGCCGCCGGAGCATCGCCCGATCGGCTACACGCCTCCTATCCGGGGACAGATACGCGAACCCCGTGCCCGACTTCCGGCGCGTGTATCCGGGATCGTCATCAGAGACATAGACCAGGCCCGCCGCGTCGGCCGCCTCGCGAAGGTCATCGCCGACCGAGGCGGCCGGGAGGGGACCGGAAAAGTCGGGCATGGTGTTCGGCAGATCAGTTCCAGCGACTGGTCAGCACGAGCACTTGCGCGGCGCTTACCGGTCGGTTGGGCGGTTGCGGCGGCGTCTGGGGCGTCGGCGTTGGCGACGGGTTCGGCACGTATCCGGGCGGCGGCGGAGGCGGCACCTCCTGCGGCGGCAACGGGGGAACCTCCGGAGGTGGCGGCTCGGGCCGGTGAGCCCCCCGGGAATAACCGAACTCAATCAGCACGATATGCGGGTGTCCTGTCATTTAGGCGGCCTTCGCAGCGGCCCTCCTTCGGGAAAGCAACAGCCTGCAGCCGCGGCCGGTTCCGCTGGAACCCGTATCCGGTCCGACCGTTTTTCCCGCATGGCACCGCGCGCGAACTGGAAAGGACACCTGAAGCTCGGCTTCCTGAGCTGCCCCGTCGCGCTCTATACCGCCGCTTCCGAAGGCGACCGCATCTCCTTTCACACCCTCAACCGCAAGACCGGGCATCGGGTATTGCGCAAGTTTGTGGACTCGGAAACCGGCAAGCCGGTCGAGCGCGAGGATCAGGTCAAAGGCTACGAGGTCGGCAAAGGCGACTATGTCGTCCTCACCACCGAAGACATCGAAGAGGCCATTCCCGAGAGCACGAAGACGATCGAGATCGACGCCTTTGTCCTCGACGAGGAGATGGACGAGGTGTTCATCGACAATCCCTATTACCTCGCGCCAACCGAACCGACGGGACAGGAGGTCTTTGCCCTGATCCGGAAGGCGATGACGGAAAAGAAGGTGATCGGCATCGCCCGCACGGTTCTCTTCCGGCGGTCGCGGATCCTGCTGCTGCGCCCAACAGGGCCTGGCCTCACCGCGAGTACGCTGCACTTCGACTACGAAGTCCGTTCCGCCGACGAGGTCTTCTCCGACGTCTCCAGGCAGACCCTCTCTAAGGAAATGGTCGACCTCGCCAAGCACATCATCTCGACCAAGCGCGGGAAGTTCGAGCCTGGCAAGCTCGATGACCGTTACGAAGGCGCGCTGGCCGAGCTGATCAAGGCAAAGCAGCAGGGCAAGGAAATCAAAGTGCCGCCGAAGCCGGCGCATGGCGGCAATGTCGTCGACCTCCTCGACGCGCTGAGGAAAAGCGCCGGCAAGCGATCCGGGCATGCCGAGCCGCGGAGCGCCGCCTCGCGCAAACGCAAGGCCGCGCGCCGCGCGATGCCGGCACCGCGGAAGAAAGCCAGCTAGCGCTTCGCCCGCCGCCCCTCCTCGAGGCTCCGTTTCAGCGCATCCATGATGTTGATGACCTTCGCGCCGCCCTCGTCCGGTGCCTTCGCCGGCTTCGCGGCCTTGACCGGCTTCTTCTTGCGCTTGGCAGCGATGGTCTTGAGCAACGCCGCCTGCACCGTGTCGTGCGCCAGCTTCGGCGACCAGTCGCGCGTCTGCTTCTCGATGACGCCCTCGGCGAGCTCCAGCGCGTCTTTCTTGACCTGCGCGTCCTTGATCCCCGCGAAGTAGGTGTCGGGATCGCGCACCTCGTCGGCGAAACGCAGCGTCCACAGGACGATCCCGCGGTCCCGCGGCTTCAGCAGCACGCCACGCTCGCGCCGATAGAGGACGAGGCGGGACAGGCCGGCGGTCTTGGTGACCGACATGGCTTGGCGGATGACGGCGAAAGCCTCTTCGCCGACCTCGTCGGCCGGCGTCAGGTAGTGGGCCTTGTCCAGCCAGATCGGTTCCACCGACTCCGCCGGAACGAAGCGCTCGATGTCTATCGTGCGCGTCGACTCGAGCGCCACCGCCTCCAGCTCCTCATCCTCGACGATGACGTGCTTGGCGTCGGAGATCTGGTAGCCCTTTACCTGCTCGTCGCTATCCACAGGCTTGCCGGTATCGGCATCGACATAGCGGCTGACGACACGATTGCCGGTCTTCTCGTTCAGGATATGGAAACGGACCTTCTCGGCGCCGGTGACGGCTGGCGTCATCGCAACCGGACAGGTCACCAGCGAGAGCTTGAGATAGCCTTGCCAGAACGGTCTTGCGGCCATGGCTGTCCTCCGTCGGAGGGAAGGGCGGCCGGCGCGCCGCCCCTCTCCGCTGCTAGCCCATCAGCTCGTCCTTGCGTGCCTTGAGGCATTCGCCCAGCGCGTCGAGGTCGATATCGGAGTCTCGCACCTTGGGGAAGAGCTCGTTCTGCTCTTCCTTGACGTGGTGCTTCACCCATTCCGAGACGACCTTGACCTTCGCATCGAACTTGCCGTCGATCTCGCCTTCGAGCCCCCGCTCGATCTCGGCGACGAGATCCTTGATGCTGCCGTGCTCGACCTCGGCTTCATCCAGGAGCTCATCCTCGTCCATCGCGGCCCGGACCTCCGGGTAGAAGATCTCCTCCTCGATCTGGGCATGGACGGTGAGCACCTTGCAGATCTTGTTGGCGATCTGGGCCTTCTTCGTCTGGGCGCGCTCCCCAAGCTTTTCGTAGGCCTCGAACAGCTCGGAGACCTCCTTGTGATCGGCCCTCAGAAGCTTGATCGCGTCGGGCGCAGCCGAGGCGCGGGCGCGGGATTTGGCGGTGCTGGCGTGGGTTGACGTAGGCATTCCGGGATTCCTTCTTCGAACGAAATGTCCTCACCAAAACCCCGGCTTAGAAGGGAGGTTCCGGCCCCGTTCCGGCGTTGACACCCTCACTGCCCCAGGGGAACATCCGCTCGTCGGTGGGAGCGTCGAGCGAGCCCATTTCCGTCTTTGTCCTGTCGATCCGTCGCTGCCACGCAGCGGCTGATTCCTGTTTCATCCGATTGCAAGGAGACGGCTGTGAAGAAGACCGATCGACCCGTGCGGGTCCTTTCATCGAGCGCCTTGGCAGCCCTGGCGGCGCTCGCGCTCTCGACCGGATCGGTACTGGCCGCCGGGAAGGATGCGCTGCTCGTGACCATCGCCGGCGATGCCGCGACCCTCGACCCGCACATCCAGTGGGATACCGACAGCTACACGGTCTACCGCAACATCTTCGACAATCTCGTCACCCGCAATCCCAAGGGCGAGATCGTCCCGCAGATCGGCAAGAGCTGGAAGTATCTCAACGACAACGAAGTCGAGTTCGAGATCGTCGACGGTGCCAAGTTCCATGACGGCACGCCACTGACCGCCCAGGATGTCGCCTTCTCGGTCCAGCGCATCACCAATCCCGCCTTCAAGAGCCCCCAGCTCAGCCAGTTCAACAGCATCGTCGAGGCGACCGCGTCGGGGAACAAGGTCAAGCTCCGGACATCGTCGCCCTACCCGGCGCTGCTGGCCCAGCTGGTAAAACTGTCGATCGTGCCCGAGGCCTATGTGAAGAAGGTCGGCGACGTCGAGTTCAACCAGAAGCCGGTGGGCAGCGGCCCCTACAAGCTGGTCACCTGGCAGCGGGGCGTACGCATCCAGCTCGAGGCCCAGCAGGGATACTGGCGCGGAAAGGCGCCGTTCGAGAAGGTCGAGTTCCGCGGCGTCGGCGACGCCGCCACCCGCATCGCCGATCTCAAGACCGGCAAGGCCGACGTCATCCGCGGCGTCAACCCGGACGATGCTGCGCTGATCGCCAAGGAAGCCAGTCTCCAGGTGCTTTCGGTGCCGACCGAGCGCATCGGCTACATGTTCGTGAATGCCCTCAACCCGCCGACCGACGACATACGGGTCCGCCGCGCGATCGCCCATGCGGTCGACCGCAAGGGCATCATCGACGCGCTGCTCGGCGGCTACGGCAAGATGGCCAACATTGTGCTGACGCCGGCCAACTTCGGCTACATCGACGGGTTCCAGGGATATCCCTACGACCCGGCCAAGGCGAAGGCGTTGATCAAGGAAGCCGGGGCCGAGGGCAAGGAACTCACCTTCATCACCTCGCCGGTCTACGACCAGCGCGTGGTCCAGGCGATCCAGCAGATGCTGGCCGAGGTCGGCCTCAAGGTGAACATCGCCACCAGCGACCAGCCGACCTACCTCAAGCGCCGTCAGGGCAATCCATCGGAGGCCGGGAACATCTCGACCGGCAACTGGTCCTGCGCCTGCCAGGACGCGGACGGCGTGATCAACCCGCTGTTCCGCAGCGACAGCATCTGGTCGAAGTACAAGAACCCGGAATACGACAAGCTGATCGATGCGGCGCGCGAGACGCTCGACGAGAAGAAGCGCCTCGATGCCTATAAGAAGGCGTTCGAGATCCTCGAGCGTGACGTGCCCGGCATCGGTCTCTACCAAAACGTGGCGATCTACGCCGCGCGCAAGGAGCTGCAGTGGGCGCCGACGCCGAACGAGGCCTTCTTCATCTTCGAGATGAAGTGGAACGGCTGACCGCCTGAGCGGGTCTTCGGGGCCGGCGGAGCACCCTCCGCCGGCCCCGATGTCTAGAGATGACCAGTTTTCTCCTCAATCGCGCGGCCCAGTCGATCGTCTCCTTCTGGGGAGCGATCAGCATCGTCTTCGTCATCATGCATCTGTCGGGCGATCCGACGCTGCTGCTGGTGCCCGAGGGTGCGACCAAGGCCGACATAGACCAGCTGCGCCACCTGCTGGGCTTCGACCGACCGCTTTACGTCCAGTATGCCGACTACCTCTATCAGCTTCTCCGGTTCGATTTCGGCGCCTCGCTGATCCAGCGCGTGCCGGTGATGGACATCATCTGGTCGAGACTTCCCTACACACTCTGGCTCGGCGGCTGCGCACTGGCGATCGCGTTCCTGATCGGGCTTCCTGTCGGCGTGCTGACCGGCCTCTTCCGCGGAAAGCTGCTCGACAAGATTTTCATGCCGATCGTGCTGGTCGGCCAGAGCATGCCGACCTTCTGGAGCGGCATCCTGCTGATCCTGCTGTTCGCGGTCGAACTCCGCTGGCTCCCGTCCTCGGGCGCCGAGAGCCCGGTCTCGGTGATCATGCCGGCGATCGCGCTCGGCGCGCTCTCGATGGCCACATACGCCCGCATCGCCCGTACCGGCGTTATCGAAGAGCTGTCCAAGGAGTATGTCCGCGCCGTTCGCGCCAAGGGCGTCTCGGGATACCGCGTCGTGCTCGGCCACGTGCTCCGAAACGCCTCGATCCCGATCATCACGGTCTCGGCGCTCGAGATCGCGAACCTGCTTGCCGGCGCGGTGATCGTCGAGACGGTCTTCGCCTGGCCGGGACTGGGCCAGCTCGCGGTCCAGTCGATCGCGTCGCGCGACTTCCTGGTGGTCCAGGGCCTCGTCGTGCTCGGCGCCTTCACCCATATCGGCCTCAACTTCGTCGCCGACCTGCTCTACGGCGTCGTCGATCCCCGGATCAGCATGTCGCGGCGCGGTACATGAGCAGCTTCGTTCCGAACGCCCGGCGCCTCCCCTTCGGCCTGACGCCGCTGGCTGCGACCGCGTCGATCGTCCTCGCTATCTTCGTGCTGATGGCGCTGTTCGCGCCCTGGCTCTCGCCCTTCGATCCGGCGCGGCAGACGCTGTTGGCGCGGCTCAAGCCGCCGGGCTTCACCACCGCGTCGGGTGCAGTCTATTGGCTCGGCACGGACGAGGTCGGCCGCGACCTGCTGTCACGGGTGATCTACGGTGCCCGCGTCTCGCTCCTGGTCGCCGTGCTCTCGGTCGCCGTTTCCGGCGTGGTCGGCACGACCCTCGGCATGATCGCCGGCACCTATCGCGGCTGGATCGAGATCGTGATCATGCGCCTTGTCGACATCGTGCTGTCGATCCCGGCAATCCTGCTGGCGATCGTCACCGTCGCGGTGCTGGGTCCCGGCCTTCTCAACCTGGTGCTGGTGCTGGGCCTGACCCGTTGGCCCCGCTACACCCGCGTCGCCTACGGCCAGACCCTCTCGGTCGCGAACCTGACCTACGTCACCGCCGCCAGGATCTCGGGCGTGCGCGGACCGCGCCTTCTGTTCCGCCACATGCTGCCGAACATCCTGGCGCCGATGATCGTGGTCGCGACGCTCGAATTCGGCCTGATGGTGCTGTTCGAGGCGGGGCTCTCGTTCCTCGGCCTCGGCATACAGCCGCCGACGCCGAGCTGGGGCTCGATCCTCTCGGTCGGGCGCAACTACGTGGCCCAGGCTTGGTGGATCGCGACCTTGCCCGGCTTCTGCCTGTTCGGCCTTGTGCTCTCGATCAACCTGCTCGGCGACTTCCTCCGCGACCGCTTCGACCCGCGTTCCCAGACCCGCACTCCCTGAGGCCCAGATGAAATTCGACTTCACCGACAAGAAGGTCGTGATCACCGGCGCCGCCGGCGTCATCGGGAGGCGGATCGCGACCGACTTCGCCGCCGCCGGGGCGCTGCTCTGCCTCTCGGACAACCGAGCGAAGAAGCTGGCGTCGCTGCCGAAGGAACTGGGGCTCAAGAAAGGCCGGTACCTCACTCATGCGACCGAGCTCACGGACGCCAGGTCGATCGGCAAGCTCACGGCCCTGGTGGCAATGGAGTGGAAGTCGCCCGACATCGTCGTCAACAACGCCGGCGTCTATCACCGCACCGGCTCGGTCCTGAAGATCTCGACCGAGGCCTATGACGAGATGATGGACGTGAACCTGAGGGCCCCGTTCCTGATCTCGCGCGACATGGCCAACCTGATGGTCAAGGCCAAGGTCAAGGGCTCGATCATCAACATCTCCTCCGGCGCCGCCCGCCGGATGGGCATGGGGTCGGTTCCCTACTGCACGTCTAAGACCGCGATCGACCGCCTGACCAAGGGTTTCGCGCTCGAGCTGGCGCCCCTGGGCATCCGCGTCAACGCGGTGGAGCCCGGCTTCGCCGCCGGCAGCGAGGTCAGCCTGCTTTCCGAGGAGTACATCAAGGGGATGTTGTCCAGAATTCCGATGGGCCGGGCTTCCGGACCGCACGATGCGCCGAACGCGATCCTGTTCCTCTGCTCGGAGGCGGCTGGTTTCATCACCGGCGCCACGCTCGCGGTCGACGGCGGCAACTCGATCGGCACCTTCAATCCCGATTTCTACAAGAAGAAGTGAGCGTCATGTTCAAATTCGCCGCCAAGTACGAGTGGCCGAAGGGCTACACCTCGGCCGCGGTCCTCTCGGCCGACGTCGACGGGGAGAGCCCTTATATCTGGCGGAACCGCGGCAAGAAGGTCGAGATGCTCGGCGAGATCGAGCAGCGCCGCTTCGGTCCCCGCGTCGGGCTCTCGCGCATTCTCGGGCTTTGCGACGAGTTCGGCATCAAGGGCAGCTTCTATACGCCGGCCTGGATCGCCGCGACCTATCCCGAGATCCTCCCGGCGATCGCCAAGGGCGGTCACGAAGCCGCCGCGCATGGCTACTATCACGAGCGCGTCGACGAGCTCGACGAGGCCGCGAACGACAAGATCCTCGCCCACTCGATCAAGTTGTTCAAATCGCAGCTCGGCAAGGCGCCGGTGGGATATCGCTCGCCGTCCTGGGAACTGACGCCGGCGGTACATCGCTGTCTGAGGAAGCGCCGCTTCCTCTACGACAGTTCGCTGATGGGCATGGACGTACCCTATTCGCTGGACGGCCTGCCGGAGATCCCGGTGCAGTGGTTCGTCGACGACGCGCCCTACTTCCGCTACGTCGGCGGCCCGACCGACAAGACGCCGCCCGCCAACCCGAACGTCGTGGTTGACGGCTGGATGGAGGAGTTCGAGGCGACGCGCGAATTCGGCAGCCTCTTCATGATCACGATCCATCCCTGGATCTCGGGCCGCGGCCAGCGCATCCGAATGCTCCGGAAACTCCTGACCAAGGTCTGCAATACCCGCGGCGTCTGGGTGACGACGGCCGAGGAGATCGCCCGTCATCACCAGAAGTCGGCAAATGCCAAGAAGTTCGCGATGAAGCTGAAGCTCGTCTCGACGGACATCTCGCTGCCCTGATGACGACAGAGGCGCCGCTCCTGACCGTCGAGAACCTCACCGTCATGATCGGCGGCGCGGCGGTAGTCGATCATGTCTCTTTTGCCGTCGGCAGGAGCCAGGTCGTCGCCATTGTCGGCGAGAGCGGCTGCGGCAAGTCGATGACCGCCTTCGCGTTGATGGACCTGCTGCCGACAGCGGCACGGCGCACCGGCGGGGCCATCGAGCTCGACGGCATGCCGCTGCACGGCCTCGACGAGGCCGGGATGCGTAAGCTCCGCGGCAAGGAGATGTCGATCATCTTCCAGGAGCCGGTCGCCGCCCTCGATCCGCTGATGACCGTCGGCGACCAGCTCGTCGAGGCGATCCGTGCGCATCAGGATCTCGACAAGGCCCAGGCACTGTACCGTGCCAGAGCCTTGCTTGAGACCGTCGGCATCACCGATGCCGGGCTTCGCCTCAAGCAGTATCCGTTCGAGCTCTCTGGCGGCATGTGCCAGCGGGTGATGATCGCCGGCGCACTCGGCAGCGAGCCGCGCCTCCTGATCGCCGACGAGCCGACGACTGCCCTCGACGTCACGATCCAGGCCCAGATCCTGGAGCTGATCAAGCAGCGCCGGGCCGAGATCGGGGCCAGCGTGATCCTGATCACCCACGACATGGGCGTCGTCGCCGACATGGCCGACCGCGTGCTGGTCATGTATGCCGGCCGCATCGTCGAGGAGGCCGATGCCTTCGACCTCTTCGGCCGGCCGCGGCATCCCTATACCGAGGCACTGCTCCGGAGCGTGCCGCGCCTCGACGACCAACCGGGCACGCGCCTTCCGGTGATCGAGGGCGCCGTGCCGCGTCCCGGAAGCCATGTCGGCGGCTGCCGCTTCGCCAGCCGCTGTCCGCTGGTGATCGACCAGTGCCGGGCCGAGGAGCCCGGGCTCCTGCCGGTCGATGGCGGCCGGCGCCGGTCGGCCTGCTGGCGGCATGAGGAGGTCGGCGCATGACCACCCTCGTGCCCGAGGAACTCCTGGGCCTCACCGGCCTCGCCGTCCACTTTACCGGCCGGCGCAACTGGCGCGGAAACCGGCCGCCGCCGGTGCGCGCGGTCGACGGGGTCACCTTCTCGGTCGGAAAGCAGGAGACCCTGGGCCTGGTCGGCGAGAGCGGCTGCGGCAAGTCGACCCTCGGCAACGCCGTTCTGAGGCTCGTCCACCCGACCGCCGGCCAGATACGCTTCGACGGGCGCGACGTGACCAGGCTGGATGGTGAGGAGCTGCGCGACCTCCGGCGCGACGTGCAGATGATCTTCCAGGATCCCTACTCGGCGTTGAATCCGAAGATCCGGGTCGGCGAGAGCATCGGCGAGCCGCTGCTCGCCCACGGCATCGCGCAAGGAAAGGCGCTCGATGACCAGGTCAGCGAGCTGCTTGGTCTCGTGGGCCTGCCGCCGGAGCGCGCATCGCGGTATCCGCACGAGTTCTCGGGCGGCCAGCGCCAGCGCCTGGTGATCGCCCGCGCGCTCGCGCTCAAGCCCCGGCTGATCGTCTGCGACGAGCCTGTGTCAGCCCTCGACGTCTCGATCCGCTCGCAGATCCTGAACCTGCTGATGGAGTTCCAGCAGAAGCTGGGCCTCTCCTACCTGTTCATCTCGCATGACCTGTCGGTGGTCCGGCATATCAGCCACAGGGTCGCGGTGATGTACCTGGGGCGCGTCGTCGAGCTGGCGCCGCGCGACAACCTTTTCCAGGAGCCGCTGCATCCTTATACCGAGGCGCTGATCTCGGCGATCCCGCTTCCCGACCCGGTGGCGCAACGCCAGCGCAAGCGGATCATCCTGAAAGGCGAGCTGCCGAAGCCAACGGCGCCGCCGCCGGGCTGCCCCTTCCATACCCGCTGCCCGATCGCCCAGCCGATGTGCCGCGAGAAGGTGCCGCCCTTGGAGGAGAAGCGGCCTGGACACTGGGCCGCCTGTCATCTCAGAAGCTAGGCGCCTCCGCTTCTAGAGCCTCAGTGCGGCAGGTGGTCGCCGCGCCAATGGCCGCCGCGGATTTCGCCGGGACCGACGCGGCCATAGAGCGTCTTGAAGCTCTCTGGCAGCGGACGGCTGTTCGGCGTCGAGAGCCAGACGCGCAGCAGGTGGCGGGTCTGTTCCTCGGTGTTGCCGTCGGCGAACTCGGTCCTGGAATGCAGCAGCGTGTGGTTGGTGAACCATTCGATGTCGCCCGGCTGCATCGCGAAGTAGATGCAGGTCTCCTCGGCGATCGCCGCATGCAGGTCGATCGCCTCGAACTGCTCCTTCGACGCGCGCGGCACTTCGGGGAAATCCTGGGCGGCACGGACCAGCCGGCGCGAGATGTGCGAGGCGAAGTGGCCGTCCTTCACCCCGAACACCGGCATCGTGTAGTAGCGGGGCTCGCCCGGCCGCTCCTCGGTGTTGCGCGAGCTGTGATAGGGCTGGAACAGAAGCTCCAGCAGGTCGGGCCGGCGCTTCAGCATCTCGTTGTGGATCGTGATCGAGCTCGCGATCTTGCTGATGCCGCCGGACCTTGCCGTCCGCATGCACATCAGCGCAGTGATGTCGGCGGTGTCGGTGTGGAACATCAGCTCGGCATTGGTCCGGTTGCCGCGCGAGAAGTTGGTGCCGGGCTTGTCGCCGAAGTTCCTGACGTCGTCGAACTTGTTCGCCTGCTGGGCGAAGGGGACCGCGGTGCCGAGATAGAGGCTCATGCCCCAGAACATCTGGCGGAGTTCGTCCTTGGTGTAGCGCATCCCATCGATGCCGCGCATCAGCACGAAGCCGATGCCGTTCTCGACTTCCTCACCCACCATGCGGAGCTGGTCGGCTGCCTGGTCGAGGGGGAAGTCCTTCTTGGTTGCCTCATAAAGCGGCACGCCGCGGGCCATCACGCCCCTGGTCGCGCGGTCGATCTCGTCGAGTGCGCCCGGGGTCAGGTTGCGAATCCAGTCGGTCCGGCGCCCGAGGTCCGCGCCGTACCAGGCCGCCGGGGAGTGGATGGACTGGCGGGTCGTCATGGTGGTCTCCGCTGCTGATCGGCTGCTAAGTCATTCTTGCAGATTTACGGCCACCCGATAAGCTTTCCTAAGTGAAAACCGTTGCCGGTCGTGCGGCCCGTTTGCGACACAACCGGACAGGGAGACCACTTCCACCAACGCAATGCGGGAGAAGCAGATGACTGCACAGAAGCCGCTCAAATCTTTGCTGGCGCTCGGCGCCGGCATCCTGGCGCTGACGTCCCTACAGCCGGACGCCCGGGCGGCCGGCGACCGGGTCCGCTCGATCGAGCTGACCGCTGATAACAAGGCCGCCAACCCCAACGCTAACCAGGCGGCCTATCTGCTTGCCGACATGTGGAAGAAGCTCGGCCTCGACGTGAAGGTCAAGGAGCTCCCCTACAAGCAGAAGCTCGACACGGTCTATTTCGACCGCTCGACCTGCGAAGGCGCGGCCTGCTTCGACATGGCGATGTGGTCGATCGTCGGCCGCCCCGAACGCTCGGATCCGGACGAGGTGATCTACAACCTGTTCCACTCCTCGACCGGCGCCAAGGGCTACAACTACCCGGGCTACGCCAATCCGGACTACGACAAGGCGGCCGCCGGCCAGCAGGTCGAGACCGACCAGGCGAAGCGCCAGGCGCTCGTGCACAAGGCGCAGGAGATCCAGGCGAACGACCCGTCCTACATCTTCTTCGTCAATCCGATCGTGAACTACGCGATCCGCAAGGACGTGTTCGACGAGAAGACTGCGGTCGAGCAGTCCGGCCTCGGCATCATGAATTTCTGGACCCACACCAGACTGACGCCGATCGGGGCCAAGAAGGACATCGTCCTCAACACCTCCGACAACCTGCTGAACCTGGTGCCGATGGCGATCGGCGGCGCGGCCGCGTCGTGGATCACCGACCTGGTCTGGGACCGCATGATGCGGATCAACCCGAAAGGCCTGCCGGAGCCGTGGGCAGCCGAGTCCTACAAGTGGGTCGACGACAAGACCATCGACCTGACGCTCCGCACCGGCATGAAATGGCATGACGGCAAGCCGGTCACCGTCGACGACGTCGTGTTCACCTTCGGCGAAGTCGGCGCCATGGCGCCGATGTACGCGCCGTTCCTTACCGTCATCGACAAGGTCGAGAAGACCGGCGACCGCACCGTGCGGATGACGCTGAAGACGCCGTCGGCGCCGTTCCTGACCTCGACGCTCGCCAAGGTCAACCTGACGCCGGCGCATATCTGGCGCCCGATCGTCGCTGACCTGAAGGCGAAGGGACAGACCCTCGACAGCTACCAGCCGGAGGAGCTGATCGGCTCCGGCCCGTACAAGTTCGTCCACTGGCGCCGCAACGCCGAGGTGCTTCTGACCGCCAACAAGGACCACTGGGCGGCGCCGAAGGCCGAACGCTGGATCCTCCGCATCGTGCCGAACATGGAAGCGACCCTCGGCATGCTGAAGCAGGGCGAGATCAACTTCCTGTCCGAGTATCGAGGCGACTACGAGACCTTGACCCAGGTCGCCAAGGAGACGCCGAGCATCGCGATCAAGAGCGGCGTCACCATCGGCGTCGAGTACATGGGCTTCAACCTGAAGCGCATGCCGATGAAGGACCAGGCCTTCCGCCGGGCGCTCTCGCTCGCGACCGACCGCGCGATGCTCGCCGCCGAGGCCTGGAAGGAACAGGCGGTACCGACCAACTCGATCGTCTCGACCGTGCTCGATTTCTGGCACAACGCGAACGTCGAGAAGGGCATGTACGACCTGGACAAGGCCAAGCAGGTGTTGACCGCCGCCGGCTACAGCTGGGTCAACGGACGCCTTCACTATCCGGACGGCGTCAAGGATACGGTGATGGCGCCGAAGTAAGCGCCGGATCCGCTAGATCAGACGGGCGGGAACCTCGGTTCCCGCCCGTTTCGTTTAGTAGTGCCGGCCCTTCTTGGGCTTAGCGCCGGGCAGCTTCTCGGCGCCGTCGAGGTCGCCGATCATGTAGGAGAAGTCGCCGGGCTCGACCAGGTTCGGCGTAAGGTGCGAGAGGATCATCACGCCTCGCTTGATCGGGTTCTTGATGACCTCGAGCGTCTTGAAGGTATAGGGACTGACCACGCGTCCCAGCACCGCGCCGCCCTTGATCTCCTCGCCCAGCGCCGGCGCCTCGGTGTAGAGGAAGCCGCCCTGGGTGTTGTAGATCGTCGGCAGCACGCCCAGCACCGTCTGCGCGATCGGAGGCGTCGGCCGCGTGTCGTCCATCTTGAGATAGCGCATGCAGTTCTTGATGCCCTCGACGC
This sequence comes from Rhodospirillaceae bacterium, assembly GCA_016792585.1. GTDB lineage: Bacteria > Pseudomonadota > Alphaproteobacteria > SHVZ01 > SHVZ01 > SHVZ01. The sequence continues at coordinate 16,095 of JAEULB010000203.1, forward strand.
CGCGGTCGATGTAGGGCCGCTGGTCGACGACGCCGCCGCCGAGTTCGATCGTCACCGACGGTACGCCACGCGCCGTCGTCACTGCCTTGGACGTCCCGTTGAACACCGGTCCGGCGCGGTCAGCCATCGGCCGGAACAGGAAGCGGGTGCCGAAAGCGCGCGAGAGCCCCAGATCGTTGTGGACATAGGTGTAGTCGACCGTCGGCCGGTCGGTGCCGGTGTGGTAGTCGAGATACGCTTCCACATGGTCGAGGAATTCGGACTTCACCTTGGCCGCCAGCAGGTCGGTGAACATGCCGTTGGCCTTGCCCGGGAACACCCGGTTCAGGTTTCCGCCGTCGACCGGGGACGTCCGCTTGTTGGCCTGGAAGGCGACCGGATTGGTGACCGGCATCAGCCAGAGGCGGCCGCGGAAGTTGCCGTCGGCATAGTGCTTGGCGATCTCGCGGATGACGTAGGAGCCGGTCGGCTCGTTGCCGTGGATCGCGCCGGAGATGCCGAGCAGCGGTCCCTTCCCCTTCTTGCCGACGATTTCATGGATATAGAGGCAGATCTCTTCGCCACTGGCGAAATGAGCCACCGGAATACGACGCATCTTGGCCATCGGCGACGTCCCCTTCTCGGTCTTCAGGATTTCTTGCGCGCGGCGAGCCGCGCGGCATTCTCGGCATCGGAAGCTTCCTTGATTTTCGACGTGATGCCGACGCGATCGGACTGCCTCTCGCCCTTGCGCAACCGCTCGAACCCGTCGGGTTGCTTCGCCTGGCGCCCCAGCGCCATCTCGGCAAGGTAGCGAACATCGCCCGGCGGCAGCGCAATCACACCGCTCTCATCGGCGAGGATGGCATAGCCCGGCAGGATTGCGGCCCCGCCGACGCAGACCGGCACGTTGATGGCGCCGCCCATGCCGTAGGGATGGCATGTGATCGGCGAGAAGCCGCGCAGCCATCCCGGGAAGTCGAACTCGCGGAAACGCGAGGCGCCGGTCGAAGGCCCGTCGATGACGACACCGACCGCGCCGGTGAGCTTGGCCGCCAAGGTCGTGCCGCCGCCCCAGCAGGAATTGTGGTTGTCCCCCAGCCGGTCGATGATCAGGAAGTCGCCGGGCCTCAGCAGATTGAGAGAATAGGAGACGATGCCGGAGTCGGCGCCGGGGCAGGCAACGGTGACGGCGGTGCCGACGACACGACGCTCTGGCATCACCGGCTTGATCGAGCCGTGCACGCAGCCCCATTCGCGATGATGGCCGATGGACTCGGTACGGCAGCGTGACAGCAGCTCCAGCAGATCCGGCGCCACCTGATGCGGCATCTCGTTGATCTCGTACATCGCCTCTAGTCCTTCTTCTTCCGTCCGCGCGCTTCGTCCTCAGCGCCTGCGGCCTTGGCGATCTTCGGGCCAAGCCCGGAGATCTCGGCGATCTTCTCCCCTGCCCTGAGCCGCTGATGCATGGCGGGGTAACCTGCCTGCCGCTTGATCGCGCCCTCGGCGAGATAGCGCACGTCCTCGGGCGGCAGCGCGATCACGCCGCTCTCGTCGGCAAGGATCGCATAGCCCGGCAGGATCGCCGCGCCTCCGACGCAGACCGGCACGTTGATCGCACCGCCGAGACCGTAGGGATGGCAGGTGATCGGCGAATAGCCTCGGGTCCAGGCCGGCAGGTCGAACTCGCGGAACTTGGAGGATCCGGTCGACGGCCCGTCGATGACGACCGCGACCGCGCCCGAGACCTTCGCCGCGAGCGTCGTGCCGGCGCCCCAGCAGGCGTTGTGGTTGTCGCCGAGTCGGTCGATCACCAGGACATCGCCCGGCCGGAGCAGCCCGGTCGCGTAGGAGACGATTCCGGAGTCGTTCCCCGGACAGGCGACGGTGACGGCGGTCCCGGCCGCCTTCCGCTCCGGCATCACCGGGGCGATCGAGCCGTGGACGTTGCCCCATTCGCGGTAATGGCCGATCGACTCCGTCCGGATCTGCAGCAGCAGGTCGAGCAGCTCCTGGTCGATCTGTGGCGGCATATCGTTGATCTCGTACATGCCGCGCCCCTAGTTCTGGATGCGCACGGTCGAGCCGCCGTCGATCACCAGGTTGGTGCCCGAAGTCCAGCCGGAAACGGCCGGGCTGGCGAGGAAGGCGACAGCCGCGCCGATCTCCTCCGGTCGGCCGAAGCGGCCGAGCGGGTTGGCCTTCAGCATCCGCTCATAGCGCTCGGGCTCGTTCTTCTTGCGCTGGTCCCAGACGCCGCCCTCGAAATAGATCGAGCCCGGCGACACCGCGTTGGAGCGGATGCCCTTCTTCGCCACGTCGTGGCTCAGATGCTTCATGTAGGCGAGGATCGCCGATTTGACCGACGGATACGGCTTCCGAGGGCCGTAGACCTGCACCGCACCGGTGGTCGCGATGAAGATCACCGCGCCTGCATCCGAAGAACGCTCGATCACCGGCAGGGCCGCCTCGACGCCGTTGACCGTGCCCATGATGTCGGTGTCGAGCGCGGTGCGCCATCCGGCCTCGTCGGCATTGGCGATGCTGAGCGCGCTGACGTTCGAGACGTAGATGTCGAAGCCGCCGAGCGCCTTGTCCATGTTGGCGACCCATCGCCTTATCTCGTCGCCCTTGGCGATGTCGACCGCCTCGCCGGCGGCGTTGACGCCCTTCCTCTTCAGCGCCTCGACCGTCGCCTTGACGCCCTCGGCGCCGCGCGCGCAGATGCCCACGTCGCAGCCTTCGTCGGCTAGGCACTCCGCGATGGCACGGCCGATGCCGCGCGATCCGCCCGTGACGATCGCCTTCCGCCCCTTGAGACCGAGGTCCATGGATTGCCTTTCCCGCCGGTGTGAGAGGGAAGTCTAGCCCCGTTGCGCGGACCCGGGAAAGCAACCTCCGCGCGTCGAATTGACACCAGCGGACCGGCGCCTCTAGCGTTCACCGCCTCCCGGAGCCAGACCATGACCGAGCCCTATCGCGGCGACGACGCCCTTGCCGCCCTTCTTCGTTCCGCTGGTGTGACGCTCGACCTGAGCGAGGTCCGCCAGCGCGTGAAGGGCACGATCTCGGCGCTTGCCGGCCGGACGACCGAAACCTGGATCGAGCTGATCGCGCCTGATGCCGGGGCCGAGCTTCGCGGCCAGCTCCTCGCCCTCAATGGCGAGATGCTGAAGGACGCCGATCCCGGATTCACCGTCGGTCCTGCCCCGGCCGATCGCCTCGCCGATCTCCGCGCCGAGCTCGCCAAACGCAATCTCGACGGCTTCCTGATCCCACGCGGCGATGCCTATCAGAGCGAGTACGTTCCTCACCGTGCCGACCGGCTCCGCTGGCTGACCGGCTTCACCGGCTCGGCCGGCCTAGCGATCGTGCTTCGCGACAAGGCGGCGATCTTCATCGACGGCCGCTACACGATCCAGGTGCGCAAGCAGGTCGACATGGACGCCTATGAAGCGCACGACATGGGATCGAGCCCGCCCGCGACCTGGATCGCGGCCAATCTGAAGAAAGGTACGAAGCTGGGATTCGATCCCTGGCTTCATACCGAGCGGCAGATCGAGGCCTATGAGCGGGGCGCTGCGCGTGCCGGCGCGACGCTGGTTCCGGTCGAAGACAATCCGCTCGACCAGGCCTGGCGCCAGCAGCCGGCGGTGCCGCTGGGCGCGGTCCTTCCTCATGCCGACAAGTTCGCCGGCGTTTCGGCTTCGGCCAAGCGCACGGCGATCGCCGAGAGCTTGGCCAAGAGCAGCATCGATGCGGCGGTGGTGACGGCGCCTGACTCGATCGCCTGGCTCCTCAACATCCGCGGCGGCGATGTGCCCCGCACGCCGCTGCCGATGAGCTGGGCGATCCTGAAGCGCGACGGAGATGTCGATCTCTTCATCGATCCCCGCAAGCTGACGCGGGCTGCTAAGCAGCACCTCGGCAACCAGGTGACGGTGAAGGCGCCGGAGTCGTTCCTCGGATCGCTCGAGGCGTTGGGCAAGGCCGGCGCCACTGTCCAGGTCGATCCCGGCGCAGGCTCGGCGCTGGAACGCGAGCTCGGCGTCGCCTGGGCTGTCTTCGATCGCCTGAAGCGGAGCGGCGCCCCCGTGATCCGCGACATGGACCCTTGCTCGCTGCCGAAAGCGATGAAGAACGAGATCGAGGTCGATGGCGCCCGCTCCGCCCACCGCCGCGACGCGGCGGCTATCACCCGATTCCTCTGCTGGATGGAGAAGACCGCGCCATCCGGCAAGCTCACCGAGATCGACGCCGCCAGTCAGCTCGACGCGTTCCGTCGCGAGGTGGACCTCTTCGTCGAGCCCAGTTTCAACACGATCTCGGCCGCCGGACCTAACAGCGCCCTTCCCCACTACCGGCCGAACAAGTCGAGCAACAGGCGGATCGAGCCTCGCGACATCTATCTCTGCGATTCCGGCGGCCAGTTCCACGATGGCACCACCGACATCACCCGCACGGTCGCCGTCGGCACGCCGACCCGGCACCAGAAGGAGATCTTCACCCACGTGCTGCGATCGCACATCGCGGTCGCCGGCGCCAGGTTCCCGGAGGGCACGCGCGGCGGCCATCTGGACGGCATCGCACGCAAACCGCTCTGGGACGTCGGCCTCGACTTCGGCCATGGCACCGGACATGGCGTCGGCAGCTACCTCAACGTCCATGAAGGGCCGCATACGATCTCGACTGCACCGACCTCGGCTCCGTTCCGGCCTGGCATGATCGTTTCCAACGAGCCGGGCTGCTATCTCGAAGGCCATTTCGGCGTGCGGATCGAGAACCTGATCGTCTCCGTGCCGATGGAGACGAAGGGATCTCGGCCATTCCTTGCCTTCGAGACGCTGACCTGCGCGCCGATCGACCTCAACCTGGTCGAGCCGAGCCTTCTGACCAAGGATGAGGTCGCCTGGCTCGACGACTATCACCGCTGGGTCCGCGGGATCGTCGCGCCGCAAGTCGATGCCGAAACCAAGACCTGGCTGGCGAAGGCGACGCGCCCGATAGCCGCCTAGAGCAGGTGGCAGGCCGCCTTGTGGCCCGGCACGATCTCGCGCATCAGCGGCTCCTCCGAAGCGCAGCGCTCGAAGGCGTAGGGACAGCGATCGCGGAAGCGACAGCCGCCCTGCGGCGCCTGCGCCTGCGATAGGCTGCCCTTGATCGGCAGCGGTGCCCGCGACTGGTTGACGTCCGGCACCGGCACCGCCTGGACCAATGCCTTGGTATAGGGGTGCTGCGGCCGCTCGACCACCTCCGCCGACGGCCCGTCCTCGACGATCTTGCCCAGGTACATCACCACGGTGCGGGCGCAGACGTAGCGGACCAGCGCGAAGTCGTGGGAGATGTAGACGGCGGTCAGCCCCATCGTCGCGTGCACGTCGCGCATGACGTTCAGGATGCCGGCGCGAACGCTGACGTCCAGCATCGACACCGGCTCGTCGGCGACCAGGAAGCGAGGCTCCAGCACAAGGGCGCGCGCCAGCACCACACGCTGAAGCTGGCCGCCAGAAAGCTGATGAGGATATCGGTCGTAGTAGGCGTCGACGTCGGGCAGGCGCACGCGCCGCATCGCCGTCCACATCCGGTCGGCATGTTCGGTCTCAGGAATGCCGGCATTCAGCAGCGGTTCGCGCAGCGCACGAAAGATCGTGAAACGCGGGTTCAGCGCATCGAAGGGATTCTGGAAGACGAGCTGGGCCTGCTGGCGAAACCGCTTCAGCGCCGGTCCTTTGACCTGGTTCAGGTCCTCGCCGGCGAACTGGATCGTGCCACCGGTCGGTTGGGTGAGCTTCAGCAGCAGCCGGCCGGTCGTGGTCTTGCCGCAGCCGGATTCACCGAGCAGGCCGACGGTCTCGCCTTCGCCGATGGTCAGGTCGATGCCGTCGACCGCGCGATTGATCGGCCGCTCGCCGCGCAGCACCTCGCTGAACTTCCGCGTAACCGGGAAGTGCTTCTCGACGCCCCGGGCTGCGATCAGCGGAGCCATGTGCTCGCCTCGCCCGCCAGCACGCGGAGACGATCCGCCTCGCCGCTCCTCAAGCACGCCGCAAGGCTGCCGCTCTCGACCGGTTCCAGTGGCGGATGGACCTCGCGGCATCGCTGTTCGACGAACGGGCAGCGGTCGGCGAAGGCGCAGGCCGATGGCGGATGGATCAGGTTCGGCGGCGTGCCCTCGATCGGCACCAGCGTACCGCCGTCGCCATGCAGCTCGGGGAACGCCTTATAGAGTCCCATCGTATAGGGATGGAACGGCCGCTTCAGCACCTCGGCGGTCGCCCCGGCCTCGATGACTTCGCCGGCATACATGACCACGACGCGATCGCTGGCATAGGCCACGACGCTGATGTCATGGGTGATCAGGATCACCGAGAGGCCGAGCCGCGACTGGAGATCCTTGAAGGTGTCGAGCACCTGGCGCTGGATGATCACGTCGAGCGCCGTCACCGGCTCATCGGCGATCACCAGCTTTGGCTCGAGCGCCAACGCCATCGCGATCGCCGCGCGCTGGCGCATGCCGCCGGAGTACTGATGCGGGAAGTCGCGGAGCCGGCCGGCATCGAGGCCGACCATGTCGAACAGCTCGACCGCGCGCCGCTTGGCGGATGCCTTGTCCATGCCGCCGCGCTCGATCAGGATCTCGGCGATCTGCGTGCCGACGCGATAGACCGGGTCGAGCGAGTTCATCGCGCTCTGCGGGATGAAGGCGATGTCGCGCCAGCGACGTGCGGCAAGATCCTTTGGGCTCAGGCTCACCAGGTCGACGCCGTCGAAGAGCAGCTTGCCCCCTGCGATGCTGGCGGTCTTCGGCATCACGCCCATGATGGCGCGGGCGAGCGTGGTCTTGCCGCAGCCGGACTCGCCGACGACGCCGACCACCTGTCCCTCCGGCACCTCGAAGCTGGCACCGCGCACAGCCTGTGCGACGCCGCGATCGGTCCGGTAATGGACCTTCAGGTCCTGAACGGAAAGGACGGACATCCGGTCAGTCCCTCAGCTTCGGGAACAAGACTTCCTCGAAGCCGCGGCTGACGAAGAACCCCGCGACGACGACGAGGATGATGCAGATGCCCGGCGGCACGAACCAGTGGTACCAGCCGCGCGAGAGCGCCTGGGCGGCATAGGCCTGCTGCAGCATCGAGCCCCAGGAGGCGGTGTCGGTCGGCCCGAATCCCAGGAAGCTGACGCTGGCCTCGGTCAGGATCGCCCAGCCGACCGCGATCGAGCCGTAGACGAAGGAGAGCGGCAGGACGTTGGGGGCGATGTGGACGAACAGGATGCGGGCCTGGCTCGACCCCGTCACCCGCGCGGCTTCGACGAAGGTGCGCTCGCGCAACGAGAGCACCTGACTCCGGATCACGCGCGAGGTGGAGGGCCAGACCACCAGAGCCATGCCGATCACGACATTCCAGACGCTGGGCTCGCGGAAGCTCGCCAGCACGATCACGAAGGGCAGGAACGGGATGCCGAGCGCCACGTCGGCGACCCGCATCAGGATCATGTCGGCAACGCCGCGGAAGAAGCCGGCGACGAGCCCGACCAGCGTCCCGATCAGCACGACGGCAAACGCGGCGGTCACGCCGACCACCAGCGCGCTGCGGGCGCCGTAGATCAGCTGCGAGTAGATGTCGCGGCCGAGATTGGTAGTTCCGAGAATGAAGGCGCCGAACGGCGGCTGGTTCGAAGCGACGCGGCCATTGGCTCGGTAGAGGATCTGGTTCGGATCGTGGGTCGCGAGCTGGTCGGCGAAGACCGCGACGAACAGGAACACCGTGTAGATGAGGATGCCGGCGGTCGCGAAGGGATCGCGCCGGACCAGCGTCAAGAAGCGCCCGAGGCCCGCGAGCAGGCCGCCGCCAGCCCGTCTCGCGCCGGCTTCAGCGGTGGCCGGCATGGGCGATCCGGGGGTCGAGCAGGCTGTAAAGCAGGTCGGCAACGAAGTTCATCGTCACCAGCACCGTGGTGATCATCAGGAAGGCGCCCTGGGCGAGCGGATAGTCGCTGGAGGCAACGGCCTCGACGAGCATGCGCCCGAGCCCCGGCCAGCTGAATACGGTCTCGACCACGACATTGCCGCCGACCGACTGACCGATGCCGAGCGCGAAGGCGGTCGCAACCGGCAGCAGCGCGTTGCGCGCGGCGTGACGGATCACGATGGCCCAGGTCGAGAGCCCCTTCATCCGCGCCATGGTGACGAAGTCTTCCTGCATCACCTCGAGCATGTTGGTGCGCATCAGCAGCAGCGGCAGGCCCTGCAGGTAGAGTGCGAGCGCGATCGCCGGCAGGATCAGGTGCCGAAGGAAGTCGAGCGAGAAGATCCGCGCCCAGTCGCTCGAGAAGGTCGTGCCCGCCGAATTGGCGCCGCCCCCCGGGAACCAGCCGAGGCCGAAGCTGAAGATCGCGAGGAGCACCATGCCGAGCCAGAACTCAGGCGCCGCCCGCGTCACCAGCACGATCGGGATGCCGACGCCCTCGATCGCGGTACCCCGCTTCCACGCGAACATCGCCCCCATCAGCACGCCGAAGACATAGGCCACGAGCAGTGAGCCCATGGTCAGCGCGATCGTGTTGGCGAAAGCGGTCATCACCACCTCGCCGACCGGCCGCTTGTAGAAGAAGGACTCGCCGAGATTGCCCTGCAGCAGGTTGCCGATGAACAGCAGGTACTGGTCGAGCAGGGACTTATCGAGACCGAACTGACGTCGAAGCGAGTCCGCCTGCTCGGGCGTGAAGGTGGGGCTGACGAATGCGGCGAGCGGGCTTCCGGGCATCAGCCGGAAGATCAGGAACAGGATCGTCGCCACTGTCCACAGAACGAACAGCGTCAAGATCAGCCGGCTGATGAGTCGCGAGGATCCCTGCATGCCCGGCGGCACTCTGTGCCAGATGTGTGGCCCCGGCAAGGGCGAGGACTGCAACTTTCGCTGGCGCAGCCGTCCTTGACGGCCCCTCGCCGGTCTACAAGAATCCATCGAGTCTCACGCATTCGAGGATCTTCCGGTGGCCGAACGGTCGTTCAAGAAAGAGGCCGAGAAGCTGCGCCTCGGCGCCGGCGAGGAGTTCCACGGCGAAGGCATTCTCGCCGTGACCAAGGCGCTGCTTCAATCGGGTGTCGCCTATGTCGCCGGGTACCAGGGGGCGCCGATCTCGCATCTGATGGATGTGCTGACCGACTCCGCCGATATCCTGAAGGAGCTCGGCGTCCACTTCGAGCATTCGGCCTCGGAGGCGACGGCGGCAGCGACCCTTGCCGCCTCGGTCAACTACCCCCTCCGCGGCGCCGTCACCTTCAAGTCGACCGTCGGCACCAATGTCGCCTCCGACGCGCTCGCCAACCTGGCCTCGGGCGGCGTCACCGGGGGTGCTCTCGTCATCGTCGGAGAGGACTACGGCGAGGGCTCCAGCATCATGCAGGAGCGCAGCCACGCCTTCGCGATGAAGTCCCAGATCTGGCTTATGGACCCGCGGCCGAACCTGCCCTCGATCGTGAAGGCGGTCGAGGACGGCTTCGAGTTGTCGGAGGTGAGCCGGACGCCGGTGATGCTGGAGCTCCGCATCCGCGCCTGCCATGTCCATGGCCGCTTCACCGCCAAGGACAATGTCCGTCCCGGCTTCACGCTTCGCCAGGCGATGGAGAATCCGGTCCGCGACACCAGCCGTATCGTGCTGCCGCCGGCGTCGTACCTGCACGAGAAGGAGAAGATCGAGAGCCGCTGGCCGGCCGCGGTCAGGTTCATCCAGGAGCGCCAGCTCAACGAGTTCTTCGGCGAGGGATCGGCCGATATCGGCATCATCCTCCAGGGCGGGATGTACAACACGGTCGCCCGCGCGCTCGAGATTCTTGCGCTCGCCGATGCCTATGGCGAGAGCCGGGTGCCGCTCTACGTGATGAACGTCACCTATCCGCTGGTCGACGACGAGATCAAGCGCTTCTGCGCCGGGAAGCGCGCGGTACTGATGGTCGAGGAAGGCCAGCCTGACTTCATCGAGCAGGCGCTCCACGCGATCCTGCGCAAGGCCGACCTGCAGACCAAGGTCCACGGCAAGGACGTGCTGCTGAAAGGCGGCGAATACACCGGCGACGTCGTGCTCCGTGGCATCAGACGCTTCATCGAGCAGACGGCGCCGAGCCTGCTGCCCGCTGTCATTCCCCAGATCGCCGCCGAACCGCGGCAACCGAAGGCGCCGGCGATCGCCGCCGCCGAGACCCAGGTGCATCCACGCCCGCCGTCGTTCTGCACCGGCTGCCCGGAGCGGCCGATCTTCACCGCGATGAAGCTGGTCGAGCGCGAGCTGGGGCCGCACCATGTCAGCTGCGACATCGGCTGCCATCTGTTCTCGATCCTGCCGCCGTTCAACATCGGTGCCTCAACCATGGGCTATGGCCTTGGATGGGCCGGGGCCGCGGCACTCAACGACCAGAACTCGTCCAAGCGCACGATCAGCGTCATGGGCGACGGCGGCTTCTGGCACAACGGTCTCGCCAGCGGCGTCGGCAACGCGGTCTTCAACCAGACAGACAACGTGCTGGTGATCGTCGACAACAACTACACCGCGGCAACCGGCGGTCAGGACATCATGTCCTCCAAGGCCGAGAACATGTTGCGCAAGACCCAGAACTCGATCGAGAGCGCGGTCCGCGGCGTCGGCGTCACCTGGGTCAGGCCGATCACTCACACCTACAGCATCGCCAAGATGCGTGACGTTCTGAAGGAAGCCCTGACCACCAAGGTCAAGGGACCGAAGGTGATCATCGCCCAGAGCGAATGCATGCTGAACAAGCAGCGGCGGGTGCGGCCCCTGCTGCGCGACGCGATCAAGAACGGCCAGCGCGTCGTGCGCGAGCGCTTCGGCGTCGACCACGACACCTGCACCGGCGACCACTCCTGTATGCGGCTCTCCGGCTGCCCCTCGCTGTCGGTGAAGACCAATCCCGATCCGCTGCGCAAGGATCCGGTCGCGACCGTGCTCGACTCCTGCGTCGGCTGCGGGCTCTGCGGCGAGGTCAGCCATGCCGCCGTCCTCTGCCCGTCCTTCTACCGGGCCGACATCATCAGCAATCCGACCTGGTGGGACCGGCTTGTCGCCGGCGTCCGGGCCAAGGTGATCGGCTTCCTCCAGGACCGGATCGAGCGCCGGCTCGCTTCGGCCTCCTGATGGATAGCGCAGCACCGGCTCCCAAGGCGATCTCGATCGCGATCCTGGCGATGGGCGGCGAAGGCGGCGGCGTGCTCGCCGACTGGCTGATCGACATGGCCGAGCACGCCGGACTCTACGTCCAGGCAACCTCGGTTCCCGGCGTCGCCCAGCGTACCGGTGCGACGATCTATTACGTCGAAATCTTCCCCGCTTCGGCCGCCCGCCAGCCGGTGCTGGCGCTGATGCCGGTACCGGGCGACGTCGACGTGGTGATCGCCTCCGAGCTGATGGAAGCCGGGCGCGCGATCCAGCGTGGGCTGGTGACGCCCGCCCGGACCACGCTGATCGCCTCCACCAACCGCGTCTATTCGATGACCGAACGGACGGCGATGGCCGACGGCCGCGTCGACTCGGGCAAACTGCTCGACGGCGCGAAGGCGGCGGCCAAGCGCCTGCTGACCGCGAACTTCGCCGAGATCGCCGAGAAGAGCGGCAGCGTGATCAGCGCGGCGCTTTTCGGCGCGCTCGCCGCCTCGGACCGCCTCCCCTTCCAGCGGGCCGACTTCGAGGCCGCCGTCCGTCGAAGCGGCCTCGGCGTCGAAGCCAGCCTCGGGGCCTTCGCCCAGGCGTTCGCCGCCGCAACGGGCGGCCCGGCCGCGAAACCGGACGAAACGGCATCTCCCCAAGGCCTCCCGGCGAACCTCCATCCGGCCATCGCCGCCTTTTCAGCAGAGGCCCGTCCCACGATCGAGCACGGATGCGCCCGGCTCATCGACTACCAGGACGCGAGCTATGCGCGACTCTATCTCGAACGCCTGCAGCGGTTCTCCGGAAACGGTCGGCTGCTGACCGAGGTCGCGCGCCATCTCGCCCTCTGGATGTCATACGAGGACATCGCCCGGGTCGCCGATCTCAAGATCCGCCGCAGCCGCTTCGACCGCGTGAGCGAGGAAGTGCGCGCGAAGGACGACCAGATCGTCCGCATCCGCGAGTACCTGCATCCGCGCCTGCAGGAAATCGCCGACGCGATGCCGGCCAACTTGGGTCGCTGGCTGCTGCGCTCGTGGGCAGGGAAGCTGGTCCAGCGCCTGACTACCAACGGACGCACGGTCGAGACCACCTCGATCGGCGGATTCCTTCTCCTCTATCTCACCTCGGGATTGCGCCGCATCCGCCCGCGCTCGCTGCGCTACCAGGTCGAGCAGGTACGGATCGAGGCCTGGCTCGCCGAGATCCGGTCGGTCCGGGATCCCGACCTTGCGCTCGCGATCGCCGAATGTCAGCAGCTGGTGAAGGGCTACGGCGACACCCACACGCGCGGGTTCGCAAACTACGAGGCGGTGATGGCGGCGCTGCCTCGGATCGCCGGCAAACCCGACGCGGCGGAGCGGCTCTCGAAGCTGCGCCAGGCGGCGCTGGCCGACGACAGCGGCGGCAAGCTCAAGACGGCGACGGCGGAGCTCGCGCCCTAGGACGCCTCGATCAGGGACTTGATCAGGTAGACCTCGAACTCGTGCGAGGCGACGAGGCGCCCCCAGCGCTCGTCGGACATTCCCTTCACCCGCCAGGCGACCATCGTCAGCACCGATGACTCGGGCGACGCGCCGACGCGGTCGCCCGGGATCACGCGCGCCATGATGCGCGGCGTCAGCGCATCCCGGTCCTTGCCGAGATGATAGTCGATCGTGCCCCGCGCCTTGTCGGCGTCGATGCGGACCCAGGTGACCGAGCCGTCGAAGATCGAGCTGCCCTCGACCAGGCCGCCTTCGTGCAGCACGGTCTTCCAGGTGCCGAAGGACCAGCGGTCCATCGCCTTCGGATCGCTCATGAAGGCGAATGTGCGCTCCGCCGATGCGGCCACCTCGATCGACACTGCGTGCGTGTTCGGATCAGGCATGGATCGCCCCTAGTCGGAGAAGCCGTAATCGCGTCGGGCCGCTTCCGGGGTCACCAGGCCGGAAGCGATGTCCGCCTCGATCTTCGCCCGGGCGCGCTTCTTGGGATCGCCCAGACCACCGCCGCCGGGAAGCTCGACCACCAGCTTGTCGCCGGCCGGCACCATGTGTGTCGCCTTGGTCGCGAGATCCTGGCCGGATCCCAGCTTCGCCGAGCCTTTGCGGCCTTCGCGGCCGCCGTCGCGGCCGCGCGGCGGGAAACGAATGCGATCGAAGGTCGCCGCCGAGATCGTGAACGGCGCTTCCTCGCTGTTGGCGATCTCGATCACCTGGCCGAGGCCGCCGCGATGGGCGCCAGGCCCGCCGGAGTCCGGCAGGTACTCCTTCCGCCAGAACACCAACGGGCTCTGATCCTCGGTGATCTCGATCGGGATGGTACCGACACCGCTCGGGAAGGCCGTGGTCGAGAGCCCGTCCTTGCCGGGCCGGGCGCCGACGCCGCCGAGACCCACGTTCATCACATTGAAACGTGCCGCATTCGCGACCTTGGCATCGCCGGTTCGGCCATGGGCGCTGCCCATCGCCAGCACCCAGATGCTGCCGGCGCTCTCGGCCGGCACCGAGTCCGGCATCGCCTGGGCGAGGCAACCGAAAGCGATGTCGGGCAGCATCTGCCCGACGACGTGGCGCGCGGTCACCGGCGAGGGGCGTGTCGGATCGACGATCGAGCCGGCCTCGGCCAGGACCTTGAACGGCTCCAGCGAGCCCGCATTGTTCGGCACGGCCGGGGCGATCGCGCATTTGAGCCCGAACACCGTATAGGCGTCGGTGTAGCACTTGGGCGAGTTGATGCCGAAGATCGATGCCGGCGAGCTTCCGGCATAGTCGACCGTAATCTCGCCGCCACCGACGCGCATCTCGGCCTTGAGCAGGATCGGCGCGTCGTAGCCGTCGAGGTTCATCTCGACCCGGTAGCGCCCTTCGGGCACACGGGCGATGGCCTCGTGGGTCGCAGCACGAGAATGATCGATGATGTAAACGGCGAGCTCCCCGATCGAGGCGAGATCAAACTCCGTCATCATGCCGATCAGGCGGTCGACGCCGACGTCGTTGCAGCTGACCAGAGAGAGGATGTCGCCGCGGACTTCGACCGGGTTCCGGCTGTTGGCGGTGACGATCGCCAGCACGTCCTCGTTGAGGCCGGCCTTGGATCGCAGCCGGAGATGCGGGATCAGCGTCCCTTCCTCGAACACCGAACGGGCGTCGGCCGAGAAGCCGATGCCGCCGACATCGACCATGTGGCAGGTGGAGGCGAGAAGCGCGACCGGCGTGTCGCCGACGAAGGCCGGCGTGACCACGACGAAGTCGAACAGGTGGCCGGTGCCGAGCCAGGGGTCGTTGGTGACGAAGACGTCTCCCGGCTTCATCGTCGCCACCGGAAAATGCCGCATGAAGTGGCCGACCGCGGCGGCCATCGTGTTGACGTGGCCCGGCGTGCCGGTCACCGCCTGGGCCAGCATGCGCCCATCGAGGTCGTAGACGCCTGCCGAGAGGTCGCCGGCTTCGCGCGCGACATGCCCGAAGGCTGTGCGCAGCAGTGCCTGCGCCTGCTCCTCGACCACGGCGATCAACCGATTCCACATGACCTGCATGCGGATGGCCTTCAGCGAATTATCGGGCATGGCGTGCCTCCATGACGATGTCGCCGCGCGCATTGACCGTCGCCCCGAAGCTGGCCGGGACGATCGTCGTCGTCTCGTCTTCGACGATCACCGCCGGGCCGTCGATCCTGACCCCGGGCTTGAGATCGGCTCGCGCATAGATCGGCATCTCGACCAGTTCGCCCTTCGCCGGCTCGTAGACCAGCCGGCGGCCGATCGGCGCCGCACTTCCCGTTCGTTTCGCCGCCGCCAGCTTCGCCGGCGGCTCCAGGACGGTCGACACCGTCACCGACCACGTGACGATCTCGACGGCCATGTCGGGCAAATGCAGGCCATAGATCTGGCGATAGCGATCCTCAAAACGCTTCCGCAGATCCGGCAGGTCGCTCGCCGCAAGCGGACGGTTGGGCAAGCTCATCGGCAGCTCATGGCCTTGTCCGACATAACGGACATCGACCAGCCGAGTCTCAGTCAACGCCGCCTTCCCCGCGCCGGCGGCGACCACCGCGTGAGCCTCGTTGCGCAACGACGTGATCACGCGATTGGCCTCGCCGAGATCGGATTGGGCAAGCGGCACGCGCCAGCTTCGCACCACCTCGTAGGCGATCGGCGCGCGGAGGAAGCCGATCGCCGAGCCGACGCCGGCGCCGACCGGGATCAACACCCGGTCGATGCCGAGCTTCTCGGCGAGCCGTCCGGCGTGCAGCGGCGCGCCGCCGCCGAAGGCGACCATCGTGTAGCGATCGATCACCTTGCCGCGCTCGATCGCATGAACGCGGGCGGCGTTCGCCATGTTCTCTTCGACGATCTCGGAGACGCCGGCCGCCGGCCAATGATCCGAGAGACCGAGCTTGGATCCGATATCGGCGCCGAGCGCCGCGCCTGCTTTGCCCTTGTCGAGGGCGATACGACCGCCGGCGAAGCGAGCCGGATCGATGCGGCCCAGCGCGACGTTGGCGTCGGTCACGGTCGGCGCCTTGCCGCCGCGGCCGTAGCAGGCCGGTCCCGGATCGGCGCCGGCGCTGTCGGGGCCGACGGTGATCCGCTTCATCGCGTCGACGCGGGCGATCGAGCCGCCACCGGCGCCGATCTCGACCATCTCGACCACCGGAATGCGGACCGGCAGGCCGCTGCCCTTGAGATCGCGATACATGCGGGCGACCTCGAAGCGACGTGCGCGCTCGGGCTCGCCCTCGTCGAGCAGGCAGATCTTGGCGGTGGTGCCGCCCATGTCGAAGGCGAGGGTCGCGGGCAGGTCGCATTCGCGGGCGATCTGGCCGGCCAAGATGACGCCGCCCGCCGGACCGGACTCGACCAGACGGATCGGGAAGCGCGTCGCATGGTCGAGCGTGGTGAGACCGCCGCCGGACATCATCAGAAACAGCGGGGCTCTGAGTCCGATCGTATCGAGCCGAGCGCGCAGCCGGTTCAGGTACCCCGCCATCATCGGCCGTACATAGGCGTTGGCGCAGGTGGTCGAGAACCGCTCATACTCGCGGATCTCAGGGCAGACCTCGCTCGAGATGCAGATCGTAACGCCCGGCAGCAGCCCAGCCAGGATGTCGCGAGCCCGACGCTCATGTTCGGCATGCGCGTAGGCGTGGATGAATCCGATCGCGACCGCCTGGGTGCCGGAGGTCCGGATCCCCTCCGCGGCCGTCATGAGATCATCCTCGTGCAGAGGCTCCAGCACCGCGCCCTTGGCGGAGATCCGCTCGCGTACCGGAAAACGCAGCGGCCGCGGCACCAGCGGCTCGGGTTTGTCCATGTAGAAGTCGTACTGCTCGAACCGCTTCTCGTAGCCCATCTCCAGGATGTCGCGGAGGCCGGCGGTGGTGACGAGGGCGGTCTTGGCGCCCTTCCGCTCGATCAACGCATTGGTCGCGAGCGTGGTGCCGTGGATGAAGAGGCCGACGGCCGACGGCTCCAGGCCAGCCAGCTTGAGCACGACGCCGATTCCCTCGATCACGCCCTCTTCGGGCGCGGCCGGCGTGGTCAGGACTTTGGTCGTGAGCCGGCCCGACAGGGTCTCTAGCACCACGTCGGTGAAAGTGCCGCCGATATCGACGGCGAGGCGGATGCGAGCGTCCTCAGCCATGGGGCCGGACAGGGAAGAGGGAATAGGGATGAGACATGGAAGGCCGGTGCGGGGGCCAAGAGAACAGGTTTCTTTCCTGCTTACAAGCGGCCGTTGGCCATGCAAAATCGTCCGGAAAGAGGAGCATATGGCCGGAGACGCGGACGTCGTCGTCGCAGCTAAGAAGCCCTATTATTTCGAGCTGGTGGCCGGACGCACCTATTACTGGTGCGCCTGCGGCCGCAGCCGAAAGCAGCCCTTCTGCGACGGTTCCCACAAAGGAACTGGCATCGAGCCGCTGGCCTACAAGGCGACGGCGGCCGAAGAGGTCCTGCTCTGCGCCTGCAAGAAAACCGGGACCCCGCCCTTCTGCGACGGCTCGCACAACAACCTTTCCGAGGTCTATGACCGCGACGATCCCGACAGCCCGGCCAACCGCGCGATCCCGATGATCGCGGCCGACGCCGACGGCAAGGCGCGGCTGAACGGTGGCTGCGCAGTCTGCACGATCGAGCCCGAGACGCTCGAACGGAAAGGGGTGCTCGGCCACCGGCGGATCATCGGCGCCGAGGACGGCGCGCTGCACCAGTCCCTGTTCTATCTGGAATGCGCCCGCGGCGTGTCGCCGGTGGTGGGGTTCGGCGACCGGCATGTCGTGCTGTTCGTCTCGGCCGGCGTCGGCCGGGTCGTGATCGCCGGCCGTTCCTTCCCGATCGACACCAATGCCGGCGCCTATGTACGCCCCGGCGAAACGTTCTGCCTGGAGAACGATGGCGAGGCCCCCTTCAAGGTCTTCGCCGCCGCCTGCCCGCGCGCCGATGCGATCGAGTGGCACGAGGCGATGGCATCGAATTTCGACGACAAGCTGCCTAAGCGCGTCGTCGGCCTCGACCGCCACGCGCGGCACACCATGGGCGACCGCTTCTTCCAGATGCTGGTCGACAAGAGCATCGGCTCGGACGTCGCGACCCAGTTCATCGGCGACATCCCGCTCTCGAAGGCGACGCCGCATCGCCACCTCTACGAGGAGTCGCTGATCATCCTTTCCGGCGAAGGCTGCATGTGGACAGAGGAGAAGAAGGCGCCGGTCCGGGCCGGCGACGTGATCTTCCTGCCGCGCAAGCAGCTGCATTCGCTCGAATGCACCGATCCCGGCGGCATGCTGGTTGTCGGCGTGATCTATCCCGGCGACAATCCGTCGATCAACTACTGAACAATCCGAGGGAGGTACAGATGAAGCAGGTTCACGGGCTCGCCTTGGCCGCCGCTCTCATGATGGGAAGCACGGCGGTCCAGGCGGCGAACTTCAAATGGGGTGCGGACTCCGATCCCGGCACCATGGATCCGCACAGCCGGAACGTGACGCCGACGACCTCGTTCCTCTCGAACATCTACGAGCCGCTGGTCCGCCGCGGCCGCGACATGAAGATCGAGGGTGCCCTTGCGACCTCGTGGAGCAGCACCGGGCCGCAGACCTGGCGCTTCACTCTCCGCAAGGACGTCAAGTTCCACGACGGCTCTTCCTTCACCGCCGACGACGTGCTCTTCACCGTCGGGCGCACCCGCGGCCCCGGTTCGGCGCTGGCCGGCGTGCTTGCCTCGGTCGCCGACGTGACGAAGATCGACGATCACACCGTCGAGTTCACCACCAAGGGCGCAAACCCGATCCTGCCGTTCGAGCTCCTGGGCTGGCTGCAGATGTCGAAGACCTGGGCCGAGAAGAACAACGTCTCCCAGGCGACCAACCTGCAGAGCCAGCAGGCGACCTACGCCAGCACCAACGCCAACGGGACCGGCCCCTTCACTCTCAAGTCGCGCATCGCCGACTCGACCGCGATCCTGGAAAAGAACCCGGGCTGGTGGGACAAGGTCGAGCACAATCTCGATCAAGTCACATTCAATCCGCTCGCCAACCCGGCGACCCGCGTCGCGGCGCTGGTCTCGGGCGAGGTCGACATGATCTACGGCTTCCCGGTCTCGGCCGTGCCGCAGCTCGCCCAGCGGCCGAACATCAAGGTCCACAAGGGGCCGGAGATGCGGACGATGTATTTCGGCATGGACATGTCCAGGCCCGAACTGATTGACGGCAACATCAAGGGCAAGAACCCCTTCGCCGACAAGCGCGTGCGCGAGGCGGTCCGCATCGCGATCGACGCGGAGGCGATCCACAACGTCGTCATGCGCGGCTTCGGCGTCGTCAACTACATCATGGCGGGGCCGGGGGTCGAAGGCTTCGATCCGGCGATCAACACCAAGCCAGCCGGCGATCTCGCCGCGGCACAGAAGCTGATGGCCGATGCCGGATACGCGAACGGCTTCGAGACCGGCATGGACTGCTCGAACGACCGCTTCATGAACGACGAGCAGATCTGCACCGCCGTCGTCTCGATGCTGGCCAAGATCAACATCAAGGTGAAGCTGCGCACGCAGCCATTCTCCTCCTACGTCAAGCTGATCAACCCGCCCTACGAGACCAGCCTCTTCTATGTCGGCTGGGGTGGCGCCACTGGCGACGCGCACAACTACCTGATCAACCTGATGGTGACGCGCGCGCCCGGCTCGCCGCGCGGCCTGTTCAACGTCGGCGGCTACTCCAATCCCGAGGTCGATAAGCTGACCGACCAGATCCAGGTGGAACTCGACCCGGCCAAGCGCCGCACGATGATCGGCCAGGCGCTCAAGCTGGTGCGTGACGACGTGCCTTACGTGCCGATCATGCAGCAGGTGATCGTCTGGGCGGCCAAGGACAATATCGACCTGGTGCAGCCGTCGGACGCGTTCTTCCCGCTCCGCTACGTCCGCGTCCGCTGACCGACTTGTCTCTCTAAAGGAGACGGGGACCGGCATCGCCGGTCCCCGTTCTGCATCCGGCATGACCAGCACACAGTTCTTCTCGGACACCTATGGCGAGGCACGAGAGAAGTTCCTGACCGCGCTCGATCGGGCCGGCGGCGCTTCTCTCGCCGCATATCGCCACCCCCTCACCGGTCCGGTGCGCGAGTCTCTCTGGACCGATGTCGGCCGATTGGGGCCTGCGGATGCCAGAAAGCTGCTAGTGCTGATCAGCGGCACCCACGGCATCGAGGGCTTCTGCGGCTCCGGGTGCCACACCGGGTGGCTCGCCGGCGGCCACGCGGCGCGGGACCTGCCCGACGGTGTCGCGGTCCTGTTCGTGCATGCGGTGAACCCGCACGGCTTCGCCTGGCAGCGGCGCGTGAACGAGGGCAATGTGGACCTCAATCGCAACTTCCTCGACCACACGAAGCCGTATCCGGTGAACGCCGACTACGAGGCGCTCAAGCAGCACATCAACCCGGAGAAGTGGTCGGCCGACATCGTCGCACGCTCCAATGCGGCGATCCGCGCCCACTACGGCAACCCGAATGGCGACTTCCTGGCCAAGGCGATCCATGGCGGGCAATACGTCAATCCCAAGGGCACCTTCTTCGGCGGCAATGCGCCCACCTGGTCGAACACGACCTACCGCGAAATCGTCCGGACTTTCATGGCTTCCGCCGCCGAGATCTGCCTGATCGACTATCACACGGGCGGCGGCGTCTTCGGCTTCTGCGACCTCTTCGTCGACGACCGCGCCGCCGGCACGAGGTCGCGCGACTGGTTCGAGCACTGCACGCCGATAGAGGCGGTGCCGGTCGAGCACGGCCACGCCCAGAGCGACGTGCCGGGGCTCCTGATGTATGCCGCCCAGGAGATGCTTCCGGACGTCAAGGTCACCAGCTGCCTGGTCGAGATGCGGACCCGCTCGAAACCTAGCCTGCTCGAGCCGCTCTGCGAGGAGAACTGGCTGTTCCAGCATGGCGATCCGATGTCGGATCGCGGCCGCGAGGTCCGTGCCCAGGTGCGCGAGCTATTCTATCCCTCGGCGCCGGAGTGGAAGCCGATGGTCCTGCGCCAGTCGAATGCGATGATCGGAGAGGCCCTCGCCGGGCTCGGTCGCGCATGACGACCCGCGCCGACTGCGAAGCGTTGGATGCCAAGGATCCGCTGCGCGAGCTCGCCGACCGCTTCGCCCCCGGCGAGCCCGGTACGCTCTATTTCGATGCCAACTCGATCGGTGCGATGCCGGTCGACGTGCCCGCGCGGATCGAAGCTCATCTCAAGGAGTGGCGAAATCTGCGCCGACGCGGATGGAGCGAGTCCACATGGCTCGATGCACCGAAACGCCTCGGCGCCAAGATCGCACCGATCCTCGGCGCTTCGCCCGACGAGGTCGTGGTCGGCGACACCACCTCGATCAACCTGTTCAAGACTCTGGCGGCAGCGCTGTCGCTCCGTCCCGACCGGCCGCGCGTCGTCTCCCAGGCAGGCACCTTCCCGACCGATCTCTATGTCGTCCAGGGCCTGAAGACGCTGCGGCCGGAGATCGAGCTTCATCTCGTCGCCGACGGTGAGTCGATCGAAGCGGCAATCGACGATCGCACCGCTGTCGTCTATCTGAGCCAGGTCGACTATCGAAGCGCTCGACGCCTCGACATTCGCAAGCTGACCGCCGCGGCTCATGCGGAGGGCGCTTTGACGGTCTGGGATCTGTCGCATGGCGCCGGCGCCGTACCGGCCGACCTCGACACAGCCAATGCCGACTTCGCCGTCGGGTGCGGCTACAAGTATCTCTGCGGCGGACCAGGCGCACCGGCCTATTCGTTCGTCGCACGCCGCCACCAGGAGGCGGTGAAGCCGGCGCTCGCCGGCTGGATGGGTCACGCCAACCCGTTCACCTTCTCGACCGACTATGCGCCCGGCGCGGGCATGGCGCGGTTCGTCGTCGGAACGCCCTCGGTGATCGCCAACGCGATCATGGAGGGTGCCTTCGACATCTGGGCCGAAGTCGATCCGGCCCAGGTCTTCGCCAAGCATGCCGCGCTCGGCGACCTGCTGATCGCGCTGACGAAAGACATCGTCGAAGTCGGAAGCCCAGGCGATGCGGACGAGCGCGGGGGCTTCGTGGCGCTCCGTCACCCGGCCGGCGCGGCGGTCGTCGGTGCCCTTGCGGATGCCGGCGTCGTCTCCTCGTTCCGGCCGCCGGACAGCATCCGTTTCGGCCTCAGCGCGCTCTATCACCGCTACGTCGACATGTGGGAGGTCGCCGTGCGCCTCCGCGCCATCATCGATGACGGGCTCTGGAAGGCCGAAAAGTACAAGAAGACCAAGACGATATAGGCGAATTAACTCCTCTATAGTAATTTTGTTATCCACTCTCAGAATCCGGCTTGTGCCGAGAAAAAATCGATAACTACTATAGAGGAGTGAGACAGGAGCCTCGCCCTCATCGCGCCCCGTCCTCCCGCCCTCGGGCGCAGCCCGGCGGCGCCACCAAGTATCGCGACCTCGCCGACAACCTGCTGACTCGCATCGAGGCGGGCGAATGGAAGCCGGGCGACCAGCTGCCGGCCGAGACCGAGTTGGCCTCCGCTTTCGGCGCCAGCGTCGGCACCGTGCAGAAGGCGCTTCAGCAACTCGGAGATGACGGCGTCGTCGTCCGCCGCCACGGCAGCGGCACTTTCGTTGCGATCGGCAATGTCCGCGACGAGCAGGTCCGCCACTTCCGCTTCCTCGCCGAGGACGAGCAGTCGATCCTGCCGATCACGATCGAGGCGATCTCTGTCGACATGCTTGGCGAGCAAGGCCCCTGGGCCCGCTTCCTCGGCAGCGAGCCGAGCTATGTTCGCGTGCTTCGCCGCATCGGCATCAACAACGAGTTCGAGATCGTCTCGGAGGTTCTGCTGAGCGGCCGCCACTTCGGCGAGATCGCCAAGCTCGACAAGAGCGAGCTGCGTCACGTCCGCGACCTGCTCTCAGCGCGCTATCATCGACCGACGCTCAAGGTCGAGCAGACGGTCTCGGTCCAGGTGCTGCCGCCCCGCGCGTGCCGCCTGATGTCGATCTCGCCCGGAACCACCGGGCTCGCCTGGATCATCCGCGGCCGCACCTATCGCGATGCGCCGCTCTCCTGGCAGCGCGTCTTCGTGCCGCCGTCAGACCATCCGCTGCTGTTCACCGCCTGGCGCGGTTGACCGCGCCCCAACGACATAAGACAACAGGGAGCCGAACGATGTCCTATCGCCATCTCGCCGCGCTGCTCTTGGGGTCCACCTTGATCGCCGGTGCCGCGTCGGCGCAGACGGTCCTGAGGGTCGTACCCGAGGCCGATCTCCGCGTCCTCGATCCGGTCGCGGTCACCGTCAACCTGACCCGCATCCACGGCGTCCAGATCTTCGAGTCGCTGTTCGCCTGGAACGACAAGTTCGAGCCGCAGCCGATGATGATCGAGAGCTACAGCAAGGCTCCCGATGGTCTCTCCTACACCTTCACGCTTCGCCCAGACCTCAAGTTCCACGACGGCTCGACGGTCACGACCAAGGACGTGATCGCCTCGCTGAACCGTTGGATGAAGCGCGACGCGATGGGCCGGCGGATGGCAGCGAACGGCGCCGTGTTCGAGGCTAAGGACGACCGCGTGCTGAGCCTCACTCTCAAGCAGAACTTCGCCTTCGTCGAGTTCTCCCTCGGGTCCGGCGTCGGCCAGCTACCGGTCATCATGCGCGAGAAGGAGGCGATGACCGACCCGAACACGCCCGTGACCGAGGCGATCGGCTCGGGTCCATGGAAGTTCAACAAGGCCGAATGGGCACCGGGCGCCAAGACTGTCTACGACAAGTTCGCCGACTACAAGCCGCGAACCGAGCCGACCAACGGCCTCGCCGGCGCCAAGATCGTCAAGGTCGACCGCATGGAATGGGTCGTGCTGCCGGACAACACGACCGCCGCCAACGCGCTCGGCCGCGGCGAGGTCGACTTCATGCAGAGCCCATCGTCCGACGTATTCCCGCTGCTGAAGCGCATGAAGGACGTCACGGTCGACACGCCGGTGTTGCTCGACAGCCAGGCCTGGATCCGGCCGAACATGCTCTATCCGCCCTTCAACAACGTGAAGGCACGGCAGGCTTTGGCGCTGACGGTGAACCAGAAGGAATACCTGATGGCCTTCATCGGCGACAGCGACCGGTTCAAGGAATGCTACGCCTTCTTCACCTGCGGCGGTCCTTTCGACACCGAGGTCGGCTCCGAGCCCTATCGCAGGCCGGACATGGCGAAGGCGCGCCAGCTCCTGCAGGAGTCGGGATACAAGGGCGAGAAGGTCTACATGCTCGCCTCCAGCGAGACGCAGCTCAGCCGGGCGACATTCCCCGTCGTCGTCGAGCAGATGAAGGCGATCGGCTTCAACGTCGAGGTCATGAACTTCGACTGGGGCGCGGTGATCGCCCGCTGGATCAAGAAGGACAAGCCGGGCGAAGGCGGCTGGAACCTGTTCCCGGCCGGATCGCCGGGAGCGGTCTTGTTCCACCCGATCGGCAACTTCTATGTCGATCTCAGCTGCGGCGGGAACAACGGCGCCGGCTGGCCTTGCGACGAGGAAGGCGAGAAGCTGCGCCTCCAGCTGCTGGATGCGACCGATCCGGCCGAGCGCAAGCAGCTTCTGGAGGCCTTTCACAAGCGGCTCTGGGAATACCTGCCCCTGATCCCGGCCGGCCAGTACGAGTCGGTCAGCGCCTGGCGCACCGACCGCGTCCAGGGAGTGATCAAGGCGCCGACGCTCGCCTACTGGAACATCTCGAAGAAGTAGAGACCATGAACGACCAGACCCGCCTCCGCACCGTCAGCGTCACCAAGAACGTTCCCGCCAAGATGCGGGACGGCACCACTCTCCGCGCCGACGTCTATCGGCCGGATGGAGGCGGGCGCTACCCGGTGCTGCTCTGCCGCACACCGTACGACAAGGCGGGCGACCTCTACGTCAAGGACGCGCAGGCGATCGCCGCCCGCGGCTACATCGTCGCGGTCCAGGACATCCGCGGCCGCTACGAGTCCGAAGGCGATTACCACTGGATGTTCGGCCACGCCGGCGCGCGGCAGAACAAGCCGGACGGCTACGACTCCGTCGAGTGGGCGGCGGCGCTCGACGGGTCGACCGGCCAGGTCGGCACCTGGGGCAACTCCTACCCATCCTCGCTCTGCTGGCTGCTTGTCGGCGAGCAGCCGCCGTCACTGAAGGCCATGTACACCAGCGGCATGGCGATGAAGCACACGGAGATGAACTACGGCATCCTCGAGACCGGCCGCCGGCTGCAATGGATCCACACCATGGCGGCCAATGCGCGGAAGCGCGCCGGCGACCCCTTCGGTCCCTACACGCGCGCCGAGGCCGACGACGCCTGGACCCGCGTCGACCGCGGCAAATGGATCTGGCGCCTGCCGCTGGAGACGATTCCGAAGGACGTGTTCTCGACACTGACCGATGCGACGCACAAGCATTTCCGCGAGGCGCATCACGACTACTGGGCCTTCGACAAGGCGCATCCGAAGGTCCAGGTGCCGGTCAGCTGCACCACCGGCTGGTGGGACCGGCTCGGCGGCACGACCAACAACTACGCAGGGGTCGAGAAGAACGGGCCGGCGAGCCTGCGCGGCCGCCACCGGCTGGTGGTCGGCCCGTGGGGCCACTCCACAGACAAATGGGTCGGCACGCTTGGCCCCCGCGACTACGGAGCGCGCGCCAACGCCTCATACCCGGTCGAACTGACGCGCTTCTTCGATCGCGAGATCAAGGGCATCGAGAACGGACTCGAGGGTGAGCCGCCGGTGAAGCTGTTCGTGCTCAACGACAATATCTGGCGCACCGAGAAGGAATGGCCGCTGGCGAGCACCCGGTTCACCGACTTCTTCCTCTCAAGCGGCGGCAAGGCCAATACGCCGGCCGGCGACGGCACCCTGGGATTGGAAACCAAGGCATCCGAGCCCGACCGCTACGACTACGACCCGGCCGATCCGGTGATGAGCCTGATGGGTCTCGATGCGCAGGCAGCCCCCTGCGACCAGGCGATCCTCGGCCGCCGTCGCGACATCCTCGTCTACCAGACGCCGCCGCTCGAACGCGACATGCTGGTGATCGGCCCGGTCGTCGTCCATCTCTGGGCGGCGTCCGACTGCCCGGACACCGACTTCGCCGCCAAGCTGATCGAGGTCGGGGCCGACGGGCTCGCGCAAAACCTCTGCTACGGCATCATGCGGGCGCGCTACCGCAAGGGCTTCGACAAGCAGGTGCTGCTCGATAGCGGCGTGCCGCAGGAATACGTGATCCCGATGATGCAGGTCGGCATCCGCTTCAAGAAGGGTTCGCGGATCCGGCTCGACATTGCCAGCTCGGACTTCCCGAACTTCGATCGCAACCATAATACCGGCCGCGACTTCTGGTCGGACCCGGAGCTCCGGGTCGCGCGCCAGACCGTATTCCACGACCCGCGCTACCCGTCGCGGATCGTGCTGCCGGTGATCCCGGAGAAGGCATGAAGCTCACCCTTCTCGGCACCGGCACGCCTTCGCCTTCGGTCAAGCGCGCCAGCTCCGGCTACCTGATCGAGGTCGGCGGCGACACCATCGTGATGGATCACGGCGCCGGCGCGCATCAGCGGCTGATCGAGTCCGGCCACAGTTCGACCGACGTGACCCATGCTTTCTTCAGCCATCTGCATTCCGACCATTGCCTCGACTATCCGCGCATGGTTCTGCAGCGCTGGGACATGGGCGCCGACCGGATCCCGGAGCTCAAGGTCTATGGGCCGCCGCCGCTGCAGCGGATGACCGACCTCCTCTTCTCTCGCGAGGGCGCCTTCGCGCCCGACATCAATGCCCGCATCGAGCATCCGGGCAGCATCGACATGCTGGTCGCCCGCGGCGGCAAGCCGCCGAGGAAATGGCCGAAGCCCGAGGTAAGCGAGCTCAAGGCCGGCGACGTGGTCAAAGGCGCCAGGTGGAAGGTGACGGTCGCCAATGCTTCACACATGCAGCCGCAGCTCGAATGCTTCGGCTACCGGATCGAATCCGACGAGGGCTCGATCTGCTATTCCGGCGACAGCGGCGGCGTCTGCCGCGACATCATCGAGCTCGCCCGCGGCACCGACATCCTGATCCACATGACCCATTTCCGGGCGGGCACCGAGCCGTCGGAGGTCTATCGCGCCTGCGCCGGATGCCACATCGACGTCGCCCATGTGGCGCGCGAGGCCGGCGTCCCGACGCTGGTGCTCTCGCATATGCTCGAACAGATCGACCAGCCCGGCATTCGCGAGGAGATCCTGCGCGAGATGATGGCCATATATCCCGGCACGATCATCTGGGGCGAAGACCTGATGGTAGTTCCGATCCGCGGCGCCAAGATGGCGCAATTCCTCTAGGACTGGCAGATGCCGCATTCCACATACCTTGCCGATCAGATGGGCTCGGCGGTCCTCGAGCCGACCGGCGCCTTCGAGGCCGGCTCCTATGGCTCGTTCACACTCACATATACTGCCGGCCCCTTCGGCATCGACGACAGCGGCGGGATCAAGATCTCGTTCCGCACCACGACCGACATGGGAAAGCCGCAGTTCACCGACCCGGCCGGCGACAACTACACGACCGCCGAGGCGAGCAATGGCGCCGGCCTCCATTTGCTGTTCGACCGCATCAACATCCGGCCTTGGGTGCATACGCTCTATGTGCGGCTGATCGGCGGCTTCCTCCGTGGCGGCGAGAAGCTGACGATCCGCTTCGGCGATCGACGCAAGGGCAGCCGCGGCATCAGGCTGCAGACCAATGCCGAGACCTATTTTCCCTTCAAGATCTACGTCGATGCCTTCGCGACATACGACTTCACCGAACTGCCGGAGTCGCCGGCGATCGACCTGATCCCGGGGCCGGTGGCCGAATGGCGCGCGATCATGCCGACGCTGCGCCGGCCGGCTGAGACTTTCCGGCTCGCAGTCGCCAAGCTCGATCGCTGGGGCAACCCGCAGGCCAAGGGTGACGGCACCTTCACGCTGACCTCGACCCTGCCGGTGAAGGGTCTGCCGGAGCGGCTTACGATCGGCGCCGAAGAGGGTACTCTCCTCCTCGACGACCTTTCGGTCGCGACGCCGGGCGATCTGGTGATAGGATTCAAGGATGCACGCGGCAAGGAAGTCTTCCGCAGCAACCCGCTCCGGATCGCCGAAGGTGACGTCGCCACATACTGGTCCGACTTCCATGGCCAGAGCGGCGAGACGGTCGGCAGCGGCTCGGCCCGCGACTACTTCGCCTTCGCCCGCGACCAGGCGCTGCTCGACATCGTCGGCCATCAGGGCAACGACTTCCAGATCACCGAGGCATTCTGGGACGAGCTGAACAAGCTGACCCGCGAGTTCCACGAGCCCGGCCGCTTCGTCACCATGCCGGGCTACGAGTGGTCGGGGAACACCGGCGTCGGCGGCGACCGCAACGTCTTCTTCCGCCAGGAAGGCCGCGTCATCCACCGCTCCAGCCACGCGCTGGTGATGGACGGCCGCGACGGCAACACCGCGGCGCACACCGCGACCGACCTGTTCAGCGCGCTGGGCGACCAGGAGGCCGTGACCTTCGCTCATGTCGGCGGCCGCTACGCCGACATCTCGGTCGGCCATGACGGCCGCATCGAGCGCTCGGTCGAGATCCACTCGACCTGGGGCACCTTCGAGTGGCTGCTGCACGACGCGTTCCGGCTCAAGTACCGGGTGGGCGTCGTCTGCAACAGCGACGACCACAAGGGTCGCCCCGGCCTCGCCTCGCCCGGCGCCTCGCTGTTCGGCGCGATCGGCGGCCTCACCTGCCTGAAGCTCCCAGAGCTGACCCGCGATAACGTCTTCGACGCCCTCAAGCGCCGGCACCACTACGGCACCACGGGCATCAGGCTGCACCTCGACGTGCAGGCGACGTTCCAGGACGATGCCGAGCTGTTCGACGACGATCCGCTGCTCGGCCCCACGACCTCGAAGAAGACGCGGACCGCATCCATGGGCGACATCGTCCGCGCCAAGGGATCCGTCAAGCTTGCGGTCGCTGTTTCGGCGCCGGCTCCGATCGAGCGCATCGACGTGCTGCGCGGCACCGAGCTGATCGCGACCCGCCGTCCCTACGCGCCCGCGGGCAAGTCACGACGGCTGCGGGTGATCTGGGAGGGTGCCGAGTATCGCGGGCGCGGCCGTCAGGTGAGCTGGAACGGAGACGCCCGCGTCACAGGCAACCGTGTCGCCTCGGCCAAGGCCATCAACTTCCTCAATCCCGAGCGTGAGCTGATGCTGAGCGACGACCGGCTCGACTGGACCTCTGTCACCACCGGCAACCTCGCCGGCATGGAGCTGATGCTCGACGATCCCTCCTCCGGCACGATCATGGTTTCGACCAAGCCGGCGAAGGCCGACTGGAAGATCGCCGACATCGGTGCCGAGGATACGGTGGTCGAAGCCGGCGGTCTCGGGCGGCGGCTTCGCGCCTACCGGCTACCGGAAGAGAACCCGCACCGCGTCTTCGCCTTCGATCTCGACGTGCGTATCGAGCCGGGCAAGGACAATCCGATCTATGTGCGGGTCACGCTCGAGGATGGTCACCAGGCCTGGTCGAGCCCGATCTACGTGATCCCTTAGGCCGCGAGCGGCCCCCGCACCACCAGGTGGCCGGAGATAATCGTGCCTTCGACCATGAAGACCCGGCGCATCAGGTCGGGCGTCAGCACGTCCTGCGGCCTGCCATGAGCAACCGCCCTGCCCTCGTGCATCACCAGCACGAGGTCGCCATAGGCGAAGGCCAAGCCGAGGTCGTGCAGGATCGCCACGACCGCCACGCCGCGATGGGTGAGCTCGTGCGCCAGCCGCAGCACCGCATGCTGGTGCGCAAGATCCAGATTGGCCGTCGGCTCGTCGAGCAGCAGGATCGGCCGCGCCGCGTCGTCCTCGAGATCGAGCTGAGCCATCGCGCGGGCAAGCTGGACCCGCTGCTGCTCACCACCGGACAGGGTCTCGTAGGGACGCAGGGCGAGATGCGCGACGTCGCCGGCATGGAGCGCCCGGGCGACGGCGGTGGCGTTCTCGGCGCGGGTATGGCTCTGCCAGAACGGGCTTCGCCCGAGAGCGACGACGTCGCGGACAGGCAGTGAGAAGCCGAGCCTTGCCGCCTGCGGCATCACCGCCCGCCGGCGGGCGAGGTCGAGCGGCGCCCAGCGCTGGAGATCCTTGTCGTCGAGGCGAACCGCGCCCTTGGCAGGCTTGAGGTCGTTCGCCATCGCCGCCAGCAGCGTCGACTTGCCGGCGCCGTTCGGCCCCACGATCGCAAGCAGCCGTCCCGGGACGATATCGAGGGAGACGCCCTCGACGATACGTCGGCCTCGTCGATCCAGAGCGAGATCGGTGAGCCGCATCATGCCGCGAATTCCTGGCGGCGGCGCAGCAAGAGGGCGATGAAGAAGGGTCCGCCGATGAAGCTGGTGATCAGCCCGATCGGCAGTTCCGCCGGCGCCACGATCGTGCGGGCGACGATGTCGGCGAGGATCAGCAAAGTGGCACCGCCGAGTGCCGAGAGCGGCAGCAGCACCCGGTGCTGCGCGCCGAAGGTAAGTCTGACCAGGTGCGGCACCACGAGGCCGACGAAGCCGATGATGCCGCTGACCGAGACCGCGCCGCCGACCGCGAGCGCGAATGAGAGGCAGGCGGCGCGCTTGACCCGTTCGACCCGGAAGCCCAGATGCGCCGCCTCGCGCTCGCCGAGATTGAGCGCGTCCAGAGCCCGGCCGAACCAGCGGGTCACCAGAAGCGGCAGGACTACGCAGGGTGCCAGCGCCGCGACCTTGACCCAGGTCGCGCCGCCGACGCTGCCCAAGGTCCAGAAGGTGATGTCGCGCATCTGGCGGTCGTCGCTGAGATAGACCAGAAGCCCGGTGCCGGCCATCGCGAGCGCGTTGATCGCGATGCCGGCGAGCAGTAGGAGCGCAACCGAGGTCCTGGCCTCGACCATCGCGATGCGAGAGACGATCGCGACGACTGCAAGGCTGCCGGCGAAGGCTCCCAAGGGCAGCGCGTAGGGAAGCCAACCCGACGGCAGCAGCATCGTACCGAACACGATCAGCGCGGCGGTGACGACGGCAGCGCCAGCCGAGACGCCGATCAGGCTCGGATCGGCGATGGGGTTGCGGAACAGCCCCTGAGTCATCGCGCCGGCAAGACCCAGGCCGGCACCGACCAGGCCCGCCATCAGCGTGCGGGGCAGTCGGAGCTGCCAGATCACCGCGGCCTGGCGCACATCCTCGGCCTTGCCGATCAGCGCCTGCAGCACCTCACCGAGGCTGAGCGGTACGGCGCCGATCGCGAGGCTGGCGGAGATCGCGGCCAGCAACAGCAGCACGGCGGCTGCGTACCGTGCACCCCGCGGCAGGGCATAGACGGAACCCGATCGGAGCGCGAAGTCGCTCACGCCGCGGTCCATGCGCGGGCAGGCAGCGACGGCAGGGCTGCCTTCGGATGCAGCAGCGCCGCGAAGTCGCGGGCGGCATGCGCGATCCGCGGGCCGAGACCGAGCAGGTAAAGCGAGTCCATCGAGACCACCCGGCCGGCCGATGCCGCCCGCGTCGCCGACAGCTGCGGCAGCTTCCGCACCGCCTCCATGCCGCCAAGCGCGTTCAGCGCGTGATCGGGGAGGACGATTACGTCGGGGTCGGCAACCAGCGCCGACTCGGCCGAGAGCGGCTTGTAGTTGGCATAGCCCCGCACCGCGTTCCTGCCGCCGGCGAGGGTGATCATCGTCTCGGCCGCGGTCGCCTGTCCGGCCGCCATCAGACGGTCCCCTGTACTGCTCAGCACGAACAGCACGCTCGGCTTGTCATGCGCGGCAATCGAGCGGCGGACGGTCTCGAGGTCGTCCTTGATCGTAGCGGCCATCGCCGTGCCGCCCGCCTTGTCGCCGATCGCCTCGGCGACGGTCACAACCTTCCCGGTCACGTGGTCCGCCGAGAAGGTTTCGGCGACCACCGCCATCGGCAGCTTGACCGCGCGCAGCTGGTCGAGGACTCCCGGCGGCCCCGCCTGATCGCTGACGATCAGCATCGAGGGCTTGAGGGAGAGAATTCCTTCGGCGCTGAGGCTGCGGAAGTAGCCCACCTTCGGCAGCGGCTCGACGACCCTGGTCGGATAGAGACTGGTCGTGTCCACGCCGACCAGCCGGGACGCCGCGCCGAGCGCCACGACGACTTCGGTGAGCGCACCGCCGGCGACGACGAGCCGATCCGCCTCCGCCGCGCGAATTCCGCGCGGCAGCGCCAAAAGGCCGAACGCCGCGATCAGCTCGCGGCGTCCCAGCACGACCCGGTTAGCGGTCGACGTCATGCGGCCCTGGCGAAGGACTCGGCCAGCTCGCGCCACGGCAGCTGCTCGGGGATGCCGGGCTTGCGCTTGCCGAAGAACGAGACAGTCAGGTCACCAGCCCGATCGAACAGCTCGATCGAGGTCACGACACCGTCGCGGGTCGGCTTCCGCACCACCCAGCTCGTCTGGATCGTGTCCTCGCGGAGATGCAGGTTGAACATCGGGTCGAGCACGTTGAACCAGGGACCGGTCTCGACCAGCTTCTTCACCGGGCCGGTGTGGATCTGGATCATGCCGGGATTGCCGACGAAGACCATGATCGGAAGCTCGCTCGCAGACGCCGACTGCAGCATCCTCCGCGCCGTGTCGTTCGGCACCTGCATCGCGAACTCAGGACCGGCCAGCCGCATCGCCTGCTCGCGGTCGGCCTTGTGCTTGCGCAGCAGGCCGAAGAAGTCATGGGTGTCCTGGAGTTCCGACCACCCCGTCCGCAGCGCCGCGGCATCGATCTCGCTATCGGGCCTGGGCGAAGGCTTCGCCGCCGCCGGCACCACCTCGATCCCGGCGTCCTGGTTCTCGTGCCGGCAAAGCTGGACCAACGCGTCGAATCCGGCCTTGTCGGTGTAGTTGGTCGCGTAGATCTTGTGCACCGCCTGGCCGGCGCCGTCGAAGAACTGCAGGCTCTGGCGCGGACCGGACCTGGTCTCCTCGCTGACCGCGAAGCCATGCCTCCAGGGACCGAAGAAGATCCGGAGGTCGATGTCGTCGCCGACGATCAGGCCGACATGGCCGTTGACGGACAGCTCGCCATAGGTGCCGTGGCGCTCGTGCACGACCTGATCGTTGCGGGTCAGCGCCATCACCTCGCCGAGACGCGGCACCACCTTGATGATCTCCGGCCATGGCCCTTTGAGGCGTTGCACGCCGTTGCCGACGCGCGTCGCCACCAGCTCGGCCTCGGTCGCGTTAAGCCGCTTCGCCGCGTCGCGGATGCGAAGACTTGGTTCCTGGGCCAGGAGATCGACCCATCCCTTGGCGAGATTCCTGAGGCGCTCGGTCATGACTGACTCCCTAGAAGCCCTTCGTGTAGCTGACTGAGATGCGGTAATCGCGGCCTTCCTCGTAGAGCGAGGCGAAGTGCCGGCGGTAGGCTTTGTCGAACATGTTGTCGATGCCGGCATCGACCCTGAGTCCCTTCGCCCAGTCGGGCGACGGCAGCCAGGTCAGGAAGATGCCGTGGATCGCATAGCCGCTGGTCGTCGGCGTCGCCGCCGTGCCCGGGATGAATGCAACGCCGCTGACCTCGTTCTGCGCCGCGACGAACTCGCTCCTGACCCCGAAGGTCAGGTTGTACTCGGACAGCCTGCCGCCGAAGACCGTGACCAGCTTGTCCGCCGGAATGGAGTCGAGCGGACGGCCGGTGGTCTCGTTCTCGCCGCGAATGCGGGCGTAGCCGAGCGTCGCGAAGGCCGATCCCATGTCGTAGCGCAGCTCGGCCTCGACGCCGTCGATCTGGGCCTTCGGGATGTTCACGTTGGTCGTGCTGCCGGCGAAGGTCGCCGGGTTCGTGATGGTCACCACCGTGTCGATGTAGTCCTCGACCTTGTTGTGGAAGACGCCGGCCTTGAAACGCAGGGCATCCTTGTCGCGGATCACGTTGTCGAACTTGAGCCGGGCGCCGGCCTCGGCCGACTTGGACTTCTCCGGTCGGAGGTTCGGGTTCGGCACGAACTGGTTCTGCGGCCCGAGATGCGAGCCGGCGACATAGAGCTCGGTCAGGCTGGGTGCGCGGAAGGCGTGACCGTAGGAGCCGTAGACGTCGAGCCACGGTGTCGCCCGCCAGTTAGCGCCGAGCTTGGGCGAGACCTGGTCCTCTTCGATCGACCGCGAAGATACCGACGACGCCGAGCCGTCATAGGCGTCGTAGCGGATGGCGGGCGTCAGCGTGAAGGTCCGGGTGATGTCGATCTCGTCCTGGACGTAGTAGCCGATCACCGATCCCTGAGCCGACGGATAGAACTGCCGGAGCGCGCCGTTGCGGAAACCTTCCTGCTCGTTGTCGTAGTACTCCGCGCCGTAGGTGAAGGCGTGGCGCATGCCGACGAGATCGAGATACGAGGTGTTGTAGAGGTCGAAGCCCCAGGTATCAAGCTTGGTCGTGTCGAGGCGAGCAGGCGTCGCCGGGATAGCTCGGTTCTCGTCGATGTCGAGCGTATTGCGGTAGAGCTTGACCGTCGGATTGAGCAGATCCTGGTTCGGCGCCGCATAAGCGTAGTTCAGCGCATACGTGCGGTTCTTCGTCGTGCGGTCGACGATCGGGTTGTCGGTGGTGTTGGGCGCCGAGTCCGGATTGTTCGGCTGGCGCCCCTTCTCCTTGAAGTCGATGTAGCTGAGGCTGAGACGCTGGTTCTCGGTCGGACGGACCGAACCCCTGAGGAACACGTCACGCAGCTCCTCGGCCGAGTTCGCAAGCTCGCGCCCACCACCCTGCTTGAGCGTATGGCTATCGCGGAGCGAAACGTTGCCGACGAGGTCGACCTTGTCCCCGATACGGCCGAATGCGCCCGTGCTGTAGTAGGGCTCGTTGTTGACGGTGGAAAAGCCATACTTGGCGCGGAAGCCGAAGGTCTCGCCGCCGCGCAGGAAATCGGAGGCATTCTTGGTTTCCATCGAGACCACGCCGCCGATCGCGCCGGATCCGTGCAGCGCCGAGTTGGCGCCGCGGACGACCTCGACCTCGCGCAGAAGCTCGGGGTCCAGGAAGAAGCGGCCCTTGTGACCGGCATCGAAGTTCTGGCGGGCGCCGTCGAGCGTGACCACGACGCGCTGCCCGCCGAGACCGCGGATGTTGATGTCCTGGCCGACCCGGCGCGGACCGCCCTGCATATCGACGCCCGGCAGTTCGCGCAGCAGGTCGTCGATCTTCGCCGGGTTGCGAGCGTCGATCTCCTCGTTGGTGATGACGCTGACATTGGCCGGAACTTCGTCGGCGGGCTGCGCGGTCTTGGTGGCCGTCACCGAGATCGGATCGAGCGTGACCGGCCCCTTGATCATTTGAGATCGCGACTCATTTGCATTCAACGCCAGGACCGAGGCACTAAGCAGCAACCACGTGCGACGCATTGATAACCCCCACAGAATCGGCGCCGGCACCCAGCGCCGACCTCGGCGGCATCTTAGGCTAGGCCCTTACCTTTCTGCAAGTAAGAATGAGTCTCATACTTAACGGGCAACCCGCCCTTGAGGCTCGACCGCGTCGCCGAATTGGCGGCTAGACTTCGGCCGCGCCTGCGTCCGGGGTCGCGCCTTCTCGAAGGTGCGCGGGGCCTGCAGGTACTCCGACGTCGGCGAGTCCAGGTCGGGCGCCCGGTTGGCGAAGATGTGGCTGCCGGCCATCGTCTTCACGGCCTTGATGAACAGCACGTCCTTCAACGTGATCGGAATACGGTGAAGAGGCCCGAGCTTCTTCCCCTTCATCACCGCCGCTTCCGCCTTCCTGGCACGGCCGCGCGCCTGGTCAGCGGTCAAGGTGCAGATCGCGTTGAGCCCCCCGTTCAGCGCCTCGGCGCGCGCCAGCAGAGCAATCGCGGACCGGCTCCGGCGACTGCGCGCCCCGCCTCCCGAAACGGAAGAGGCGTGCTAGGCTCCCGCTCCCGCCCGACCGCTCACCCTCAAGAGAACGACATGGCCACCAGGACGATCGTCTACGTCTCCCACGCCGACGGCCGCGAGGTCCATGTGATGGAGATGAGCGCGGAGACCGGCGACCTCTCCCTGCTCGAGAAAGTGGCGGTCACCGGCGTCGCCATGCCGATGGCGGTCAGCCCCGACCGGCGATACCTCTATGTGGGGCTCCGCTCCGAGCCCTATTCGGTCTCAAGCTTCCGCATCGATCCGGATACCGGGCGCCTCTCGTTCATCGCGACGACAAAGCTTCCCGACAACTTCGCCTACATCTCGACGGACCGCGCCGGCCGCTTCCTGCTCGGCGCCTCGTTCGCCGGCAACAAGATGGCGGTCAACCCGATCGGCCCCAACGGCTGGGTCCAGGACCGGCCGGTGCAGGTCTTCGGAACGCCTCCGGCCGCACATTGCGTCCTGACCGATCCCTCCAACCGCTTCGTCTACGTGCCATGCCGCGACGGCAACGGCGTCGTGCAGCTGCGCTTCGATGCCGCGACCGGCATGATATCGCCCAACGATCCGCTGTTCGTTCCTGCCGTTGACGGTGCCGGGCCGCGCCACCTCGCCTTCCACCCGAACAACGCCTTCCTCTATCTGCTGAACGAACTCGACGGCTCGGCTTACGTCTATGCGATCGACCCGACCTCGGGCACGCTCGCGCGGAAGCAGACGGTGGATGCGAGGCCGAAGGGCTTTACCGGGAATCCCGCCGCCGCCGATATCCATCTGACCCCTGACGGACGCTACCTCTACGGCACGGTGCGGACACCGAACACCATTGCAGGCTACGCTGTCGACCCGACGGAAGGCACGCTGACGCAGATCGGCGAGTGGGCGACGGAGGATCACCCGCGCGGCTTCAACATCTGTCCGCGCGGGCGCTTCCTCTATGCGGTCGGGCTCAATTCCCATCACCTGCAGAGCTACCGGATCGACGCCTCGTCCGGGAAGCTCAAGCCGCTGAAGCGGCTGGCGATGGGCCAGGGCCCGAACTGGGTCGAAATCGTCGACCTGCCTTAGCCGCCGAAGACCTTGACCGCCTGCTTCACCGTCGCCTCCGGCACGGTGACGCCGGCGGCCTTCGCGGCCTCCAGGTTCACC
>JAEULB010000236.1 GCA_016792585.1 Rhodospirillaceae bacterium
CTGCGTCGCCGCGTCCTTCGGGCCGGAGAGGATGCCGCGGGCATCCGTGATCGACATCTTGCCGATGGCGCCGGCGAAGATGTCGAGTGCCTTCGGCGCGGCCTCCTCGACCGCGCGGTTGATCTTGAGACGGAGGTCGTCGAGAAGCCCGCCGGCGCCGATCGCCTTCAGCGGCGAGGAGACCTGCTCCAGCGCGCCCGGCAGCGGAATGCGGATCGCCGGATCGCCATAGAATCCGTCGGTCTTGCCGGTGCGGCCGACGACGCGCTGGGAGGCGAACTTGAGCGCCTCCTTGAGCCCGCCGCCGATCTCGCCCTCGCTCAAGGACGAGCCGGATCCGGTGGCGCCGGTCGAGGGCGTGCCGCCGCTGCCGAGCAGGCGGCGCCCCTGGTCCAGCAGGTTCTGGGCGCGGGCGGTGGCGGGAAGGGCGGCGAGGATGAGCGCGAGCGCGAAGCGACGGTCGATCATGACGGCCTCCGGTGGGGACGAGGCCCCGCCACCCTAGCCTCCTTCGCGCCGCGCCGGGAGGGGACACCTTGCCTTGCGCCCATGCGGTGGACCGCATTAGCCTCAGGCAAGCCAGCCTTCTACCGGGTCCTTCCTCCTTGAGCCTCCTCGAAGACAGTCGCGCGTCGGCAGCAGCGCATCGCGGCGAGACGCGGCTGCCCGGATACCTGCTGATCGCGATCGCGGCGGTGGTCGGCCTGTTCCTGTTCTCGTTCACGATCGGGCCCTATCCGATCCCGGCGTCGACCGTGGTCTCCGTCTTCCTGCACAAGCTCTCTCTCGTCGAGAAGACCTGGAGCGACGCGGTCGACCTGGTCGTGCTCGACGTGCGCGGTCCTCGCATCGCCGCGGCGATCCTGGTCGGCGGCGCGCTCGCCTGCGCCGGGGCGACCTACCAGAACCTGTTCCGCAACCCGCTGGTCTCGCCGGGCGTGCTCGGCGTCTCGGCGGGCGCCGGCTTTGGTGCGGCGCTCGGCATCGTGCTCGGCATGCCCGGCCTCGGCATCCAGGGCATGGCTTTCCTCTGGGGCCTGGCCGCGGTCGCGGTCACGATCTGGCTCGGCCGCACCTTCCATCGCCACGCGACGCTGGTGCTGGTCGTCGCCGGCCTCGTCGTCTCCGCCTTCTTCCAGGCGCTCGTGTCGCTGATCAAGATCGTCGCCGATCCGCTGAACCAGCTTCCCAGCATCACCTTCTGGCTGTTGGGCGGCCTGCATCGCATGAGCACGGCGACGCTGTTGAGCGCGCTGATCCCGATCGCGGTCGCGGGACTCGTGCTGCACGCGCTCCGTTGGAAGGTGCACGCGCTCGCCGCCGGCGAGGACGAGGCGCGCACGATGGGCGTCGACGTGCCCAGGACGCGCCTCCTGCTGATCCTCTCGGCGACCCTGATGACGGCGGCCTGCGTCAGCATCAGCGGCATCATCGGCTGGGTCGGGCTCCTGATCCCGCACATCGTCCGCATGCTGGTGGGCCCGAGCTTCGCCGCGGTCCTGCCGATGTCGGCCCTGATCGGCGGCGGCTTCCTGCTCGGCATCGACGACCTGGCGCGCGCGCCCGGCACCACCGAGATCCCGCTCGGCATCCTGACCGCGCTGATCGGCGCGCCCTTCTTCGCGCTCGTCCTCGCCCGCACGCGCCGCCAATGGTTCTGAGCGCGAGCCATCTCCGCTTCGCCTATGCCGGCGGGCCGCTGCTGCTCGACGATGTCTCGTTCTCGCTGGAAGCAGGTCGCGTGCTCTGCCTGCTCGGTCCCAACGGCACCGGCAAGACGACGCTGCTCCGCTGCCTGTTCGGCCTCGAGCGTCTGGCATCGGGCCGCGTCACGCTCGACGGGCGCGACCTGTCGAACTTGAGTCCGGCCGAGGCGGCCCGCCTGATGGCCTATGTGCCGCAGGACACATCGTCCGTCTTCGCCTTCTCGGGCTTCGATGTCGTGCTGATGGGACGCACGCCGCATCTGCGCTTCATGGCGAGCCCGACCAGGGACGATCGGAGGATCGCGCGCGAGGCGATGACGCGTCTCGGGGTGGCACATCTCGCCGAACGGGCCTTCCTCGAACTCAGCGGCGGCGAGCGCCAGATGGTGCTGGTCGCCCGGGCGCTGGCTCAAGGATCCAGGACCCTGGTCATGGACGAGCCCTGCGCCGGGCTCGATCTCGGCAACCAGTCGCGCATCCTCCGCGTGGTCCGCGACCTGGCCGAGGACGGTTACGCCGTGCTCTTCACCACGCATCTGCCCGACCATGCCTTCGCCGTCGGGGGCGAGGTGGCGCTGCTGAAGGACGGCCGGCTCGACGGACCGACGGCGCCGGAGGAACTCCTGACCTCGGCCGCGCTCGGCCGGCTCTACGGCACCCCGGTCGAGGTGATCCGGGTTCCTGCGGGACGCGCCCAAGGGCAGTATCTCTGCGTGCCGGTTCATCGCGACTGACGAGGACACCATGCTGACCAGGCGACAGCTCGTCGTATCCGCGGCCGCCATGTCGCTGCTGCCGACGGCGGCCTCGGCCCAGGCCCGCGTGGTGGTCGACATGGCCGACCGCAAGGTGACGCTGCCGCCCAAGATCCAGCGCACGGTGACCTTGGGCTCGCTGCCGGTGGTCAACAGCTTCGTCTATGCGATGGGCGAGGGGCGGACCATCGTCAACGGCCTCGCCGACTTCGCCCGCGCGCACTGGAAGTACCAGACGGTGTTCGCGCCCAACATCGCCGGCCAGCCGACGATGCAGCAGCCGAACCGCGAGCCTAATGTCGAGGCGATCCTGCTGGCGAAGCCCGACGTGGTGCTGACCATGCACCGCGAGAGCGTCGGGCCGCTGGAGTCGCGCGGCGTGCCGGTGATCTTCCTCTCCTGGCAGGAGCCGGAGGACGTGAAGCGCTGCATGCAGGTGCTGGGCGAGGTCTACGGCAAGCCGGACCGCGCCACCGCCTATCAGCGCTACTTCGATGAGACCATCCGGCGAGTCGCCGACGCGCTGAAGCCGGTCGAGGCCTCGAAGCGGCCGACGGTGCTCTACTTCCAGCCCTCAACCCTGACCCAGCCGCGCCTGATCGCCGAATGGTGGATCCCGGCCGCCGGCGGCGTCAGCGTCACCGACGACGGCCGCACGGCCGAGAGCAAGACCTTCTCGCTGGAGCAGCTGATCGCCTGGGATCCCGACATCCTGATCGTGACCGAGCCCAAGGACGTGGCGCTGGTGAACGCCGACCGCGTCTTCAGGACGCTGAAGGCGGTCAGGAACGGCAAGGTCTATGTCGTGCCGGTGGGCGCGCATACCTGGTCGAACCGGACGGCCGAGCAGCCGCTGACGGTGCTGTGGGCGGCCGAGACCTTCCATCCCGGCCGTGTCTCCGGCCTCAACCTGGCAGCGGAAACCAAGGCCTTCTACCGCCGGTTCTTCGACCACGAGCTGCCGGACGCGGCGGTGACCGAGATTTTGAGCGGTACCTTGTGACCTGCCTTCTGTGACCGACCGGGCGCGCAGGGGAACCAAGGCTCGTCCGTTCCATTTCCTGAGGAAGGCTCCATTCGGCCTCTCTCAGGAGGTAGTCATGAAAATCCGTTCATTCGGCCTCGGCGCTTCGGCGCTGGCGATTGTCCTTTCGCTTGGGGCCGCGCCGGCCTTCGCCGAAGGCGCGGCTGCCGGCGGCAACGAGAGCGCTGCCGGCGAGAACCGGTTCACCCCGCGCGGGCGCGATGTCGGCGATGATCGCGCCGCGATCCCGCAGCGCGACCGCTCGATCCGTGCCGATCCCAGCTACGACCGCCGGCGCTTCGACGGCCGGAGCTTCGACAGGTCCCGCTATTCCGACAGATTCGAGCGCCGCGGCGACTTTGCCTACTACAACGGCCATCGCGGCTACCGCTATCGGCGCGACGGCTATCGCGAGCACAACGGCTTCTGGTTCCCGCTCGCGGCCTTCGCCGCCGGTGCGCTGATCGCCGGCGCGGCGCAGCCGGCGCCGGTGGTGGTGGCGCCCAATCCGCATGTGGATTGGTGCCGCCGGACCTATCGCTCGTACAACCCCTATGACAACACCTTCCAGCCCTATCACGGGCCACGCGCCTACTGCATCTCGCCCTATAGCTGAGACCGCTCCTCGGCTGATGTGATAAGACCTCCGCCTCGGCATCTCGCCGGGGCGGAGTTTCTTCATGTTCCAGACCAAGATCGTCGCGGGGGCGTCCAAGGCCGATCTCTACCGCGACCTGGCGCGCGAGCTTCGGGGCCTGATGAGCGGCGAGCGCGACCCGATCGCCAATGCCGCCAACGCCTCGGCGCTCATCTACACGACGCTGCCGGACCTCAACTGGGCCGGCTTCTACTTCCTGCGATCGCCCGACGAGCTGGTGCTGGGTCCCTTCCAGGGCAGGCCTGCCTGCATCCGCATCCCGGTCGGCAAGGGCGTCTGCGGGACCACGGTCGAGCGCCGGCACTCGATCCTGGTCGAGGACGTGCACGCCTTCCCCGGCCACATCGCCTGCGATGCCGCCTCGCGCTCGGAGCTGGTGGTGCCGCTGATCCGCGAGGGCAGGGTGATCGGCGTGCTCGATCTCGACGCGCCGATCCCGTCGCGCTTCGATGCCGAGGACCAGGCCGGTATCGAGGAGATCGCCCGCCTCTACGTCGCCGGCTCGGACGCGCTCTGACCGCTGACGCTCACGCGCCCGCGTCGATGATTTCCCGAATTTTCGCGGCGAGGGTGGTCCGCCGGTAGGGTTTGGCCAGGAAGGCGATGCCCTCCGCCTTGACTTCGTCGCGTACCGCGACCGGGCTGGCGAAG
The DNA here is from genome assembly GCA_016792585.1 of Rhodospirillaceae bacterium. GTDB lineage: Bacteria > Pseudomonadota > Alphaproteobacteria > SHVZ01 > SHVZ01 > SHVZ01. Next base: position 4,795 of record JAEULB010000236.1, read on the forward strand.
CCGGAAGTCAGCAGCATCGGCATGCCCGGCCAGCGTCGGCGGACCTCCTTCGCCAGCTCGATGCCCGACATTCCCGGCATGATCGCGTCACTGAACAGAAGGTCGAATTCATCGCCTCGTTCGATCAGCCGGATTGCCTCTGCGCCGTCATTCGCCGTGACCACCCGGTAGCCAAGATTCATCAGCATGACGCTGGCGACCTCGCGCACCTCGGCATTGTCCTCGACCAGGAGCACCCGCTCGGTCCCTCTCGGCGCCTCAGCCTCGGCCGTGGCGGTCTGCGGGCGTCCCGTCTCCTGGGCGCGCGGCAGATAGAGATGGATCGTCGTGCCGTGCCCGATCTCGCTGTAGATCTTGGCAGTGCCGTCGCTCTGACGCAGGAAGCCGTAGACCATGGCGAGGCCGAGCCCGGTTCCCTTGTCGACGGCCTTGGTCGTGAAGAACGGCTCGAAGGCGCGCGAGACGACCTCCGGCGTCATCCCCGTCCCGGTATCGGCGACCGAGATCAGAACGTAGTCTCCCTGTTTCAGGTCGGGATAGATCGGCGCCATGTCCGCGTCGACGGTGACGTTCGTCGCCGTGATGGTCAGGCTGCCACCGCTAGGCATTGCGTCGCGGGCGTTGATCGCGAGATTGAGGATGGCGCTCTCAAGCTGCGAGGGATCCGCGACCACGGACCAGACTGCGGCATCGTGCACGCCCTTGATCTCGATGGACTCGCCGATGGTGCGCTTCAGCAATGGAACCATGCCGTCGACGACCGCGGCGACGTCGACGAGCTTCGGCGCCAGCATCTGCCGGCGCGCGAAAGCGAGCAATCGCTGTACCAGCTGGCCGCCGCGTACCGCGATCTCGATGACGTTTTCGATGAGCTCATGGATGCGTGCGACGTCCTTCTTCTCGTCCGTCGCGTTCTCCAGGCTGCCGATGATCGCGCCCAGCATGTTGTTGAAGTCGTGCGCGATGCCGCCCGAGAGCTGGCCGATCGCCTCCATCTTCTGCAACTGGCGGAGCTGCGCTTCGATGGCCTTCCGTTCGGTGACGTCCTGCAGGACGAAGATCAGGCCCTGGAGCGCATCGTCGGCGTCGTAGAGCGGAGCCCCGGAAAAGACGATGTCGATCAGGCTGCCGTCCTTGCGCACGCGTCTGACCTCGACGTCGACCAGGCGCTCCCCCGACGAGACCCGGTCGATGATCTTGTCGAATTCGGCCTGCCCGTCAGGCGGGACCAGCGCATAAGGATGGCCGATCGCTTCGGTGGCCGAGTAGCCGAAGATGCGTTCCGCTGCCCGATTCCAGAGCATCACCCGACGATCCGGACGCACACCGATGATGGCGAACGGCGATTGCTCGATGATTGCGGTGCTGGTCTGCTCGATGCGTCGGCGTTCATCGATCTCGCGATTGAGATCGGCCGTGCGGATGGCCACCAGCCGGTGGCTACGAACCGCCTGCAGCGACTCGCGCCAGAAGATGAGCATGAAGGCGGCGGTCACGAGCACGCCGGCCAGGATCATGCCCTGGAGACCGACGGATCGCTCCCCCGCGAGCATTGAGCTCGGAAAGTGAAAGGCGACGGCCCAGTCGGTGCCCATGATCTTCATCGAGCGGACAAGGACCAGCCCATCCAACCGCGAGATGTCGACGGCATCGCCGCGGCTGCCGAATCCGGCGGAGTTGCCTTCGTACTCGGCAAACGGGATGGCGGAACCGTCGATTGTCTGGGTGTTGAAGACGTAGAGGCTTTCCGGCATCAGGGGCGTATTGGCGATCGCCCGGTTCAGCGCGCCGATCAGCTGAACCCTGGCGATTACGTATCCTGCGAGCCGGTCGCGCCGTTCCTCGACCGTCGCGGCGCTTCCTCCGCGGTAGACGGGTGCGATCGGCACCATCGTAAGCCGCCCGGTGATCGGTGACCGCGTGGGTGATGTCGCCATCGCCCAGCCGTGGTCGCGTGCGGCTTCCGCTGCGCCCCGGACCGCGGGATCGGCGAGCACATCGAAGCCCAGGCCCGACGCCTGCGAGTCGAAGGTCCAGGCATGCGCGATAGGGAAGTAGACCTCTCTCTCCGCCGCCGGCACAAGGCGCCCGCCGAGGTTGTCCGAGATCCGGAAGTCGGGATTTCCGGCACTCCGGATCGCCTCCTCAAAGCGGTTGCGCGCTTCCTTCGGAACGCGCGGCAGCCAGCCGAACGCTAGGATCGCTTCCTGCCCGGCCAGCGGCTTTGCATCCATCCGCCGGATGCGCTCGATCGTCAGGTCTGGATCCGACGAGATCGCGGCCGCGACCGCAAGGACGCTCTGGCCGAGGTTCTCGAGCTTCCAGGCGAGGTCGGACGCGCGCCAGTCGGCGCGGAACTCCATCGCGGATCGGATACCGGCATCGTCCTGCCTCAACAGGGCGAGATAGGCCAGCGCGGTTAGGACGAAGCCGGCGCCCGCGATCAGAACCTGAAGCAAGATCGTCCGGAGGATAGGCGTCATGTGCCGGCCTTCGGCTCGGTCTGGAGAAGCGACCGGACGCGAGTCGCCAGGTCGGCCTTGCGATACGGCTTGGCAAGAACCTCGAATCCCTGCGACCGCGCCTCCGCGTGGATCTCGACCGGATTGGCGAAGCCCGATGTCAGCAGGATCCGAACGCCGCGGATCCTGGCGATCCGCGCGAGGTCGACACCGGTGAGGTCGCCCGGCATCACGATGTCGCTGAAGACGAGATCGAACGGCAGATCGCTGTCCATCGCCTGGATCGCCTCGTGCGCGTCGCCTGCTTCGATGACGGAGTATCCCAGGCTCCTCAGTATCGAGACCGAGGCGGCACGCATGTCGGCATTGTCGTCGACGACCAGGATGCGGCCGTTGCCGTGAAGCGGCGTCTGTGCAGTCCTGGCCGGCGCAGCGGATGTTTCGTCGGCGCCTTCGCGCTCGACCCGCGGCAGGTAGAGCAGGACGGAGGTCCCGTGGCCCTCCTCGTCTTCGGGAAGCGACAGGTGCCGTTCCAGCGTCTGCTGACCGATTGTCTCGGCGCGCTCCTTCGCCGATGCCCATCGCTCTCCAAATGCTTCGGCGATGCCGGTCGCCTTGATGAGGATCAGGCGGTTGGGAAGCAGTTGCTTCGACCCTGCCATCACCCATTCGAGATGTGTCTCGAAGGCCTCGGGGCTGAGGCCGCCGGCGAGTCCTTCCCCGGCTCTGGCGCTGCGGTCGGTGACGGGCCGCGCCGCTGCCGGTCTCGGCGTTCGGGAAAGCAGCGCCTGCATCGTCGCCAACAGCTTCACGGTCGATCCTCGGCAGTGTCTACGCCCTCTTTGCAATCTTCAGGGGCACCCGCATGCAATTTCAGAGGATTGTAATAAAATTAACCGTATATGGGGCTGACCTTACTTGCTTTCTGCTCCCTATAGGCAGTTAGAAACTCAACCTTTGTTTCCAACCCATTTCAGTAACAGGAAAATTCGACATGCATATTGTCACGCAAATAAATGATTTGCGCAATAGTTACAAGGATTACGCTCCTTCATTTGATTGGCTGACTCCGGCTAGGCGATATGGAGACACATTTCCCATCAGCTTGGTTGCGCATGTCTCCACCGCCTCCGAGAGGCCCTACCCGCCGCCGTCAGGCCGATCGCCGGGCCGAGACCCGCCGGAAGCTGCTCGATGCGGCGGTCGTGTCACTGGTCGAGAACGGCTTCGCCGGGACAACAGTGGGCACGATTGCCTCCGCGGCAGGTGTGACGCGGGGCGCCCTCAACCATCACTTCGACAGCAAGATCGAGCTGATGCTGGCCGCGGCCGGCCGCGTGACCGAGGACTTCGTCGAGCGGCTGACGTCGCGCCTTGCCGGTCTCGCAGGCTCGGATCCCTACGAGAGGGCGCTGAGGTCCCTCTGGGAAGCCATCTACCGGGAGCCGATGTTCGTCGCCCGCCTTGAGCTCCTGCTCGGCGCGCGAAGCCAGGCGGAGATCATTGAGGAGATCAAGGCCGAGCTCCTGCGCGGCCATCTCAACGTGCATAGGCTTCTGTCCGACGCTTTCGAGCGATCGGACTCGCCGCTCACCCTGTCGCAGGAGGTCCTCGACCTCGCACTCACGACACTGCGTGGCTTGGCGCTGGAAATGATCGTCCGTCAGGACGAGGGCTTCGCCGACCGTCAGCTCCGCCTGCTTGCTGATGCAGTGCGTGGGCTGATGATGGCGCGTTCCGGCAGCGCAGGCTAGCCGCCGCCCCGATCCCGTCGCGCTTCGATGCCGAGGACCAGGCCGGTATCGAGGAGATCGCCCGCCTCTACGTCGCCGGCAGCGATCCGCTCTAAGCCGGCTTAAGATCCGCCGCCGAGCTCGTCGGCGAGGCGGTGATTGACGTCGCGATGCCCGGCCTCGTCGAGGCGGACCTGGAGGACGACGTCGCGAAGCCGCGCCGACGCGTCCGGCTTCCAGTAGTCGATGGCGATGGCGGGTGCGGCGACGTTCTCGATCTTCCCGGCATCGATGTCGGCGAGGAAGGCGGTGTAGCTGACCACCGCCTCCTCCTCCAGATAGCCCACGACGCGGTGCGCCACGCGCGGGCGGATCAGGTAGAGGACGAAGTACGCATTGAAGAAGATGCCCTGCACCAGGATGATCAGCATGCGCTCCAGCCAGTTCGGACGGGCGATGTGGATGAAGGTCATCAGGTGCTTGCGCTCGTTCTCGGCCTCGTCGAGCAGCGTGTGGATCCAGCCGCGATCGTCCTCGAAGCGGCGAAGGCATCTGAGATGCACCAGCGCGCCGCCGACCATGCCCGGCACCGCGGCGACGGTCTCCAGCACGACGGCGCGGTGCCCGTAGCGATGCGCGAAGAACGCATCGGCGAAGAAGCGCACGAACTTGACGAGCCCATAGGCGAAGCGGTCGCCGGCATTCGCCGGCGCGGCGTGGCTGACCACCAGCTGCCGGTCGTCCGCCATCCTAGTTGTTCGCGACCAGCGCCGGCTCGGCGCGGTAGCGATCAGGGAAGAAGCGCTTCAGCGCGGCCAGCTTCGGCAGGTCGTGATAGGCGATATAGGGATGGCGCGGATATCGCGCCATGAAGTCCTGGTGCTCGGCCTCGGCCGGATAGAACGCGCCCGACTCGATCTTCGTCACGATCCTCTTGGGAAACGCCTTCACCTGGTCGAGCTGGGCGATATAGGCCTTGGCCGTCGCCGCCTGCGCCTCGCTCGCCGGGAAGATCGCCGAGCGGTACTGGCGGCCGACATCCGGTCCCTGGCGGTCGAGCTGGGTCGGGTCGTGGATCGTCGAGAAGAAGATCTGCAGGATGCGGCCGTAGCTGATCACGCGCGGGTCGAAGACGACCTTCACCGCCTCGGCGTGGTCGGTCATTCCCGAGGAGACCGCGTCGTAGGTCGCCGAAGCCTCGGTGCCGCCGGCGTAGCCGGAGACGGCGTTAGAGACGCCGGCGACATGCTGGTAGACGCCCTGCACGCCCCAGAAGCAGCCGCCGGCCAGCACCGCGATCTCGCTCGCCGCCTGGGCGGGCGCCTCCATCCTGGGCGGCGGGATCTCGCGCGCCTCCTCGGCGGCGGCGCCGAAGGCGACAAGGCCAAGGATCACGACTGCCGGTAGAAGGAACGCGCGGCGCATCGCTTGTTTCTCCATGAAAGACGGCCAGGATAGCGCAGAACGTCGGGCTTTTCCGCCGCTCCCGCGAGTGTGATGCCACGTCTTTCCGCCTCGGTTTGACGATACGAAAACTGCGGCGCAGCCTCGATTGCGGGGAGCACTCAACAGTCCGATTGGGGGAGCAGATGGCACTCTATGTAAGCCGCAGCCTGGTCAGCCTATGCCTGCTTGGCGCCGTTGCGTTCGCCGAGCCCGCGCTCGCGCAGAAGAAGGGCGGAACCGCCGTGATCGGCCAGGAGGCCGGCCCGCCGACGCTCGACATGCACTTCACCACCAACATCGCCGCGCGCAACGTGGTGATGCAGATGTACGAGCAGCTGATCACGCGCGACGAATCCAACGCGCCGATGCTGGAGCTCGCCGAGAGCCTGACCGAGGCCGCCGACGGCCTCACCTATACCTTCAAGGTCCGCAAGGGGATCAAGTTCCATAATGGAAAGGCGCTGACCTCGGCCGATGTGTTGGCGTCCTGGCAGCGCTTCCAGCGCATCGGCACGCTCAGGAACGATCTCGAGCCGGTCGCCGAGATGTCGGCGCCCGATGCCGACACCTTCGTGATCAAGCTCAAGCGCAAGGTGCCGATGTTCCTGGAGCAGATCAGCTCCTTCGCCAACCCGATCGTCATATATCCGGCCGAGCAGAAGGACCGCGAAGGCGGCAAGGCCGACCCGATCGGCACCGGCCCCTACCAGCACGTCGAATGGATGGCCGACAGCCACGTGAAGCTGAAGCGCTACGACGGCTACACGCCTGACACGCGCCACAAGGGAACGTCCGGCTTCGGCGGCTTCAAGGTCGCCTGGCTCGACGAGCTCGACTTCCGCTACGTGAAGGAAGGCGTCGCCCGCGTCGCCGGCCTCGAAACCGGCCAGCTTCACATGGTCGAGGACGTGCCGACCAAGTCGGCGAAGCGTCTCAAGGACAACAAGGCGATCGTGCTGCACCCGGTCCAGCGCTGGTGGATCCAGATGGCGTTCGTCAACCACGCCAACCCGCCCTTCGACAAGCTCGAGGTGCGGCGCGCGATGCAGATCGGCCTCGACATGGAGGAGATCATGGAGATCGCGGCCGACGGCGCCTACGACCTCCAGCCGGGATACCAGTATCCCGGCACGCCCTACTTCAACGAGGCCGGCAAGCAGTTCTACAACGTGCGCGACCGCAAGAAGGCCCAGGAGATGCTGAAGGCCTCCGGCTACAAGGGCGAGGAGATCGTCTTGATGACGCTGCCGGCCTATCAGGGCATCTACGACGGGTCCGTCGTGGTCGGCGAGCAGCTCAAGGACATCGGCTTCAAGGTCCGCCTCGACCCGGTCGACCTGCCGACCATGGGAGCCCGCCATCCGAAGCCCGACAGCGGCTGGCATCTCTCGTTCAACGGCCTCGGCACCGGCCCCGCGGTCGGCCCGCTCGCCGCGATCACGTTCATGAACGGTCCGACCAAGTGGACCCATGCTCCCGATCCGACCTTCGACGCGCTCTACGCCGAGATCCTCCAGGGCGAGACGCTGGAGGCGCGGAAGGCGAGCTTCGCCAAGGCGCAGGAACGCATCTACGACCAGGTGATGATGTTGAAGTTCGGCGACCTCACGAAGGTGATGGGTGCCCGAGCCAACCTGAAGGGCTTTACGCCCTACCGCATCCCGCGCCTGTGGAACGTCTGGCTCGAATAAGGGCGGTCGAGTTTCTTCTCGTTAGAGGCGCCGCGAAGATGCGGCGCCTCTAACGGCGATATTCGCGGCTCTTTGCGGCTTCGCCGCGACGAAAGAAGATCAGCTCTGCGGCCCGTCGGGACCGCCCTGCATCGACTGCATCGGCCCCTCGTTGGCGAGCGCGATGCAGGCGAAGCCGACCTTGGCCTCGGTCGGCACGCCGAAGAGCACGGTGTGGCGCGACGGCAGCCCGTTCGGGAAGTGCTTCACGTACTCCTCGTTGCAGGCGTCGTAGTCCTTCCGGTCGGTGATCAGCATCGTCACCTGGACGATGCGGCTGAAGTCGCTGCCGGCATCCGCCAGAATCTTCCGGATGAAGGCGAGCGAGTTCCGCACCTGCTCCTGCGGTGTCTCGCCGCGATGGATGCCCTTGGCCGGGTCGTGCGGCGCCGAATGGCCGGAGACGAAGACGAGGCCGCCGGCCTTGGTCGCGCGGCTGAACGGCCGCTTCTCGCCCGGAACGGGCTTGCCGAAGATCTCGATCATTGCGCGCCCGCCGCGTGATGGTCGGCCAGCACCTGGGCGATCACGTGGGTCACCTTCTTGCCGGTCGGGATGTGCAGGAATTCGTTCGGCCCATGCGCGTTCGAATGCGGGCCCAGCACGCCGGTCACGACGAACTGCGACTTCGGGAACTTCTCGCCCAGCATCGCCATGAACGGGATGCTGCCGCCCTCGCCCATATAGGCCGGCGGCTTCCCGAAGGCCTCGGTCGATCCCTTGGCCAGCGACTTCTCCAGCCACGGCGCCAGCTTGGGCGCGTTCCAGCCGGTGCCGGCCTTGTCGCCGGAGAAGCTGACCTTGGCGCCGTAGGGCGGATCCTTCTCCAGCAGCGTCCTCACCGTCGCCTGCGCTTCCTTCGCATCCAGTGTCGGCGGCAGGCGGAGGCTCAGCTTCGCGGTCGAGTAGGGGCGAAGCACGTTGCCGGCGTTCTGCGGCGTCGGAAATCCGTCCATGCCGGTGGTCGACAGCGCCGGTCGCCAGGTGCGGTTCAGCACCAGCTCTGTCAGGTCGTCGTTCATCGGCTTCATCCCCTCGGGGAAGGGGAACTTGGCGTAGACCTGCTCGCCGAGCGCGGCTGCGGCGACCTTCGCCTGCGCCACCCGCTCCGGCGGCACCTGGGCATAGAGCGCATCCGGCTTGATGGCACCGGTGTCCTCGTCCTCGAGGCGCGAGATCAGCTTCCGCATGATACGGAAGCTCGACGGCACGATGCCGGACGCGTCTCCCGAATGGACGCCTTCCTCCAGCACCTGCACCTTGAGCTCGCCCGCGATCATGCCGCGCAGCGACGTGGTGAGCCACAGCTGGTCGTAGTTGCCGCAGCCCGAGTCGAGACAGACCACCAGCGACGGCGAGCCGATCCGCGAGGCGAGGTGGTCGACGTAGTAAGGCAGGTCGTAGCTGCCCGACTCCTCGCACGCCTCGATCAGGATCACGCAGCGCGCATGCGGCACCTTCTGGTCCTGCAGGGCGGCGATCGCTTCGAGCGAGCCGAACATCGCATAGCCGTCGTCGGCGCCGCCGCGGCCATAGAGCTTGTCGCCCTTGATCAGCGGGATCCACGGGCCGAAGCC
>JAEULB010000047.1 GCA_016792585.1 Rhodospirillaceae bacterium
TCTTCTTGGCCTCGACCGAGTCGAGCACCATGCCCATGCCGCCGGTGAACAGCGCCGAGATCGCGAGATCGGTCGGATAGGGCTTCGGCAGCTTGACGACCAGCGTGCGGTCGTCGGTCGCCTCGACCATCTTGTCGAAGCCGTCCTGGGTGTAGCCCCACTGACGCAGTGTGCCGGCCGGGGCGAAGTTGATCGCCATCACGCGGCGGAGCGACCACTCGGCGTCCTTGGCGGTGACCGGGTTGCCCGACGGGTGCTTGAGGCCGGCGCGGATCTTGAAGGTGATCGAGGTGCCATCGGCCGAGGCCTGCCAGCTCTCGGCGATGCCCGGCACGAGCTTCGCGGGGTCGGTGTAGTCCTGGAAGACCAGCGGGTCGCAGATGTTGTTCAGGAACTCGAAGGCGTTGAACTCAGCGACCTGGCCGGGATCCATGCCGATCACCGGATCGAGCGCCCAGGCGATCACCAATGTGTCGGCCGGGGTCTTGGCGGCCGCCGCCAGCGGGGCGGCGACGAGAGCGGCAGCGGCGAGCCGGGCGGCTGAACGTATGAGCATGGTCTCTCCTGAGGTTTCTCGTTGGAAAACCCAGGAAAGCACAGCCGCCCGGCTCGCGCCAATACCGGAACCCGGTCAGCGTGCCGACGCCGTGGCACCTGCAGGGTGCTTGGCCTTCGCCCGTCGTTCGGAGATCCAGAGGCCGAGCGAGGCCAGCGGGATCCAGCCGACCCAGCGGAGGAACTGCAGTCCTGCCTCCGGCACCGAGATCGCCTCGAGATACGCCACCTTGACGCCGGTCAGGTTCTCGGCCACCTCGAAGGCCAGCAGCCAGATGAACAGGCACGGCAGCACGACCGTGAGCGGCTTGAACTTGGGGCTCATCCGGCTCTCGAACCACGGCGAGAGCGAGATCGCGAAGACCAGCACCGTCAGCATTCCCTCGAGCGCCGGCCCGTGGGCGAGAAGGCCCTTCAGCATCTGTTCCTCGAAGATCATCTTCGCCGCCGTCCAGGCGAGAACGCCGCCGGCGAGCAGGATGATCTGCGGGAACCGCCCGACCATCGCCAGCACGAGGCGGCTGCCCCAGACGATGATCGGCACCGTGATCGCAAGGCCGAGGACGATCAGGAGCACGCTTTCGCGCGCCATCGCGCCGATGGCGAGCGCGTTGTCCACGCCCATCACGGTGTCGGCGATGATGATGGTGCGGACGGCGGCGCCGACCGAGGCGGCAGCGGCAATGCTGTGCCCCGATTCCTGGTCCGGCTGCAGCAGGCGCCGGGCGATCCAGATCAGCGCGGCGCCGCCTATCAGCATGAGCCCGGGGACCTTGAGCAGCCAGTAGACGCCCAAGGTCATCGCGACGCGGACGGCAATGGCGCCGAAGGTACCCCAGAGGATCACCTTGTTCTGCTGGTGCTTCGGCACCTTGCGGGCGGCGAGACCGATGACCAGCGCGTTGTCGCCGGCCAGTACGAAGTCGAGAAGGATGATAGCGATGAGTGCCGAGATGAACTCGGCCGAAAACACTTCCATGACGAAACTCCGATCCGAAAGGGAACGAGCCGCGGCGTCCCTCAGGACGCGCGGCGGTTCAAGACGACGATCGGAGTCAGCGTTTCGGGACTTTGATCGGCCGGCGCGAGCGGCAGGAGGCCAGCGCGCGAACCGGCATGGCTCCGTCGAGAGGGAGCATAAAGAGGGTGGCGACCATCGCCATCCCCGCCAGGAGAGCGAAGAAGATCTGATAGCCGTAGACCAGGATGGACGACACGACCTCGAGGCCGAGGTCTGACGCCAGCAGCTCGAGTTCCATTTCCAGGAACAGGCCAACGTCCAGCATCTCGCCGAACGGGCCGGCCATCGCGATCAGGAAGAGCGGGAAAAGCGTCCGCCCCTCGGTCGACCCGAGCCAGCGGCGCAGGATTCCGAAGCAGCTGCGGATGTCGTCCCGCGGGTCCATATCCAAGATATAGCGCAGCGCGGGCCCGCGACCAAGGCGAACCGGACGCCGCCCTATCCGGTTACCGCGCCGCCTGGATCGCCTGCCAGACCCGCTCCGGCGTCGCCGGCATGTCCATCGACTTGACCCCGACCTCGCGGAGAGCATCGACCACGGCGTTCATCACCGCCGGCAGCGAGCCGGCGCAGCCCGCCTCGCCGCAGCCCTTGGCCCCGAGCGCGTTGGTCTTGGCCGGCACCGGGTGGCTGATGAAGCCGATGTCGCAGGTGTCCGCAGCCCGCGGTATCGCGTAGTCCATGTAGGAGCCGGTCAGGAACTGACCGTCCTTGTCGAAGACCGTGCGCTCGTAGAGTGCCTGGCCGATGCCCTGGACGATGCCGCCATGGGTCTGGCCGGCGACCATCAGCGGGTTGAGGATCGTGCCGAAGTCGCTGACCGAAGAGTACTTCACCACTTGGACGTGGCCGGTCTCCGGATCGATCTCGACCTCGCAGATATGGCAGCCGTTGGGGAACGCCGAAGGCGAGGTGTCGTGCACCAGCTTGACGTCGAGGCTTGCCGGGACGCCGTCCGGCAGCCTCATTGTCCGGACCCTCTCGGCGAGTTCCAGGATGCCGATCGAGCGGTCGGTACCGGCGATCGTGAAGCGCCCTTTCCCGAACTCGATATCGGCAGCCGCCGCTTCCAGCACATGGGCCGCGGCCTGCTTGCCCTTCTCGATGACCTTGTCGCCCGCCTCGATGATCGCGCCGCCGCTGGCCATCGCCGAGCGCGAGCCGCCGGTGCCGCCGCCGGCGATCAGCTGGTCGGAATCGTTCTGGTGCAGCTTGATCTTCTCGAAGGGAATCCCGAGCTTGTCGACCAGCACCTGGGCGAACGGGGTCCAGTGACCCTGGCCGTAGTCGAGCGTGCCGGTGACGATGGTGACGCTGCCGTCGGTCTCGAAGCGCAGCCCGCCCATCTCCTTGCCCTGGGGTGCCGTGACTTCGAGGTAGTTGCCGATGCCGATGCCGCGCAGCAGACCGCGGGATTTGCTCTCGGCCTTGCGCTTGGCGAAACCGTTCCAGTCCGCAGCCGCAACCGCTTTCGACAGAAGGGCCGAGAAGTCGCCGGAGTCGTACTCCATCGCCGACGGCGCCTTGTAGGGGATCTGCTCGGGCGCGATGTGGTTGCGCTTGCGGATCTCGACCTGGTCGATGCCCATCTCGGCTGCCGCCGCCGAGACCAGGCGTTCCATGAAGTAGTTGCCTTCCGGCCGGCCGGCGCCGCGATAGGCGTTGATCGGCACGGTGTTGGTCATGATGCACTTGGTCGCCACCTCGATCAGCGGCGTCCGATAAACGCCGATCGAGTTCTTGACCACGTTGACCGTCGCCATCAGCGGGCCGGCGGTGTTCAGCACCGCGCCCATGTTGGCGTATCCGGTGAAGCGGACCGCGAGGAAGCGGCCATCCTTGTCAAGCGCCAACTCGCCTTCGAAGTCGTGGTCGCGGCCGTGGCAGTCGGAAAGGAAGCTCTCCGAGCGGTCGTCGGTCCACTTGACCGGACGGTCGAGCAGCCGTGCGGCATGCAGGATGCAGGCGTATTCCGGGTAGATTCCCGCCTTCATGCCGAAGGAGCCGCCGACATTGTCGGTCAGGATGCGGACGTTCTCCGGCTTCTCGTTCAGGATGTCGGCGAGCGAGTTCTTGAAGCCGAACACGCCCTGGCTTCCGACATGGAAGGTCCAGCGCCCGGACGCCTTGTCGTAGAAGCCCAGCGCCGAGCGCGGCTCCATCGCGTTGACGACGATCCGGTTGCTGATCAGCGGGATCCTGGTCACGTGCGCGGCCTTGGCGAAGGCCTCCTTGACCTTGTCCGCCTCGCCGTAGTGCCAGTCGAGCACGAGGTTGCCCGGCACGTCGTCGAAGAGCTGCGGCGCGCCCGGCTTCGCCGCCTCGCGCGCGTCGGTCACTGCCGGCAGCTCGTCGATGTCGACCTCGACCGCCTCGGCCGCATCGCGCGCCTGGGCCTTGGTCTCGGCGACGACGAAGGCGACCGGATCGCCGACGTAGCGCACCTTGCCGGTCGCCAGCGAACGGCGCTCCGGCTTCTTCATCGGGCTGCCGTCGCGGTTGTTGTAGGCGATGCCGCACTTGAGCGTGCCGTAGCCGGCCGCGTTCAGGTCCTCGCCCGTCCAGGCGCCGAGCACGCCGGGCATCTTCTTTGCTTCCGTGAGGTCGATCTTCCTGATCGTGCCGTGGGCATGGCGGCTGCGGACGATGACGCACCAGGCCTGATTCTTCAGGCTGACGTCGTCGGTGTATCGCCCCTCGCCGCGCAGCAGCTTCGGGTCCTCGTTGCGAGGCACCGGCTGACCGACGCCGAACTTCGTCGAGCCCCACTGGATGGAGTCGTCCATTTCCGCTTATCCCTGATGACGCGACTGTTAGTAGCCGAGAGCGCAGCCGTCCTTGCGAGGCTCGGAACCGCCGACCAGCACACCGCGGTCGTGATCGATCCAGATCGCCTGGCCGCCGCCCGGGGGCGTCTCGGTGCGCACGACCTTGTGGCCACGGCGGCGGAGATCCTCCGCCACCGACTCCGGGATCGCCGGCTCGAGCTTGAGCTCCCCCTCGTAGGCCCACATGCGGGGCGCTGCCAGCGCGTCCTGCGGGTCCATGTCGAAGTCGAGCACGTTCGAGACCAGGGTCGAGTGGCCGGTCGGCTGGAAGTGGCCGCCCATGACGCCAAAAGGCATCACCGCGCGGCCCTTCTTGGTCAGCATGCCAGGAATGATCGTGTGCATCGGGCGCTTCCTCGGCGCGATGCAGCTCGGGTGGCCTTCCTTCAGGCGGAAGCCCTGGCCGCGGTTCTGCAGCATGACGCCGGACTTCGGCGCCAGGATGCCGGAGCCGAATGCCGCGAACAGCGAGTTGATGAACGAGCAGGCGTTCCGGTCCTTGTCGACGACGCAAAGGTACGTCGTGTCCTTGTGCTCGAGGAAGTCGAGCTCGGTCCAGGGCGAGACGCTGTTGAGGCTGATCTGGGCGCGGAGCGACTCAGCCTCCTGGGTCGAGAGCAGGCGGTCGACCGGCACGTCGACCTGGCTCATGTCGCCGACATACTGGTTGCGCAGCCGATAGGCGAACTTGGCCGCCTCGGCCATCAGGTGGATGCGATCGGCCTGGCTGTACTTGTCGCTGCCGTAGTCGTAGCCCTGCAGCACGTTCAGCATGATCAGCGCGGTGATGCCCTGGCCGTTCGGCGGGATCTCGTGCACGTCGTGGTCGCGGTACTTGGTCGAGATCGGCGTCACGTAGTCGGCGCGCGACTCCTCGAAGTCCTCCATCGTGTGCAGGCCGCCGACGGCCCGCAGCTTGTCGACCATGTCCTTGGCGACATCGCCCTTGTAGAAGCCGTCGCGGCCCTTCTTGGCGATCTTGCGCAGCGTCTCCGCCAGCTCGGGCTGCTTGTGCAGGTCGCCGATCGCCGGCGGCTTGCCGCCCGGAAGGAACCGCTTCGCCGCGTCCGGATCCTTCGACATCTTCGCCGTCAGCTTGCCCCAGTCGGAGCCGGTGCGCGGCGAGATGCGGTAGCCTTCCTCGGCCGCCTTGATCGCCGGTGCCAGCAGCTCGGCCAGGTCCTTCGAGCCGTAGTCGGCGTGCAGCTTGCACCAGCCGTCGATGGCGCCCGGCACGGTCACCGCGTGCGGCGACTGCATGCGGATCGCATCGATCCCTTGAGACTTGTACCAGTCGAGCGTCGCCGCGGCCGGCGCGCGACCCGAGGCGTTGAGGCCGATCGGCATGCCGGCCTTCGGCGAGTAGAGCGCGAAGCAGTCGCCGCCGATCCCGGTCGCATGCGGCTCGATCACGCAGAGCATCGCGATCGCGGCGATCGACGCGTCGACGGCGTTGCCGCCTGAGCGGAGCACGTCGATCGCGGTGAGCGTCGCCAGCGGATGAGCGGTGCCGGCGACGCCGCCATCAGCGAAGACGGCTGAGCGGCCGGTATGGAAGTCACGCACGCGCATGGCCAGGGGCCTTTCGGGGCAGGGAGGGTCTGTGATCAGGCGGAGACAGAATGATAGGGGGGCTTAGGGTCCGAGACAACCGTTCCAGGAGCCGAAATGCCCAGCATTTCGAAGCTGGACCTGTTCAGGATTCGTAAAGGCAGAGGCGAGGCAGCACGGGAATCGAGCCGAAATATAGCGAGGCCAGCTCGTTGGCGATCCAGGAGACCCACGCGCGCGTGAGGTTAGCCAGAACGATGATCGTTACCTTGTCGTCGGGATATCGGCACAAGATCGTATGGAATCCGAAGATGCCGCCGGAGTGCATCTGGACGCGGTATCCTAAGCGCTCGCTCATGCTCCACCCGAAGCCATAGCCATTCCCGTAGTTCGTGAACATGGCCCGCGTGGAATCCGGGTTAAGCAGCTTGCCGCTGCCGAGAGCCTGCTCCCACGTCAGCAGATCGTCGACCGTCGAGTAGGTCGCCCCCGCGGCGCGAACCACGCTCATCGAGATCGACGGCGCGATCTTCCACTCTCCGCCTTCGATGACGTAACCCTTTGCCAGGGTACGGGCCGCGGCCTCGTCCTCGTAGCCCGAGTTCCGCATGCCGAGCGGGGTGAAGACGTTATCGCGCAAGTAGGCGCCGTAACTCTGCCCCGATAGATTTTCGATGACATGGCCGATCACGGTGTAGCCGGAATTGCTGTACTCGAACCGCGACCCCGGCTCGAACCGAAGTGGCATGTCCCTGGTCAGCCCGATCACTTCGTCGATCGAATGCTCGTTCCGCAGTTGGTCGTCGAAGTCCGGCAGGTTGGTGAGGTTGAAGATTCCGGAACGCATCGAGAGCAGATGACGCAGCGTGATCTTGCTCCACGCGGCCGGCGACTTGTCGTAGTGGCTTGAGATCGGATCATCGAGCCCGAGCTTGCCGCGTTCGGCAAGCTGTAGGGTCGCCGCTGCCGCGAACTGCTTGCCGATCGATCCGGTGCGAAAGCGCGTCTCCGGCGTGTTCGGTATTCTCTGCGCGCGATCGGCGAAGCCGAAACCTTGGCGGAAGATCGCCTTGCCGTCGACCGCGACAAGTACCGCGCCGCTGAAGCGCTCTGCCTCCAGGTGGCTCTGCACCGCCGCCGCCGCGCGGGCGGCAAAGACGGGATCATCGGCAATGGCCGGCGCCGCAATAAGAAGCAGGGCCGCGATCGCCCAGATCACGCCGCCAGCCTCACGTAATAAGTCAGCCCCATCTGGATGCAGTGCTTCAGCTTGTCACGCGGCAGCTTCGCACCATGCGCGAACAGCAGAGCGCGCTTGCCGTCGATGTCAGAAAGGCCTGGATAAGTTTCGCGGAAACGCTGGGCCAGCGTCGTCTGGCACGGGCCTATGGCCGGATGCGTGGCCGCCTCGAAGATCAGCGCGCGGAGTGCCAGCAGGTCCGCACGCACTCCGCGCGGATATGCCGCGAACGCGGCCTTGACCGCCGGATCGGCGAAGGGCCGCGTCCGGCTCACGCCGCTTCTTCGTGCCAGGTGCGGCCGTCGCGTTCGATCAGCGCGGTCGCGGCGGTCGGGCCCCAGCTTCCGGCCATATAGGACTTCGGCGCTTCGCTCCCCTCCTCCCAGCTGCGGATCGAGGCGTCGAGCCAGGTCCAGGCGGCCTCGACCTCGTCGCGGCGCATGAAAAGCGTCGGGTTGCCGCGGACGACATCGAGCAGGAGGCGCTCGTAGGCCTCGGGGAAACGGCCGGTGAAGGTCTCGGCAAAGGAGAGGTCGAGCGGGACCGACTTTAGACGGAGCCCGCCCGGCCCTGGCTCCTTGGTCATCAGGTGCAGCGTGATGCCCTCGTCCGGCTGGAGGCGGATCACCAGCCGGTTCGGGTTCAACCCGCCGGCCGAACGCGGGAAGATGCTGTGCGGCACCGCCTTGAACTGGATCACGATCTCGGAGGTGCGGGCGGCCAGCCGCTTGCCGGTGCGGAGATAGAACGGCACGCCGGCCCAGCGCCAGTTGGCGATGCCGACCTTGAGGGCAACGAAGGTCTCGGTGCGGCTCGACTTCCCGTCCGAGAGCTCCTCCTGGTAGCCGGGAACCGCCTTGCCCTCGGCCGCGCCGCGGCGGTACTGGCCGCGGATGATGCCCTGGTCGCTCTCGCCGATCGGCTCGAGCGCGTGCAGCACCTTGATCTTCTCGTCGCGCACCGCGTCCGCATCGAAGCTTCTCGGCGGCTCGAGCGCGACCAGGCAGAGGAGCTGCAGCAGGTGGTTCTGCACCATGTCGCGGAGCGCACCGGCGGTGTCGTAGTAGTCGGCGCGGCCCTCCAGCCCGACGGTTTCGGCGGCCGTGATCTGCACGTGGTCGACCCAGGTGTTGCTCCACAAGGGCTCGAACAGCGAGTTGGCGAAGCGGAGCGCGATCAGGTTCTGCACCGTCTCCTTGCCGAGATAGTGATCGATCCGATAGGTCTGGCCCTCGGCGAAGACCTTGCCGATCTCGTCATTGATCTGTCTTGCGGATGCGAGGTCGTGGCCGATCGGCTTCTCGACGACGACGCGGGCCTCGGGCGTCGCCAGACCGGCCTTGCCGAGCCGGGCGCAGGTCGGGCCGTAGAGCGCAGGCGCGGTCGCCAGATAGAAGACGCGCACCTGTCCAGGAACTTCGTCGAGACGGCGCTTAAGCTGGTCCCAGCCAGCATCGGCGGACGCGTCGAGGGCGATGTGGTCGAGGCGGGCGAGGAACCGCTCCCAGGAGGCGATGTCGGCCTTGTTCTTGCCGACCCGCTCCTCGACCAGGGCCCGGTAGGCGCCGGCGTCCATGGCTTTGCGCGAGATCGAGAAGATGCGCGAGTTCGCCGGAATCTGTCCGTCGACGTCGCGGTGGTAGAGGGCGGGCAGCAGTTTCCGGAGAGACAGGTCGCCGGTGCCGCCGAAGATGACGCAGTCGAAGGGATCGACGGGGATGTTCTTGGGCGTCATCTCGAAGGGCTTCCTCTCCCGGGTCCGGCTGACCCGAGAGAGGATGCCACAGAGTTAGGTCAGCTCTCCATCCAGGCGCGGTCGTAGCTTTCGACCGGGCCGATGCCGGTGGTGATGACGTCGTGTACCTTCTTGTTGACGAAGTTCGGCCACGCCATCTCGAGGATCCAGGCAACCGGCACGTCCTCGACCAGGATCTTCTGGACCTCGGAGTAGGCCGCCTGCCGCTCGGCGTCGGTGATCCCCTTGGCGCCCTTCTCGAACAGCTCGTCCACCTTGGGGTTGGTATAGGCGCCGATGTTGGTCGACGGAACGCCCCTTCGGATGTTGGTCGAGATGTAGGCGCGGGAGACGCCGAGCGCCGGATCGGCGAACTGCGAGAGGTAGTTGAAGGTGATTTCGTAGTCGTCCTCGGTGGACTTCTTCCAGAATCCGGCGACGTCGGTGCTCTCCAGGGTCAGCTGGATGCCGACCTTGGCGAAGGCCTGACGGGTGTACTCCGCCAGCCGCTGCCACACCTCGCCATACGGCAGCACCATGCACTTGACCTTGAGGCGCACGCCGTCGGCGCCCTTCTTGTGTCCGGCAGCCTCGAGCAATGCTTCTGCCTTGGCCGGATCGAAGGGGTACTTCGGCACGTTGGCGTCATAGAAGCGCGTGGTCGAGGCAATCGGCCCGGTCGCGACCTTGCCCATGCCGAAGAACAGGCTCTTCAGGATGAAGTCGCGGTCGAGCGCATGCAGGAACGCCTGGCGCACGCGCTTGTCGTTGAGTGGTGCGCGGCGGTTGTTGATGTCGATCCACATGATCGGCGAGACGAACTCGTAGCCCTTCGTCGTCATCGTCATGTGCGGCAGCGCCGCGAGCCGCTGCACTTCGAACGGCTCGACCGCGTCGAACTGCGAGGCATGAGCCTGGCCGGTCTCCAGCGCCACCGCGCGCAGCGAGGCATCCGGGATGATGCGGAAGCTGATGCCGTCGAGATAGGGGAGGCCCGGCTTCCAGTAGTTCTCGTTCCTGACCAGCTCGATGTTCGAGCCTCGGGTCCAGGACTTGAACTTGAACGGCCCGGTGCCGATCGGCGCGTTGTTCGCCGGATTGGCGCGGAAGTCGGTGTTCTCGTAGATGTGCTTCGGCACCAGCGGCGCGCTCGACACCTCGAAGGCATGGAGGAACGGACCGAAGGGCTCCTTCAGCTTGTAGACGACGGTGTGCGCGTCGGGCGTCTCGGCCGAGGCGACGCGGCCAAAATTGGCGCGGGCGCGGCCGTGGACGTCCATCAGGAAGACCTGGGTCGAGAACACCACATCGGCCGAGGTGAAGGGCTTGCCGTCGTGCCACTTCACGTTCTCTTCGAGCTTGAAGGTATAGGTCAGGCCGTCGGGTGAGACGGTCCACGACTTGGCGAGCGACGGCAGCGGCTTCAGAGCGAAGTCGAAGGTCAGCAGGCTCTGGAAGATCTTGCCGCCGGCGACCTGGGTCGTGGTGCCCTGGTTGATCGGCAACATCAGCATCGGCGGCTCGGGCTGGAGCACGACATTCAAGATGCCGCCCCGCTTCGGCGTCGACTGGCCGAAGGCTGCGATCGGGTGCGCTGCCAGACCGGCCGCGACTGGCAGCAAGACTGCGCGCGTCAAGAACTCCCTGCGTTCCATGGCGTCCTCCCCTGGGTTTTGGCGATGGCCATGGCTATCACGGCCGGGAGGAAGCCTAGCCCGAGCGCGGACACCGACGAAACGAAGGTTTCGGAATAAGGAACGAGAACTGGGGATCCGAGGCCCGGCCTCGGATCCCCAGAGATGCGGGCCGGCGGGGGAGGGGCACCGCCGTTCGCGTCGAATTCCTCGTTTCCGCTACGCGGGGTGTCGCTTCTTGGCCGCGGGAGAGGCGCCCGGGGCACGACGACAACAGCCCTGGCTCAAGGTTGGTTCCGAACTGCGGTAGCCCCATGCCGCCGCCGCCTGGCGCGCCGGTCAAATCTTCTACCGTCTCAGAAGCTTACGGCTTCTCGCGGCGCGGCTTGAGGAACCAGTAGAGGAAGGCGATCAGCGCGAATCCCACCAGGGTGCCGGTGGGCACGTCCTGGGAGAACTGGATCGCGTTCATCGCGACCGAGTGGACGAAGGAGCCGCTCATGTCGCCGAGGATGATGTAGGCGAGGAGGCAGAAGATCACGGCCATCAGGGCGAGTTCGATGACCCGCCAGCCGATCTTGCTGATGTTCTCGAAGGTCATGGAGGGATCGGGGCGAGGCCAGAGGCCCCGCCCCGCATCGCCTTTAGGTGAGCGCGCGCTTGGAGAACAGCCAGAGGATGACGCCGAGGGCGATCAGTCCGACCAGGCCGTTGTTGCCGAGTTCCTTGACGAGATTGATCATGTTGCCGACGACACTGCCAAAGAACGGCAGGGATCCGCCGACCAGAAGCGCCGCCACGATGGCCAGCGCCAACAACATCAGCCCGATTTCAGTCAGGCCGCCGATCCAAGCTTTGATGCGTGACAAGGCGTCCATTTGATTTCCCCCATGTCTTGGTGTCGTTTAGGACTGGAAAACCAAAAGCTACAGCTAGCTGTATATCACTTATCCACAACAAAACCTAGCCCTGCTTACGGATGAGGCAGTTTGCCCAGAAGAAGGCAAACCATCGCAGGCAACGACCTTCGATGTAGTGCAGAAAGCTTTGTAATTATTTGATTTTTATAAGCTATACGAAAAACTGGAACGTTCCGGATGGCCCTATCGTGCGCCGTAGGTGACACCGGAGCCTGCTCCTCCCGGCACCGCGACCATCCCTCCAATGACCTCGAAGCCCGTGAAGGGATCGTCGAGGATGTGGTTGGATTCGGCGAGCTCCTGGGCGAAGCCGAGACGGGGCACGACGGAGGCGACATGGGCGGTCTGGGCCTGAAGGAGCCTCGGCCCGAACGAGGCGCCGAACCGGTAGCCGATGCCGGCCGCCTCGCAGACCGCGACCGCCGCCAACGTCGTCCGGATGCCGCCCAGGTTCAGGATGCGGAGATTGATCGAGGCGACCCTCCGTCCGGCGGCGAGGCGCAGGATCTCGGGCAGGGTCTGCGCGCTCTCGTCCGCCTCGACCGGCACGGGCACCGACCTCGCCACCTTGTGCAGGCCCTCGATGTCGCCGGCAGGCGTCGGCTGCTCCACCAGTTCGACGCCGTATTCGACCATGCGGCGGATCGAGCCGATCGCCGCGTCCGGCTGGTAGGATTCGTTGGCGTCGATCATCAGGCGGATGCTGGCTCCCACGCGCTCGCGGACGGCCCTGACCCGCGCCACGTCGAGATCCGGATCGCCCGATGCCTTGACCTTGAGGAACCCATAGCCTTCGGCAACGAGCGAGGCGCCAACCTCCGCCATCTGCTCCGGGCTCTTCAGCGGGATGATCCGCATCTGCGGGATGGAGTCCCGTCGCTTTCCGCCGAAGAGGCTTCCGAGCGGAACCCCGATCGCCTTGGCCCTGAGATCGAAGAGCGCGCACTCGATCGCCGACTTGAGCCGCTCGTAGCCGGGAAAGCGGCGGTCGAGGTCGTCCATGATCGCGTTGAGATCGGCCTCGTCGCGGCCCGGCAGGTTCTTGGTCAGTTCGGCCAGCCGGGCGCGCGCGGCCGCCATCGTCGTGCCCGGCGGCGGCGAGACCCGGCTGTAGCCGTAGCCGACGCGACCCTCGCGATCGGTCAGGCTGAGAACGAGGCCAGAGACCGCCTGGATGGCTCCGGCCACGAACCGCCAGGTCTGATCGGCGAGCGGCTGCTCCAGCTCGTCGATCGCGACCGAGGCAACCGTCATCAGCGAACCGGCGGCGAGTAGATCAGGCCGCCGCGGGTCCACAGCTCGTTGAGTCCCCGCTCCATCAGCATCGGCGTCTTTGGTCCCAGATTGCGGTCGAAGATCTCACCGTAGTTGCCGACCGCCTTGATCGCATCGTAGGCCCAGGTTTCGGGTAGGCCGAGCGCTGCGCCCATACCCGGAGTCTTGCCCACGAGCCGCATGATCCTAGGATCGGTCGAGGTGTTGCGCATCGACTCGACGTTAGCCTGCGTGACGCCGAGCTCCTCGGCTTCGATCAGGGCGTATATCACCCAGTTCATGATGTCGAACCATTGGTCGTCGCCGTGCTTGACCGTCGGCGCCAAAGGTTCCTTGGAGATCACCTCCTTGAGCACGAGGTGATCGGCGGGATTGCCGGAAATGGCGCGAATGGCGAACAACGTCGACATGTCGGTGGTGTAGACGTCGCAGCGTCCTTCCAGGTAGGCCCGACGGATCTCATTGGCGTCGTCGATGACGATCGGCCTGTAAGTGATGCTGTTGGCGCGGAAGTAGTCGGCGATGTTGAGTTCGCTGGTGGTGCCGGGCCTGAGGCAGATGGTGGCACCGTCGAGCTTGAGCGCACTGGTGATGCCGAGCTTCTTCGGGACCAGGAAGCCCTGGCCGTCATAGTAGTTGACCGGACCGAAGTTGAATCCGAGCTGGCTGTCGCGTGACAGCGTGTAGGTCGTCGTCGCCGATAGAATGTCGATCTCGCCCGACTGCAGCGCCGGGAAACGGCTCTGCGAAGTGACGACGACGATGTCGCGCTTGTCGGGCCGGCCGAACATCGCCGCCGAGATCGCGTCGCAGAATTGGACCATGAAGCCGGTCCACTTGCCGCTGCTGTCGGTCGAGTAGAAGCCCGGCGTCGGCTGGCCGATGCCGCAGCGGAAAGACCCCCGCTGCTTGATGGCGTCGAGCACCGGCCCGGCCGCGACCGGCTCGATGCCGAGCATCAGGATCCCGAGAAACGTCGCGATCAGAAGCTTCAAGGCGCGCATGGTCTCCTCCCCCAGATCGAAGGCATAAAAAAAACCGGCACGCCTGACCCCTCGTCGCTCGGGTTGGTCCCGCGCGGGAGATCGGCATGCCGGTCCGGATCGCTTGTCTGATGCAGCTTGGGGGCCGCTCAGCACTTTCCGCCTAGCGATGGAAAGCATCCGTTCCGGAACGGATCGTGTCAAGCAACGCCGCGTTCGGTGCGTGCCTTGACAACAGTTTGGTCGGAACTCATCCTCGCCATCGCTAGGCGGAAAGTGGTGTCGCGCCCTCCAAAAGGGCGGACACGGGATCGATCCGGACCGGCATGCCTCCTCGGCGCGCTCATCGCGGCCCGGGGTCGCGTGCCGGTCTTTTTGTTTTCGGAGGGGACGTTGCGGGCTCTGCCCTCGATCGGACTTAAGACCTCAGCTGCCGGGCTTGCTGTCGCGTTCGACGAAGCGCTGGACTGCGGCACGTGCCGCGACCGCGAGCGCATCGCGCGACGGCGAGACGAAGTGCTGGAGGATCCGCTGAACCAGCCCCTCAGGCCCCAGGTTGAGATCGTACCCGACCACGCAGCGCCGGAAGAAATCGCGCCCGAGATCGGTGATCAGCGTCGCATCCGCCGCCACGATCTTGGCCGTCTTGATGTCGACCTCGAGGACCACGCCGGCGAACTCATGCGTCTTGTGCATGACCGTGCCCTTCGGCGCCTGGGCATAGCCGGTGACGAGAACCGTGGCCATCCGCTGCATCGTTGCGCTCCCTTGGTCCGCCGTGATCATCGCGACCGCCGCCCCGGCGGATCAAGCGGAAAGCCGGGCTCATCCATCCTCATGAACAGGGACAGCAGTTCGCCATGAAGCTCACCGGAGGACAGGCCCTCGCCCAGCAGCTCGTGAAGGAGGGGATCACCGACGTCTTCGGCGTCCCCGGCGTCCAGCTCGACTGGGCCTTCGACGGGCTTCGACGGGTCAAGGACCAGATCCGCGTCATCGTCACCCGGCACGAGCAGGCGACGGCCTACATGGCCGACGGCTATGCCCGCACCACGGGCAGGATCGGCACCTGCATGGTGGTGCCGGGCCCGGGCCTTCTCAACGCGATGGCCGGGCTCTCGACCGCCTATGCCTGCAATTCGCGCGTGCTCTGCATCTCCGGCAACATCTTCTCCGCCGGCGTCGGCAAAGGTCACGGACTGCTGCACGAGGTGCGCAACCAGTCGGAGATCCTGGGCGCGGTCACCAAGTGGCGGAGTGCCGCCAAGTCGCCGAAGGAGGTCCCGGGCGTCGTCCGCGAGGCGGTCCGCCAGGCCAACAGCGGCAAGCCGCAGCCGGTCGGTCTCGAGATCTCGCATGACGTGCTGAGCGCCTCCGACGAGGTCGACCTCATCGATCCGCCGGCGGGCGAGGACGGCCGCATCAAGCCCGATGCGAAGGAGATCGCGAAGGCGGCATCCCTCCTCGCCGGCGCCAGGTTCCCGGTGATCTATTCCGGCGGCGGCGTGATCGCGGCGCGCGCCTCCGACGCGCTCGCCGCCCTCGCCGACAAGCTGCAGGCGCCGGTGGTGATGAGCGACCACGGCCGCAGCGGTCTTCCGGACACCCATCCGCTGGCGCTGAACACGCTTGGCGGCCGCGCCGTCTTCCCGCATGCCGATGTCGTGCTGATCGTCGGCAGCCGCTTCATCGAGTTCAACCAAGGAACGCCGGCTTGGCCCGCCGACGGCAAGACCTACATCTACCTCAATGCCGATCCCACCGACTGGAGCGAGCCCCGCACCAGCAGCCTCTCGATCCGCGCCGACGCCAGGCTCGGCCTGGAGGCCTTGGCAGCCGAGCTCTCGGCGAAGAATCCGTCGCGGGCCGAGGACATCAGGAAGGTCCGCGCCTGGGTCGATCATCAGGCGAACGAGATGGAGCCGCTGATCGGCTATACCCGCGCGATGCGGGAGGCGATGCCCGACGACGGCATCTTCGTGATGGACCTGACGCTCGCGGGATACTTCTCGCGCCTGATGTACCAGTCGCGGAAGCCCTACACCTTCGTCACGCCCGGATATCAGGGAACGCTTGGATACGCCTATGGCGCCGGGCTCGGTGCCGCCGCCGGCAATCCCGGCCGTGCGGTGATCAGCGTCAGCGGCGACGGCGGCTTCGGCTGGAACATGCAGGAGCTGTCGACCGCGCGCGCCTACAACCTCGGCCTAGTCTCCGTCATCTTCAACGATGGCGGCTACGGCAATGTGCGCATGATGATGAAGAACCAGTTCGGCGAGGCCTATGGCACCGAGCTGCACAACCCTCACTACGACCGGCTTGCCGGCGCCTTCGACATTCCCTACGCGCGCGCCGACGAACCGCAGGCGTTGCGCCGCGCACTCAAGGATGCGATCGGCCGAGGCGGCCCCGCCCTGATCGAGGTCAGGCTCGGCCCGCTCCCCAATCCGTGGAAGCTGTTCCGGCTCCAGCCGCCCTTCGGCCAGGTTTCGACCGCGCCGCCGAACCCGCTGGGCGACCCGGCTGCCTGACGGGAGGCGGCCATTCGCCTGCGCACGCGCCTGACCGAGCTTCTCGGCATCGATCTCCCGATCGTCCAGGCCGGGATGAGCTGGGCCTCGTCGAGCCCCGGCCTCGCGGCTGCCGTGTCCGAAGCCGGCGGCCTCGGCACGGTCGCCGCCGGCCCGATGCGTCTCGACGACCTGCGCGCGGCGGTGCGCGAGGTCAAGGCCCGCACCGCGAAGCCCTTCGCGCTCAACGTGCCGCTCTACCGCCAGGGCAGCGCCGAGTGCCTCGATCTCGCGATCGAGGAGAAGGTACCGGTGCTGATCGCCTCGCAAGGCGGACCCAAGGCCTACATTGATCGCTTCAAGGCGGCGGGACGGATCTGCCTTCATGTCGTCGCCTCGGTCGAGCATGCGGTGAAGGCCGAGGCTGCGGGCGTGCACGGGTTGATCGTCGTGGGCTCCGAGGCCGGTGGCCATCCGCCGGCAAGCGGCGTCACCACGCTCGTCGTCGTCCGCCGGGTCGTCCAGGGAAGCCGGCTCCCTGTGGTCGCGGGCGGCGGCATCGCCGACGGGGCCGGGATCGCAGCGATGCTCTGCCTCGGCGCCGATGGAGTTCAGCTCGGCACCCGCTTCCTGATGACGCATGAGGCTACCGTGCACGACGCATACAAGAACGCCATTCGACTGGCACGACCGGAGGACACGACCCTGGTCGGTCCAGCGAGCGCCCCGGTCCGCGTGCTCCGCAACGACTTCACCGACGCCTATCGGGCGGCGGAGAGAAGCGGCGCGGGTGTCGACGACCTCGCCACCCGGTTCAAGGCAGGCACGCTCAAGATGGCGGCTTTCGACGGCAACATCGCCGACGGCAAGGTCGAGGCCGGACAGAGCGCCGGCCTGATCGACGATATCGTGCCGGCGGCGGCCCTGGTCGCCCGCCTCGCTCGCGAGACCGAAGCCGCGCTCGACCGGCTTCGCCGCATGACCCCCGCCCCGGCAGGTGTCGCATGAGCGATGTGCTGCTGTCCGAGGATCGCGGCGCCGTCCGCGTGCTGACGATGAACCGGCCGGACAAGCTCAATGCGCTGAACACCGCGCTGACCCAGGCGCTGCTCGACGCGCTGCAGGCGACGGACGACAACGACAAGATCGGCGCCGTCGTGCTGACCGGCGCTGGCCGCGCCTTCTGCGCCGGCGCCGATGTCTCGGAGTTCTCGTCGCTGACCGCCGATGCGCCCGATGCGGTGGCGGCGCGCGGCGACCTGACGATGCGCCTGCACGGAATCTTCCCCAAGCTGGCGAAGCCGGTGGTCGCCGCGGTGCGCGGGCACGCGGTCGGCGGCGGCTGCGGTCTGGCACTCGCCTGCGACATGGTCATCGCCTCGGAGACGGCGCGCTTCGGCTATCCCGAGATCAAGCGCGGCATCGTCGCCGCCGTGGTCATGGCAAACCTGGTGCGCCAGGTCGGCCGCAAGGCCGCGTTCGAGCTGGTGGCGCTCGGCGAGTCGGTGCCGCCGGAAAAGGCCCTTGCACTCGGCATGGTCAACCGCATCGTCGCCGACGCCCAGCTGGTCGACGAGGCGGTCGCGATCGCCGAGAAGCTCGCGGCCTTCCCGCGCCCGGCGATGGCCGCGACCAAGCGCGCCTTCCACCAGGTCGCCGACCTCGCCCTCGACGAGGCGCTCAAGCTCGGTCGCGACGTCAACATCGCGATGCGGAGCTTCAGGAAATGAAGCCGCTGGCCGGAATCAAGGTGGTCGAGCTCGCCCGCGTTCTGGCAACGCCCTTCGCCGGCATGATCCTGGCCGAGCTCGGCGCCGAGGTGGTCAAGATCGAGCAGCCCGGCAAGGGCGACGAGACCCGCTCGTTCGAGCCGCCTGTCGGCGACGAGAGCGCCTACTTCTTCGCCTGCAACCGCTCGAAGCGCTCGATCACGGTCGACTTCCGCGGGCTTGCCGGCCAGGACATCGTCCGCCGCCTCGTGGCGAACGCCGACGTCCTGCTCGAGAACTTTCCGGTCGGCTCGCTCAAGCGCTACGACCTCGATCACGCGGCGCTGCTCAAGCTCAATCCGAAGCTCGTCTACGTCTCCTGCACCGGCTTCGGCCAGACCGGCCCCTATGCCGAGCGCAAGGGCTACGACACAATCTTCCAGGCGATGGGCGGGCTGATGGGCCTGACGGGCGAGGTCGGCGGCGGCCCGGTCAAGCCGGGCCTGCCGATGGCCGACCTCACCTCCGGTCTCTGGATCGGCATCGGCGTGCTGTCGATGCTGGCCGGCCGCGCCAGGAGCGGGCACGGCGGCTATCTCGACTTCGCCATGCTCGACGGCCAGGTGAGCCTGCTGACCTTGGCGGCCGCGCGCTTCTTCGCGCTGGGCGAGGTGCCGCTCCGGCTCGGTACCGAGCATCCCGGCCGCGTGCCCTCCGCCGCCTTCGTCTGCGCCGACGCCAAGTGGCTGCACATCACCTGCAGCGACCAGCACTGGCAGGGGATGTGCCGCGTGCTCCACCTCGACGACCTCGCCGCCGACGCAACGCTCGCCGACAACGCCGGCAGGGTGCGGGGTCGCGACCGGGTGATGACGCGGATGCGCGAAGCGGCGAGCACCTGGACGCGCGACGCGCTGGTCGAGGCGCTGATTTCGGCCGACGTGCCGGCCGGACCGGTGAACGATCTCGATCAGGTCCTGGCCGATCCCCATGTCGCGGCACGCGAAATGGTGTCCTCCTTCGCGCATCCGACGGTCGGCGACTTCCGCGCGCTCCGCCTGCCCTATAGGTTCGAGGGCTTCGATGCGCCCGCCGTCGGGTGCCCGCCGCTGCTCGGCGAGCACACCGACGAAGTGCTGGCCGAGCTCGGCTTCACTGCCGTGGACATCGCCCGACTACGCGCGAAGAAGGTGGTCTGAGCATGAGCGCCAGGCTCACCATCAATGGCGCCGTCGCGACGATCCTCCTCGACCGTCCGGACCAGCGGAACGCGCTCGACATGCAGATGTGCATCGATCTCGAGGCGGCCGCGCGGCAGTCCGAAGCGGCGGCGGAGGTGCGCGTCGTCGTAATCCGCGGTGCCGGTCCGGCGTTCTGCGCAGGCGCCGACCTCAAGGAACGGCGGACCATGACCGAGGATCGGGTCCGCGAGCGCCGCAGGCGCGCTTTCGCCGCCTATGCGGCGATCGAGGCGCTGACCAAGCCGGTGATCGCCGTTGTCCATGGCGCCGCCTACGGCTCGGGTGCAGAAATCGCAACCGCGTGCGACTTCGCCATTGCCGGCTCGGCTGCGACCTTCTGCTATCCCGAGGCGACCCGCGGCACCGTCGGCGCCACCCAACGGCTTCCGCGCATCGTCGGGACGCGCATGGCGAAGGACCTGATGCTGACCGGCCGGGTGATCGATGCCGCCGAAGCGCTGCGCATCGGACTGGTGACCCGCGTGATCTCCGACGCCGATCTCGCCGCCACCGTCGACGAAGTGACCGCGACCATCGCCAAGGCACCGCCTCTGGCGCTCAAGCTGGCGAAGCGCTGCATCGACCGGGTCCCTTTCACCGATTCGGCCGGCGCGCTCGCCAACGAGATCGCCGCGATCGAGGAGGTCCTCGGTGCCGGCGAGTGGCGGGAAGGTGCCGAGGCCTTCGCGAAGAAGGATCGATGATGGACGACCTCGTTCCCGACCCCTGGCTTCAGCGTACCTTCGGCGCGATGCTCGATCGTGCAGCCGAACGCTGGCCGGACGCAGAAGCGCTGGTCGCTGGCGACGATCGCCTGACCTTCGCCCAGCTGCGCCGCCAGTGCCGGCTGATGGCGTCCGCGCTGATCCGCTCCGGCGTCCGGCCGGGAGACCGGGTAGCCATCTGCATGGGCAACTCGGTCGAATGGGTGGTGTCGTTCTACGGCGCGGCCCTGGCCGGCGCGATCACCGTCCCGGTCAACACCCGGTTCAAGGCGGCCGAGATCGAGTACTGCCTGTCCCAGGCCGGCGTCTCGACCTTGATCACCATCGATCGCTTTCTCGGGAAGATCGACTTCATCGGCATGCTGCGCCTGATCGAGCCGGCGATCGACCAGCTCCTTCCCGGCGCGAAGCTGCCTCGGCTGCGCGGCCTGATCGTGCTCGGCGAGGATCGCCCGCGCAGCGCCGTCTCCTTCGGCGCCCTCAGGGTCGAGCAGAAGAAGATCGGCGAGCAGCCGCTGCCGGAGGTCCGCCCCGACGACGTCGTGATCATGCAGTACACCTCCGGCACCACGTCGTTTCCGAAAGGGGTGCTGCTGACTCACGACAACGTGCTGCGCAATGCCGCCAACGTCGCCCATCGCATCGGCGTGAGAGCCGGCGACCGCTATTTCAGCGCGCGGCCGTTCTTTCACGTCGCCGGCACGACGCTTTCCCAGCTGGTGGCACTCTCCGCCGGCGCCTGCCTGGTGACGACCGAGACCTTCGATGCCGGCACCAGCCTCGAGATCATGGCGAAGGAGCGCTGTACGCTGGTCTCGGGCAACGACACGCTGTTCCTGATGATGATGGCGCATCCCGACTTCGATCCGAAGAAGCTGAACCTGCGCGGCGGCTGGGCCGCGGCCGGCCCGGTGGTGATGCGCCAGGTGATCGAGCGGATGGGCATTCGCGATCTCTGCTTCGCCTATGGCCTCTCGGAATCCTCCCCCAACGTCGTGATGTCGGACTTCCGCGACGATCCGGAGCTTCGCATCGCCGGATTGGCGAAGACCCACGAGGGCATGACGCTCCGCATCGTCGACCCCGAGACCGGTACGGACCGTCCGGCCGACGCGGTCGGCGAGATTCTGGTGCGCGGCTGGAGCCTGATGAAGGGTTACCACGAGAAGCCGGCCGAGACCGCGAAGGCAATCGACAAGGAGGGTTGGCTTCATACCGGCGATCTCGGCTCGCTTACCCCCGGCGGCAGGCTCCGCTTCGTCGGGCGGGTGAAAGACGTGTTCCGCGTCGGCGGGGAGAACGTGGCGCCGGCCGAGGTCGAGGAAGTCCTGCACGATCACCCGGCAGTGGCGCAGGCGCAGGTCGTCGGCGTGCCCGATCCGAGACTCGGCGAAGTCGCCGCCGCCTATGTGCGGCTTCGCGAGGGCGGCAAGGCCGAGCCGGAAGAGCTGATCGCCTGGTGCCGCGAACGCTGCGCCAGCTTCAAGGTGCCCAGATATCTCCGTCTCGTCGGCAGCTTCGACGAGATCGGCATGACCGGAAGCGCCAAGGTGCAGAAGTCGAAGCTCCGCGACTTTGCCGTCGCCGATCTCGGACTCGGGGACTAGGCCGGTGCCGCGGACGGTCCGCATCGGCGGTGCCAGTGGATTCTGGGGCGACTCCCAGATCGCCGTGCCGCAGCTGCTGAAGGTGCCGGGGCTCGACTACCTGGTCTTCGACTATCTGGCCGAGACCACGATGTCGATCCTGTCGCGGGCCAAGGCGAAGGACCGGGCATCCGGCTACGCGACCGACTTCGTCACCCAGGCGATGGGACCGAACCTGAAGGCGATCTCGGCCGGCGGAATCAGGGTCGTCGCCAATGCCGGCGGCCTCAATCCCGGCGCCTGCGCGGCGGCGCTCCGGGCGCTGATCGCTGAAGCCGGTCTCGACCTGCCGGTCGCGGTGGTCGAGGGTGACGACCTGATGCCTCGCCTCGACGATCTACGCCGACTGAACGTGCGCGACCTCGAAACCGGCGCGGCGTTGCCGGCGAAGGTGATGAGCGCCAATGCCTATCTCGGCGCACGGCCGATCGCCGCCGCGCTCGAGCGCGGGGCGCGGATCGTCGTCACCGGACGCTGTGTCGACTCGGCGATCGTCGTCGGCCCGCTGGTCCACGAGTTCGGGTGGAGCTGGACCGATTGGGACCGTCTCGCGTCGGGCACCCTCGCCGGCCACGTGATCGAGTGCGGCGCCCAGGCGACCGGAGGATTGTTCACCGACTGGAAGCGCGTCGTGGGCTGGGACGACATCGGCTATCCGGTCATCGAGTGCGCCGAGGACGGCAGCTTCGTCGTGACCAAGCCGGCCGGGACCGGCGGCCTGGTCGAGCCGGCGGCCGTCGCCGAGCAGATCCTCTACGAGATCGGCGATCCGGCAAGCTATGCGATGCCCGACGTCGTCTGCGATCTTCGCCGGGTGACGGTCGAGGCAAACGGGCCGGAGCGCGTCCGCGTCGCCGGCGCCCGCGGACGCCCGCCTTCCGACCGGCTCAAGGTCAGCGTCACCGTCGCCGATGGCTACCAGCTCGATCCGATGCTGGCGATCCGCGGCTTCGATGCGGTCGAGAAGGCGGAGAAGACCGCCGAGGCGCTGCTTCGTCGCACGCGACGTCAGATGAGCGAGGCCGGTTTCGCCGACTATGCCGCGACGCTGGTCGAGTTCCTCGGCGCCGAAGCGCTCTACGGACCGCATGGGCGCGGCGACGCGACACGCGAAGTCGTGCTCCGGCTCGCCGTCCGGCACGCCGATCGCCGGGCACTCGAATTCCTCCGCCGGGAAGTGACCTCTCCCGGCACTTCGATGGGACCTGGAACGCGCGGACATTTCAGCGGCCGAACCGACATCCGGCCGGTCGTGCGCCTGTTCTCCTGCTTCGCTCCATCGGACATGGCGGTGGCCCAGGTCGTCGACGGCAAGGGCACGCTCGTCGTGCCGGCTCCGGCATCGGCGCCGATGCGTCAACCGGACGAAGTCGCACCTGTCGGAGCGGTCGCGCCCGAGGATCCCGTCCCCGTCCGTCTGATCGAGCTCGCCTGGGCGAGGAGCGGCGACAAGGGCGACGACTGCAACATCGGCATCATCGCCCGCAAACCCGACTACCTGCCGGTCCTGCGGCATGGCCTCACCGTCGAGGCGGTCGCGTCATGGATGGCGCATCTCGCAACGGGGCCGGTGGAGCGCTTCGATCTTCCCGGCATCAAAGCGCTCAACTTCGTTATCCGCCGGGCGCTCGGCGGCGGCGGAATGGCATCGCTACGCTCCGATCCGCTCGGCAAGTCCTTCGCCCAGATCCTGCTCGAGATGCCGGTGCCGGTGCCGTCGGCGTTGATGCGCCGGGACGGTCTTCAATCCTTGTCGATGTAACGGCGGCTGCCCCAAAGACAAAAGCCGCCGGCTTCGGATGAAGCCGGCGGCTTGTGTTTGGTTGCGGGGGCGTGCAGCCCCCTTTACCGAACGCGGATGACGGTTTGCTTCCCGAATACGTCTAGGCGACCATAACTGCCAGATTCACAAGAAAAGCAGGGAGCTAGCGATGTCCTGTGGCTTTCTTGAGGGCCTACACTCTACTAGGAGAACCCTCTCCCTCTCTAAGCCAGCCCGGCGACGACCGAATCCAACCAGAGCTGACCAATAAATCGCCGCGCCCCGGTTGTGGGGTCCCCGGTCACACCTCGCCTTGGCTCGCTTGAGCCTCGCATAGGGTCCACTGAAGACACGCAGACTCACGATGGAGGCGGAATAGCGGGGCGAGGTTCGTCCCACTCCTAGAGCCCGGAGTCGAGTGTGGTCACGGCACTCAAGGTCTCCAAGCGCTGAAGGGCATCGAACAACTCCACCGCCTTTGGCCCAGAGACATGACCGTCGGCGCAGCCGGCGAACTTGCCCCAGAGCTCCTCGCGGCCGAGCCGCGATGACCAGTGCCCCCGCGCGCGCTTCAGGTGTGGGCTCTCGACCTTGCGGCCATCGGCAAGCGTGAGCCGGACCTTGCCGCTGAAACCGAGATTGTATTCCTCGTCGGCCGGCGCGCCGGCGTCGACCACCGTACGCACCTTCTTCATGACTTCCTGAACGTCCGGCCGCTGGATGAACGGGTCGCGGAGGTGGACGAAGGTCGCCGCGCGGTCGATCAAGGCCGCCGCCATCGCAAGCTCGATCGTATGGGTCGGCGTCTTGTGGATCGTCGAGGGCGATTTCGCGTGGGTCGCTCCCTGGGATTCGCCGATCACCGCCTCCACCGCGACTACGTCGGCCGGCTTGAGGTTGTGTTCCTTCACCAGGTCGAGCATGCCGTCGAGCGCCCGCTGAGTGACGTTGCCGAACGGATACTTCTTCAGGTGCACGCCGACCGTCTCCAGCCGCCACGCCTTCCCGAGATCGCCGAACGGAGTGTCGAGATCGACCTGCCCTTTCGGGGACAGCGCCGGAAGGAGGCCCCGTCCCGGCCGCTCGAGAGCGTCGGCCGCCGACGTCATGCCCGACTTGGCGAGGCGGACCGCGGTCACGCCGCCGGCAGCGGCGCGCGCCACCTGGAATGGGCCGGCGTCGGTATCGAAGCTGGCGGTGATACCGCCGGACATGGTGGCGGCGATGCCGATCGCCGAGACCATGGTCTTCGCATCGAGCTTGTGCACCGTGCCGACGGCGATGGCGGTGGCGACAGCGCCCATGACCGCCGTCGCATGCCAGCCCTTGCCCGAATAGGCGTCCTTCTCGCGCTCGGAGAGGCGCGCCCACGCCTCGTATCCGGCGGCGTAGGCGCGGATCACGTCGCGGCCGGAGGCACCGGTCAATTCCGCCTCCGCCAGAATCGCCGGGACCAGCACGACGCTGGTGTGGCAGCCGGCGAAGGCGACATCGTCGAAGACGCTGCCGCTGGCCGCCGCGGCGTTGGCCAAGGTCGCCTCCGGCGTGCTCGCCCGCTCGCGGCCGAGATAGATCCGGGCCTCGCCCCTCGGCCCACGGGTTCCGAGCGATTGGCGCGCATGTCCGGCGACCGGCGCCGAGAGCCCGGCGAACATCACCGCGACGCAATCGGTCGTCCCGGTGCGGATGGCCTCGACCGCCGCCGCCGGCAAGGCCTCGTAGCTCAGGCCGAGCGCGAATTCCGCAAGGCTGCGCGTGATCGGTGCCGGCATCGACAATCCCTCCTTCACCTTGGATCAATTCAGTATCGGAAGCCGGCGGCGCCGGCGGCAAACCACTAAACCGCAAGCGCGCTTGAGCGCCGGTCACGCCGGCCGGTGAAGCTTTGCTCCGGTCCGTTCCTGCAGGGCCTCGAAGCTGACGCCGTCAGCCACCAGCCGCACCTCGAAGCCCCTGGCCGAGACGTCGATCACCGCCAGGTTGGTGTAGATGCGCTTGACGGCCGCGAGAGCGGTCAACGGATACGCGCAACGCTCGACCAGGCGTGGACGCCCGTCCTTGGTTGTGTGCTCCATCATCACCCAGAGGCGCCTGGCCCCGGCGGCGAGATCCATGGCGCCGCCGACCGCGGGCACCGCGTCGTTGAGCGAGGTCGTCCAGTTGGCGATGTCGCCGTTGGCCGCGACCTCGTAGGCGCCCAGCACACACAGGTCGAGATGCCCGCCGCGGATCATCATGAAACTGTCGGCGTGGTGGACGAGCGAAGCGCCGGTGCGCAGCGTGACGTTCTCCTTGCCGGCATTGACCAACCAGGTGTCCACCGCATCCTCCGGCGGTGCCGGTCCCATGCCGAGGATGCCGTTCTCGGAATGGAAGACCACCTCGCGCTCGGCCGGCACGTAGTCGGCGACCAGAGTCGGCAGGCCGATGCCGAGATTCACATACCAGCCTTCCGGAATGTCGGCCGCGAGCTTGGCCGCCATCTCCGCCCGCCCGAACGGCTTCATCGCTTCGCCTCCGGACGGGCCACATCGGCACGGCGATTGCCGGGCGGCGGGTTGCCATAGGGTACATGCAGCACGCGGCTGACGAAGATCCCCGGCGTGACCACCGCCTCCGGATCGAGCGCCCCCAGCTCGTCGATGTGCTGGCTCTGGACCACGGTGAGCGTCGCCGCCGCCGCCATCACCGGGTT
Source organism: Rhodospirillaceae bacterium (assembly GCA_016792585.1). Lineage (GTDB taxonomy): Bacteria > Pseudomonadota > Alphaproteobacteria > SHVZ01 > SHVZ01 > SHVZ01. The sequence continues at coordinate 26,031 of JAEULB010000047.1, forward strand.
GAAATTGCGCCCGCTGCCCTTGTAGGTGAGGTTGCCCCAGCGATCGGCGCGCCAGGCCTCGACCAGAGCCACGTCCGCCTTCAATGCATGCTCGAGGATGCAGTCGCGGCCGCCGACATGGCGCTGCTCCTTGCCTTCGGCGAGCTTGGTGCCGACGCCGGTCGGCGTGTAGAAGGCGGGAATTCCGGCGCCGGCGGCGCGGATGCGCTCAGCCAAGGTTCCCTGCGGAACGACCTCCAGCTCGATCCTGCCGGCCTTGTAGAGCTCGTCGAAAACCGTCGAGCCGCGGGGAAAGCTGCAGACCAGCTTCCGCGCCCGTCCCGCCGCCATCAGCCGCGGCAGACCGACCTTCGCGTCCATGCCGGCGTTGTTGGCAACGATGATGAGATCCTTCGCACCCTGCTCTATCAGGCCGTCGATCAGGGCGTTCGGCTGGCCGACGGCACCGAAGCCGCCGACGAGGACGGTCGAGCCGTCGGCGATGCCGGCCAGCGCCTCGGCCATGCTGGCGACCCGCTTGTCGATCATGCGGCGGAGCGGCCCTGCGCGATCTCGTCGGCCATCGGGATGCCGACCGCGCTCTCGAAGGAGAAGTCGATCGCGACCTCGCTCCCCTCGG
>JAEULB010000048.1 GCA_016792585.1 Rhodospirillaceae bacterium
GACCTGACCAAGGAGAAGGCGAGGATCAAGTCGGCGGCGCTCGGCGTGCCGCTCTACGAGGCGCTGATGGACGAGTACGAACCGGGCGGCCGCACCGACCGGATCGATGCGATCTTTGACGACTACGCCGCCTTCCTTCCCGGCTTCCTCGAGCAGGTGCTGGCCAGGCAGGCGAGCCGGCCGCCGGCGATCCGCCCCGAGGGTCCATTCGCGATCGAGAAGCAGAAGGCGCTCGGCCAGAAGCTGATGGGGCTCATCGGGTTCGACTTCAATCACGGGCGCCTCGACGTCAGCGCGCATCCGTTCTGCGGTGGCGTGCCGGACGACGTCCGGATCACCACGCGGTACACCGACGGCGACTTCACCCAGAGCCTGATGGGCGTGCTGCACGAGACCGGGCACGCGATGTACGAGCGCCAGCTGCCGTCCCGCTGGCGCTGGCAGCCGGTCGGCGAGGCGCGCGGCATGAGCGTGCACGAGAGCCAGTCGCTGCTGATCGAGATGCAGGTCTGCCGGGGGCCGGAGTTCATGGCCTTCGCCGCGCCCCTGATGCGCGAAGCCTTCGGCGGCTCGGGCCCCGCCTGGGAGCCGGAGAACCTGAGGAAGATCTACTCGGGTGTCGCCCGCAGCTTCATCCGCGTCGAAGCCGACGAGGTCACGTATCCAGCTCATGTGATCCTCCGCTACCGTATCGAGAAGCGGCTGATCGCCGGCGATCTCAGGATCGGGGACGTGCCCGGCGCGTGGGCCGAGGAGCTGAAGCGGCTGCTCGGCATCACGCCGCCTGACGACCGCCGCGGCTGCCTCCAGGACATCCATTGGCCGGAGGGGATCTTCGGCTACTTCCCCACATACTCGCTGGGCGCGATGACCGCGGCCCAGCTGTTCGACGCGGCCAAGCGTGCGGATCCGTCGATCCTGCCCGGCATCGCCAAGGGCGACTTCGCGCCGCTGATGGGCTGGCTCAAGGCCAACGTCCATGGCCTGGGATCGAAGCTCTCGACCGACGAGCTGCTCGCCAAAGCGACCGGCCGTCCGCTCGATCCGGAGGTGTTCAAGGCGCACCTCGCGGCGCGCTACCTCGACTAATGGCTCAGTACCGCTGGCCGTCGGAGTAGAAGAACAGATAGACGGCGAGGATCATGTCGACGGCACGGCCGTCCTCGGCGAGCGGCAGGAGAATTCGTTCGATCCCGAGAAAGGATTTGCCGCGCTTCACGGACTGCGCGCCACGATACCAGCTGGGCACACCGTCAGTGACCACCTGCCGATAGTCCTTCGCGGCTCGGCTGTCGTCGAAGTCCGGAATCACTTCGTCGAAAAAGCTCCCGACCAGGCCGGTACCGTAGACCTCGGTCAGCTTGCTTCCGCTCATCCGCCCCTTTACCCGGATGTGGGGTTCGCGCACCACGTCCAGCATGGCGACATTGGGCAGCAGGCGAGGAATCTCGACCGGATCGAAGTGCCGTCGCCCGGGAAGCATCCCTTCGCTTGGACGGATGCGTTGCCAGTAGGCGATGGCCTCGGCGATGAGCGGATCGCAGGGCAGGGCGACGATCGCGGCGAGCGCCGTGTCGACCGCGTCCGTCATCAGCGGATCTGGGCGCCGAAGATCATCAGGCCGACGATCGCGTCGGGGGCGGTCCCGTCCGTCGCCAGCGGCAGGAACAGTCGCTCGACCGGCAGGAAGGCCTTGCCGATCGCACTGGTCTGGCGCCCACGGTACCAGACCGGGATGCCATCGGTGGCGACGCGGAAGTAGTCCTGCGCCACCAGGGTCGCCGCGAAGTTCGGCACCAGCTCGTCGAGATACTGGCCGACTAGGCTGGGGCCGAGCGTCTCCTCGATCTTGGAGCCTGCGAGGCGGACCTCCAGCCTGAGGTCAGGCTCGCGCAGGATGTCGATCAGCCCGATGAACGGCAGCAGCTTGGGCACCTCGACCGGATCGAAATGCTGTCGGCCGGGGAGGAGCCCGGGGCCGGGGCGTATCCGCCGCCAATAGTCGATCATCTCGACGACCAGCAGGTGGCAACGCGCCGCCAGCGCGGTCGCGAAGACCGCCTCTGCCGGGTCGTTGGGGGGCTGGATTACGGACTGGTCTGACATCGGCGCCCAGGGATTGTAGAAGGCCCGGGCAAGCTCGGACAGACCTTGCCCGGGCAGGGGAGGGCATGTAGCGTCGCCCGCCCCCTTCGACCGACGGAAAGCCTTCAACGTGCGCTATGTCTCGACCCGCGGCCAGGCGCCGGTTCTCGGCTTCGAGGACGTGCTGCTGGCCGGCCTCGCCCGCGACGGCGGCCTCTATGTCCCGGAGGCCTGGCCCTCCCTGTCGGCGGTCGAGATCCGCTCGCTCTCGGGCAGGCCCTACGCCGAGACGGCCGCCAAGGTGCTGGCCCCTTATGCCCCAGGCGCCGTCGCCGAGGCGGATCTCGCCAAGCTCTTCGCCGAGGCCTATCGCGGCTTCGGCCATGTCGCGGTGGCGCCACTGAAGCAGATCGGCTCCCGCCACTGGCTGCTCGAGCTGTTCCACGGGCCGACGCTCGCCTTCAAGGACTATGCGCTGCAGGCCGTCGGGCGGTTGTTCGACCGGGTCCTGGCGACGCGCAACCAGCGGATCACGATCGTCGGCGCGACCTCGGGCGACACCGGGTCGGCGGCGATCGAGGCGCTTCGCGACCGCGCCTCGGTCGACGTCTTCATCCTGTTCCCGAAGGGGCGCGTGTCCGAAGTCCAGCGCCGGCAGATGACGACCGTCGCCGCCGACAACGTCCACTGCGTCGCCCTCGACGGTACCTTCGACGACTGCCAGGACATGGTGAAGGCCATGTTCAACGACCAGGCCTTCCGCGACCGCCACACGCTCTCGGCGGTCAACTCGATCAACTGGGTCCGGATCGCGGTCCAGATCGCCTATTACGCCGCGGCAAGCGTCGCGCTTGGCGCGCCGGACCGGCGGATCGCCTTCGCGGTGCCGACCGGCAACTTCGGCAATGTCTTCGCGGCCTATGCGGCGAAGCGGATGGGCTTTCCGATCGAGCGCCTGGTGCTGGGCTCCAACTCGAACGACATCCTGACGCGGTTCCTGGGCACGGCCGAGATGACGATGGCGCCGGTGGTGCCGACGATGTCGCCGAGCATGGACATCCAGGTCTCCAGCAACTTCGAGCGCATGCTGTTCGAGGCCGTCGGCCGCGACGGCACGCGCGTGACCGAACTCCTGACCCGCTTCCGCAAGGACAGCCGCTACAAGCTCGACGGCGAGGCGATGGGGCAGATCCGCGCCCTCTTCGACGGCCATCGCCTCGACGAGGCCGGCACGCTGGAGGTGATCCGCCGCGTCTATCGCGAGACCGGCGAGCTGGTCGACACCCATACCGCGATCGGCATCGCCGCGGCCGAACGGAGCCGGCTCGACCCGGGCATGCCCGTCGTCTCGCTGGCGACCGCGCATCCAGCGAAGTTTCCGGACGCGGTCGAGAAGGCGGTCGGATTCCGCCCGAAGCTGCCCGAGCGGCTTCACGCGATGATGACCGCCAAGGAGCGAGTCCAGGATCTTCCCAATGACGTGAAGGCGGTCCAGGCCTTCATCGCCGGCCGGGTCCGGGGGTAAGATCGGCCGATGACCAGCGTCCGCGTCACCACGCTTCCGAACGGCCTTCGGGTCGCGACCGACACGATGAGCCAGGTCGAGTCGGTCTCGGTCGGCGCATGGATCGGCGTCGGCGCCCGGCACGAGCCGGCGCGGGTCAACGGCGTCGCCCACATGCTCGAGCATATGGCGTTCAAGGGCACCGAGCGGCGCTCGGCGCTTGCCATCGCCGAGGAGATCGAGGCGGTCGGTGGCTACCTCAACGCCTATACGGGCCGCGAGCAGACCGCCTACTACGGCAAGGTGCTCGCCGCCGACGTGCCGCTCGCGATCGACATCCTCGCCGACATCCTGCAGCACTCGGTCTTCGATCCGCAGGAGCTGGAGCGCGAGCGCCAGGTGATCCTGCAGGAGATCGGCCAGGCCGAGGATACGCCCGACGACATCATCTTCGACCACTTCCAGGCGGCCGCCTTCCCGAGCCAGGCGCTCGGTCGCCCGGTGCTGGGCTCGGCCGAGATCGTCGGATTGCTGAAGCGCGAAGAGATCAAAGACTACATGCGGAGCCACTACGGGCTCGGCACGATGCTGATCTCGGCCGCCGGCAAGATCGAGCACGACCATCTGGTCGACCTGGTCGGGCGGCATTTCGACGCGCTCGGGCCTTCCGAGCGGGCGAAGCCGGAACCCGCGGCCTATGCCGGCGGCGAGCGCCGCGACGAACGCGATCTCGAGCAGGCGCATGTCGTCCTGGGCTTTCCGAGCGTCGGCTATCACCACCCGGACCATCACGCCTTCCAGGTCTTCTCGACCCTGTTCGGCGGCGGCTCGGCCTCGCGCCTGTTCCAGCAGGTGCGCGAGAAGCGCGGGCTCGCCTACTCGATCTACTCCTTCGCTTCGGCCTTCCTCGACGGCGGCGTCTTCGGCATCTACGCCGGCACCTCGCCCGAGCAGGTGACCGAGCTGATGCCGGTGCTGGCCGACGAGCTGGCGACGGTCGCCGACACGCTGACCGAGGTGGAGCTGAAGCGCGCCCGCACCCAGCTCAAGGCCGGCATGCTGATGTCCAGGGAGTCGACCGGCAACCGCGCCGAGACCCTCGCCAACCAGATGATGATCTTCGGCCGGCCGGTGCCGATCGCCGAGACCGTCGCCAAGATCGACGCGGTCGATGCGGTAGCGATCCGTCGCGTCGCCGGCCTACTTCGGTCCGGCAAGCCGACCGTCGCCGCGGTCGGTCCGCTCCAGGCGCTCGAGTCCTATGAGCGCCTGTCGGATCGGTTCGCGGCCTGAGGGGCGGGGGATGGCCTTCTTCCTTCTCGAACGCGACGAGCCGAGGGTCGAGGGGCCGCGCATCTATCTTCGTCCGCCGATCCGGCGCGACTGGCGACTCTGGGCCGAGGTCCGGACAGTCAGCCGCGAGTTCCTGGTGCCGTGGGAGCCGACCTGGCCGTCGGACGCGCTGACCCGCACCGCCTTCCGCCGTCGCCTCGACCGCCAGTCGGAGGAGTGGGAGCGCGACACCGCCTACTGCTTCTTCGTCTTCCGCCGTGCCGACGACACGCTGATCGGCGGCATCAACCTGAACAACGTCCGTCGCGGCGTGGCGCAGATGGCGAGCCTTGGCTACTGGATCGGCAAGCCCTATGCCCGTCGCGGCTACATGACCGAGGCGGTGCGCTGCGCGATCACCTTCGCCTTCGAGCATGTGGGATTGCATCGGCTGGAGGCGGCCTGTTTGCCGCACAACGCCGCCAGCCGCGCCGTGCTGCTTCGCTCAGGCTTCAAGGAGGAAGGCGTCGCCCGACGCTATCTCCGCATCAACGGCGAATGGCAGGACCACCTGCTGTTCGGCTATCTCCGCGAAGACGACCAGCTACGCGTAGAAGCCTAGCGCTTCTTCGCCGCGTCCAGCGCCTCGATCACCGCTCCCGCCGTCAACAGTTCCGGCAGTACGATGCCGTCCGGCTTGCCGGGTCCATAGACGACGTTGAACGGAATGCCGTAGCGGCCGTGGCTTGCCAGGTAGTCCGCGATCCCGGGATCGGGGCGGGTCCAGTCCGCCTTGAGCGCCACCACGTCCGGAGCCTTGAGCCGGGCGGCGACCGCGTCGTCGGCGATCGCGACCCGCTTGTTGACCTGGCAGGTGAGGCACCATTCGGCGGTCACGTCGACCACCACGGTCTTGCCGTCGGCGACCAGGCGCGGGATCGCCTGTCGGTCGAAGGGCCGCCAAAGCGTCGCATCGAGGGTCCTCTCGGGGGCGGTGCCGAGCGCCGATGGGGCGAGGAAGGCGAAGACGACGAGGCCGGCGACCGCGATGCGCGCTCGCGGCAGCAGTACCAGCGCCGCGATGGCGGCTACCATCAGCACACCGACGCCGATCGCCGCCGGCCTTCCGCTGGACGAGGCCAGAACCCAGAGCAGCCAGAGGGCCGTCGCTCCCAGCGCCAGCGCGAGTACACGCCGCATCGTCGCCATCCAGGCACCCGGTCGCGGCAGTCTGGTAGCGAGCCCCGGGAAACCGGCGACCGCAAGGTAGGGAAGGGCGAGGCCGAGGCCGAGCGCCAGGAAGATCGCGTAGATCTCCCCGGCTCCGCGCGACAGGGCGAAGGCGATCGCGGTGCCGAGGAATGGAGCCGAGCAGGGCGTGGCAAGAAGCGTCGCGAGCGCGCCGGTGAGGAAATGTCCGGTGAGGCCCGGCGCATCCGCGCTGCTCACCATGCCCGCGAGACGTGACGGCAGTGCCACCTCGAAAAGGCCCCAGAGGTTGGCGGCGAACAGCGTCACCACGACGATCATGAAGACGATGAACAGAGGTTCCTGGAACTGCATGCCCCAGCCGACCGTGGCACCGGCCGCCTTCAACGCGACCGCACCCGAGGCGAGCAAGGCGAATGACGCGAGGATGCCGGCGGACGAGGCGAGGAAGGAGCGCCGCGTCGCCGGGCGCTCGGCACCCCCGTGTCCGACCATGCCGAGCAGCTTGATCGACAGCACTGGCAGCACGCAGGGCATCAGGTTCAGGATGAAGCCGCCGAGCAAAGCGGTCAGGAGCGCGACCAGCAGTCCGCTGTCGCCGACCATTCTCGCGCCCTGCTCGGGCGTGACCTTGGTCTCGAGCGCGCGGTCGCCGTCGGTGACGGTGAGCATCAGCGGCGTGCCGGCCAGCCCCGTCTCCGGCATCAAGAAGGCCGGGACGACGAAGCGGACGGACCGGCCGCCGTCGCGAGGCTCGATCTGCGGCTTGCCGAATGAGAGTCCCGGCGGACCCTCGATCAGCAGATCGGGACGGACGAACGGCGCGTCCGACCGCGCCGTGACCGTCAGGCGTTGCGACTTGCCGCTGCCGGTGGCGACGGCTTCCTCCACTGCGAGTCCCGCCGCGGTTGCCGGCGAGGGGACGCGGACGTTGAAGCGGTCGATCAGGTGTGCGGCGTCGCTGGGCCGCGCCGGGCCGGCGGGAAGATCGAGCTTGAGCGCCGTCGTGATCGGAACGCAGATGTCCTTGCAGACGAGATAGTCGACACTCGCTTCGAGCTTGAGCGCCTCGCCCGGTTTCTCGGGTCGAGCGGTGATCGGCAGCACGACCTCGCGCTCGAAGCCGAACGTCTCGAGGCCGAAGAGGCTGAAGCGCTCTGGGATCGGCCAGCGGATCTCCGCGTCGGCGAGATTGCTCGACCCGCTCCAGTCGATGCGCGCGGGCAAGCCCGCGTCGCCGGGAGAGCGCCAATAGGTCTTCCATCCTTTGGGCAAGGTGATGTGCAGACCGAGCGGTATGCGAGCGAGCGAGCCGGTCGCCTCGACTGCGCTGACCAGCGTCGCGGTGCCCAGGTCTGCCGGAACCGGATTCGACTCGGACGCATGCGGAAGTTGCGGGAAGACCAGCAACCCGAGCACGATCACCAGCAGTCGAGCGATTTTGCCTGAGGGCATATCGTCCTATATAGTCGGTCCGGTCGCAGCGCGAAGCGTCACATTCACGTGGCTACCCTGCGATTGAGGTAAGCAAAATGGCGCGCAGCAAGGAAGGGAGCGACAAACCGGAACGGCCGAAGCAGCCGGCGAAGAAAGCGCCGTCCGAATCGCGCTCCGCCGCAAAGGTGCTCCCGACCGACGCCGAGTTCGTTCCCGACATGTCGCCCAAGAGCGGCAAGCAGCAAGGTTACCTCGCCGGGCAGCTTCTCGTCGCCATGCCCAACATGCGGGACCCGCGCTTCGAGCGCACGGTCATCTACATGTGCGTTCACAATGCCGAAGGCGCGATGGGCCTGGTCATCAACAAGTCGGTCGGCTCGCTCACCTTCCCGCAGCTGCTGCGCCAGCTCGGCATCCCCAAGGAAGGCGCCATCGACCGCCGCGTGCATTTCGGCGGGCCGGTCGAGATGGGTCGCGGCTTCGTGCTGCATACCGACGAGTACGAGCAGGAAAGCACGGTCAAGGTGAAGCCCGGCTATGCCGTCACCGCGACCATCGACATCCTGAAGGCGATCGCCGAGGGGGGCGGACCGAAGCAGGCCCTGCTCGCGCTGGGCTATGCCGGCTGGGCGCCGGGCCAGCTCGATGGCGAGATCCAGGCGAACGGCTGGCTGCATGCGCCGGCCGATCTCGGCATCGTCTTCGACGACGAGCTCGACACCAAATGGACTCGGGCGATCAGCAAGATCGGCATCGATCTCGCGCTTCTGTCCGGCGAGGCCGGCCACGCCTGAGCGTGACCGGCCGGCCGTAACAAATCAGACCAGCTTCTCGGCGATCTGGACGGCGTTCAGCGCGGCCCCTTTGAGGAGCTGGTCGCCGGCCACGAACATGGTGATCGAGTGGCCGAAGGGATCGCTGATGTCCTGGCGGATGCGGCCGACCAGGATGTCGCCCTGGCCGGAAGCGTCCTTCGGCATCGGGAAGTAGTTCTTCACCGGATCGTCGACGATCTTCACGCCCGGGGCGTCGCCGAGGATCTCGTGGACGTCCTTCGGGGTGATCGGCCGCTCGCACTCGATGGTCAGCGCCTCGCAATGCGCCCGGAGCACCGGCACGCGCACGCAGGTGGCCGAGATGCGGATGTCGTTGTCGCCGAAGATCTTCCGCGTCTCCTTCACCATCTTCATCTCCTCCTCGTTGTACCCGTTGGCCGGGTCGATCTTGGAGTTATGGCTGAAGAGGTTGAAGGCGTACGGATGCGGCAGGACCGTGTTCTTGTAGGTCTCGCCCTTGATGTAGGCCTCGGTCGAGGCGCGGAGCTCTTCCATCGCCGCCGCACCAGCGCCCGACGCCGCCTGGTAGGTCGACGCGATCAGGCGCTTGATCCGGTTCTTCTTGTGGATCGGCCAGAGCGGCGTGATGGCGATGATGGTCGAACAGTTCGGGTTGGCGATGATGCCCTTGTGCTTGGCGATCGCGTCCGGGTTGATCTCCGGAATCACCAGCGGCACGTTCGGGTCCATCCGGAAGGCCGAGGAATTGTCGACCGCGATCGCGCCGGCCTTGGCGGCGACCGGGCAGAGCTCGCGGCTGATCGAGCCGCCGGCCGAGAACAGGGCGATGTCGATGCCCTTGAAGCTCTCCGGGGTCAGCTCCTGGATGACGATGTCGGTGCCCTTGAACTTCATCTTTTTGCCTTTGGACCGGGCCGAGGCAAGCAGACGGAGTTCAGACATGGGGAAGTTGCGCTCCTCCAGGCACTGGAGGAACTCGACCCCCACGGCGCCGGTGGCTCCAACCACCGCGACATTGGGCGACGACGACATCGGAAATCCTTTCTCTAGACGGGGTTAGCCGCCGGAAAGCCAGCGACGGGACGGACATTTGCGGCGGCGCAGCATCGGCTGTCAACGCTGGAAATGCCGCAGTTGAGCCGGAAATCGCCGATCCCGCGGCCTTTTCGCCCGGGTGGTGCTAGAAAGCCCCGCCCAAGGATGACGACCGCCCTCGCGACCCGCCCCGATCGCCCGCTCACCGGCATCGCCCTGATGCTGACGTCGATGGCGATGTACATGATCACCGACACTACGGCGAAGTACCTGACCGACGAGGTCCACCCGGTCCAGATCGTCTGGTCGCGCTACATCTTCTATGTCTTCTACCTGGTGCCGGTGGTCCTCTGGTACGGCGTCGGCCGGGCTTTCGCGACCAGCCACAAGGTGGCCCATGTCGGGCGGTCGGCGGCGATGCTGCTGTCCGGCACCTGCTTCACGATCTCGCTCGCCCATCTCGACCTCGCCTTCGCGATCACGCTCGCCTTCGTCTCGCCGCTGTTCGTGACCTTGCTGTCGATGATCTTCCTCGGCGAGAAGGTCGGGATCAGGCGCTGGTCGGCGGTGCTGGTCGGCTTCCTCGGCGTCCTGATCGTGATCCGGCCGGGCGGGGACTTCTCGCCCTGGTCGCTGCTGCCGATGCTCTCGGCCTTCCTCTGGGCGATCAGCCTGATCCTGACTCGGCGCACCGGCCACGACCATCCGCTGCCCACGCTCGTCTACACCACCATCGTCGGGCTGATCGGCTCGTCGCTGATGGTGGTCCCTTTCTGGGGTCCGGCCTCCTGGACCGCCTGGGCGATGATGGCGGCGATCGCCGGCTGGAACCTGATCGCGCTGACCGTGATGATCCGGGCTTTCTCCTATGCGCCGGCCTCGACGCTGGCGCCGTTCAGCTACAGCCAGATGATCTGGTCGACGATCCTCGGATGGCTGGTGTTCAGCCACATCCCCGATCTCTGGACCTATGTCGGCGGCGGCATCGTGGTCGCCAGCGGCATCTATATCTGGCATCGCGAGCGGGTCCGGGCCCGCTCGCAACCGGCCTGACGGGCTGGTATATCCGGGCATCCACTTTCGACGGATTTCCTCTGCATGAGCACGCTCAAGGAACGGAACGGCGGCCAGATCCTGGTCGATCAGCTGAAGATCCACGGGGTCGACACTGCCTTCGGCGTTCCCGGCGAGAGCTATCTCGCGGTGCTGGACGCGCTGCATGACGCGAACTCGATCAAGTTCGTGATCTGCCGTCAGGAAGGCGGAGCGGCGATGATGGCGGAGGCCTACGGCAAGATGACCGGCAAGCCAGGCATCTGTATGGTCACGCGCGGCCCCGGCGCCACCAACGCCTCGTCCGGTGTGCATGTCGGGTTCCAGGACTCGACGCCGATGATCCTGTTCATCGGCCAGGTCGGCCTGGACGCAATCGAGCGCGAGGCGTTCCAGGAGATCGACTACCGCCGCATGTACGGCCAGATGGCCAAGTGGGTGGCGCAGATCGACGACCCGGCGCGCATCCCGGAGTACCTGAGCCGTGCCTTCCACACCGCCACGTCCGGCCGGCCCGGACCGGTGGTGCTGGCGCTCCCTGAGGACATGCTGACGGCCAAGGCAAGCGTTGCCGATGCCGAGCCTTACCGCGCGACCGAGCCGCATCCGGGGCCCGAGGCGATGGCCGAGATCCGCTCGATGCTGGCGAAGGCGAAGAAGCCTTTCGTGATCCTCGGCGGCTCGGTCTGGGACGATGGGGCTTGCGCGAACATCAAGACCTTCGCCGAGAAGAACAGGCTTCCGATCGGCACCTCGTTCCGCCGCGCCGACCGCTTCGACAACCTGCATCCCAACTATGCCGGCGACGTCGGCATCGGCCCGAACCCGAAGCTGGCCGAGCGCATCAGGGCGTCAGACCTGCTGCTCGTGGTCGGCGCGCGGCTCGGCGAGATGACGACCGGCGGTTACACCCTCTTCGGCATTCCGACGCCGAGCCAGGCCATGGTCCATGTCCATCCGGACCCGGAGGAGCTGGGCCGCGTCTATACGCCGAAGCTTGCGGTGAACGCGGGCGTGAAGGCGATGGCCTCGGCGCTGGCGCGGATGGAGCCGGTCGATGCCTCGGCCTGGGCCGGCGCTGCCGACCAGGCCCATGCCGACTATCTGGCATACACCAAGCCGGTGAAATGCCCCGGCGACGTGCAGATGGCCGAGATCATTTCCTGGCTCGACGAGACCCTGCCCGAAGACACGATCTACACGAACGGCGCCGGCAACTTCGCCACATGGCTCCACCGCTTCCATCGCTACCGCAAGCTCGGCACCGAGCTGGCGCCGACCTCGGGCTCGATGGGCTACGGCCTGCCGGCGGCGGTCGCCGCCAAGATCCGCTACCCGAACCGTACAGTGGTCTGCGTCGCCGGCGACGGCGACATCCAGATGACCGTCAATGAGCTCGGCACCGCCCAGCAGGCCGGCGCCGCGCCGATCGTGATCGTCGTCAACAACGGCATGTATGGCACGATCCGCATGCATCAGGAGCGCGAGTACCCGGATCGCGTCTCGGGCACAGACCTGGTGAACCCGGACTTCGCCGCGATCGGCCGTGCCTATGGCGGCATCGGCGAGACGGTGACCAGGACCGACGAGTTCAAGCCTGCCTTCGAGCGTGCCCGGGCATCGGGCAAGCTCGCGGTGATCGAGCTCCGGCTGCACCCGGAGGCGCTGACCATCCGGGCCTCCTTGAGCGAGATCCGCAACCAGGCCAAGGCGAAGCGCTAGGCGTGGCGCTGGCGCTGACCCTTCTCGGCGATTCCTGCTCGGGCGTACCCGGCCAGAAGTTCGAGGCCAATCTCGCGCGGGTCGTCTCGCGCATCCTCGAGCGGAACGCGCCGGCCGACGCGCTTCTCTATCTCGGCGATCACGTCGAGGGCTATACGGACGACGAAGCCAAGCTCCATGCGCAATGGAGCCATTTCCTCGACAAGGAGTTCCGCCCGCTCGACGAGCGCTATCCGCGCGTGCTGCATCTCGCCGGCAATCACGACGCCAACACGCCGGTCAGTGCCGCCCTCTGCGAGGCGCGGATGCCGTTCCCACCCCAGGCACGGCAGAGGAAGGGGCTCAACTACGTCGTTGACCTCGGCGAGGCTCAGGTCGTCGTGATCTCGACCTGCGACCTCGCCAACCGCGGTTTCGCGGCGGTTGACATGGATTGGCTCGCGGGAGCGCTGCAAAGTCTCTCGGCACCGATCCGGCTCGTCGCCGGCCACTACCCCTTCCATCCGGTCAACGGCTACGAGGAAGTTCCCAAGTGGGTCTTCCCGGCGGACCAGCGGGTGCGGGCCTGGCAGCTGTTCCGCGAAGCCGGCGTCCTGGCCTATCTCTGCAGCCACATCATCGCTTTCGACTTCCAGGTGCATGACGACATCGTGCAGCTCTGCAGCGGCGGAGCGGGCACCGAGTACGGACCCGACGGCGTGATGGGCAGCGGCGAATTCCGCCACTTCGTGACATGCAGCGTTTCGCCGGAGCGCTTCGCCTTCGAGGCAATCGACGAGAACGGCCGGCCGCGCGAGACGGGCAGCCATTCGTTCGCCGCCAGGAGCCGGTTGCCTTAGGCCTCCGGCTCTCGCTAGGCTCGCTCTTTCCGACAAGGGGGCTCGACAATGTGCGACACCATGGTGGCCGCGGGCGGCCAGTCGAACGACGGCGCTGTGCTTTTCGGCAAGAACAGCGACCGCGAGCGGAACGAGGCGCAGTTCCTCGATGCGCTGCCGGCGAAGACATACCGCAAGGGCGCCAAGGTCAAGCTGACCCATGTCGAGATCGACCAGGCGCAAGAGACGCATGCGGTGCTGCTCTCCAAGCCGTTCTGGATCTGGGGAGCCGAGATCGGCGCCAACGAGCACGGCGTGGTGATCGGCAACGAGGCGGTCTACGGCAAGAGGATGCCGTCGCCGAAGCCGGGCGTCATCGGCATGGACTATCTCCGCCTCGGCCTCGAGCGCGGGGCCACCGCCGAGGAGGCGCTCGACGTCATCACGCGGCTCCTCGCCAAGCACGGCCAGAGCGGCAATTGCGGGCACCTGAAGCAGCGCACCTACCACAATTCCTTCATCATCGCCGACCAGACCGGCGCCTGGGTACTGGAGACGATCGGCAAGGACTGGGTCGCCGAGCACGTCGACGGCGTGCGCACGATCTCCAATGCCCTCTCGATCGAGAAGGACTACGACAAGATCAGCGACGGCTTCAAAGCCAAGGTCGGCAACAAGGGCGTCGCCAGCACGATGACCAATCCGCGTCGTGACAAGCTCTCCCAGGGCAAGGAGCGCTGCGCGCGCTCAACGGCCGTACTCGGCAACCGCCGAGGCCGGCTCGACGTGCATTCGGTGATGGCGGCGCTCCGCGACCATGGGCCGGAGGAACGCGGCTGGCACCCCGACCAGACGACGATGAAGGCAATCTGCATGCATGCCGCCTGGGGCAACAATGGCGGCCAGACCACCGGCGCGATGGCGAGCTGGCTCAAGGAGGGCCGTCAGCCGGTGCATTGGGTGACGGGCTCGGCCGCCCCCTGCCTCTCGATCTTCAAGCCGGTCTTCGTCGACCTGGGATTGCCGGTGAAGGAGAAGCAGCCGACCGGCAAGTTCGACGCGAAGACCCGCTGGTGGAAGCACGAGCAGCTTCACCGCAGCATCATCGACGACTTCGAGGCGCGGTCGGCCGCGATCTCCGGCGAGCGCGACGCGCTGGAGAAGGATTTTGCCAAGCGGATCGCCAAGGTGACCGGCGCCGACGCCGAGGCAAGGCGCGAGGCGGTCGAGGCGTGCTGGGAGGAGGCGGATGCCGCCGAAGCGCGCTGGGCCGAGAGCGTGCCGTCGATGGACTGCTCGGGCAAGACGACTGCGGCGCCCTATCGTCGCGCCTGGTCGCGCTTCAACCGCATCGCCGGCTTCACTTAAAGAACAAACGAACCTTCGGGGGAAACGTGTCGAAAAACATCGTCTTTCTCGAGCGCGACACCGTCGCGCCCGACGTGGTCATCCGCAAACCGTCGTTCCAGCACACATGGAAGGACTACGACCGCACCACGCCCGAGCAGCTGGTCGAGCGGCTCAAGGACGCCGATATCGCGCTGGTCAACAAGGTCAAGTTCCAGCGCCCGGCGATAGAGGCATTGCCGAAGCTGAAGCTGATCGCGGTCGCCGCCACCGGCACCGACAACATCGACATCGCCGCCTGCAAGGAGCGCGGCATTATCGTCTCCAACATCCGTGGATACGCGCTGCACACGGTGCCGGAGCACGCCTTCACGCTGATCCTGGCGCTCCGCCGCGGCCTGATCGGCTATCGCCAGGACGTGGTCAATGGCGAGTGGCAGAAGGCGGCGCAGTTCTGCTTCTTCAATCACCCGATCAACGACCTGCACGGCCAGCGCCTCGGCATCATCGGCGAGGGCGTGATCGGCCAGGGTGTGGCCAACATCGCGCGCGCCTTTGGCATGCAGGTGATGTTCGCCGCTCACAAGGGCGTTCAGGGCCTGGGTCCGCTCTATACGCCCTGGGACGAGGTGATCGAGACCTCGGACGTGATCACGTTGCATTCGCCGCTGACCCCGCAGACCCGCAATATGATCGCGCTGCCCGAGTTCAAGCGGATGAAGCGGAACGCAGTGATCGTGAATACCGCACGCGGCGGCCTGATCAACGAGGAGGACCTGGCGACTGCACTCCGCGACAAGCTGATCGCCGGCGCCGGCATCGACGTGACCTCGCCCGAACCGCCGCCCAAGGACTCGACGCTGATGAAGCTGCTGGACATGCCGAACTTCATTCTGACCCCGCACACCGCCTGGGCCAGCCACGAGGCGATCACCTCGCTCTGCAATCAGCTGATCGACAACGTCGAAGCCTTCGTCGCCGGAAAGCCCAGGAATATCGTTGGCTAGCGAGCACCCTGCATCGCGCGCCAGACCTTCTCCGGCGTCAGCGGCATGTCGAGGTGGCGGACGCCGTAGGGCTGGAGCGCGTCGATCACCGCGTTGACGACGGCCGGTGGGGCTGCGGCGCAGCCGGCCTCGCCGCATCCCTTCACGCCCCAGGGATTGCTCGGCGCCGGGGTCGGGCAGGAGACGAAGTCGATCGGCGGGAAGTCGGCGGCGCGCGGAAGCTGATAGTCCATCAGGCTTCCGGTCAAGAGCTGCCCGTCCTTGCCGTAGACGATCCGCTCCATCAGCGCTTGTCCCAGCCCCTGGGCGATGCCGCCGTCGATCTGGCCCTTGAGCAGCAACGGGTTCAGGATCACGCCGAAATCGTGGACGACGAGATAACGCTGGATCGCGATCTCGCCGGTCTCCGGATCGATCTCGACCTCGGCGACGTGGCAGCCGTTGGGATAGGTGTGGTTGGTCGGCTTGAAGTGGTGATAGCCGCTGACCTTCAGGTCCTTGACCAGATCGCTGAACGGAAGCCGACGGTCGGTGCCGGCGACGACGAATGAGCCGTCGTCGAACTCGACATCGACCTCGGCGGCCTCCAGGCGCTCGGCCGCCTGGGGCTTTGCCTTCCTGATCACTTCCTCGATCGCGCCGTGCAGCGCCGAGCCGCCGAGCACCAGCGAGGCCGAGCCGCCGGTGCCGTGGCCGTCGGCGATTTTGTCGGTGTCGCCCTGGACGAAGCCGATCTCTTCGAGCTTGAGCCCCAGCTTGATCGCGACAAGATGCGCATAGAAGGTGTGATGGCCCTGGCCGTTGGCCATCGTGCCGGCATAGACCGTCGCCTTGCCGTTCTCGATGCGCAGCTCCGCACCTTCGCTCCAGCCGCCGGCGACGCGCTCGCAGAGATGGGCGAAGCCGAAGCCGCGAAGCTTGCCTCGAACCGCGCTGTCGTCGCGGCGGGCGGGATAGCTTTTGTGCCGCGCCTCGGCCAGCGCGCGGTCGAGAACTTGCTCGAAATGGCCGGAGTCGTAGTTGAGCCCGAGCGGCGTCGCCAGCGGCAGATCGGACGGCTGGATCAGGTTCAGCTTCCGAAGCGCGATCGGATCGCGGCCGGTCTCGCGCGCCGCCGCGTCGACCGTACGCTCCAGCGCATAGAGCGCCTCCGGCCGGCCGGCGCCGCGGTAGACGTCGGTCGAGACCGTATTGGTGAAGATGCCGCGCACCCGCACATGAATCGCCGGCGTGCGATAGACGCCGGCATAGGCGGGCGAGTTGTTGACCGGCGACGTGAGTCCCTTCGGCGAGATATAGGCGCCGAGCGCCGCCAGCGTGTCGACGCGCAACCCGAGGAAGCGGCCGTCCGCGTCCATCGCCAGCTCGACCGTGGTCAGGTTGTCGCGGGCCGCATAGTCGGACGAGAAGGCTTCGGCACGGTCGGAGACCCAGCGAACCGGGCGGCCGAGCCGCTTCGCCGCCCACAGCACCAGCGCGTGCTCGACATAGAGCGAGTTCTTGAGGCCGAAACTGCCCCCGACATCCTCGGAAATCACGCGGACTTGGCCCGGCTCCACCTTCAGCATGCGCGCCAGCGTCGCCTTGATGCCGTGCGGCATCTGGGTGCCGGTGGTCAGCGTGTAGCGGCCGTCGTAGACGCCGAGCGCGATCCGGGTCTCGACTGCCGCGCCGGATATCCGGTTGTTCACGACGGTGAGCCGCGAGACATGCGCCGCCTTGGCGAAGGCCGCCTTCGTCGCCTCGGGATCGCCGCCATGCCATTCGAAGGCGACGTTGTCGGGCGCTTCCGGCCAGATCGCGGTGTCGCCGGAAACCGCCTTCGACATGTCGACGACCGCCGGCAGGACGTCGTAGTCGATCTCGATCGCCTCGGCGGCGTCGCGGGCGGCATCTTCGGTCTCGGCGACGATCATCGCCACCGGCTCGCCGACGAAGCGGACGCGCCCTTGCGCCAGCACCGGTTGCTCGGGCTTGCGTACCGGGCCGGGCGGCGGCCGGACTTTCGGAAAGCTCGGCAGGTTGATCTCGGAGATCACCGGACCCGGTCCGTCGACGGCGATATCCTCGCCGGTCAGCACCGCCAGCACGCCCGGCAACCTCATCGCTGCGGTCGCGTCGAGAGATGCGATGCGCGCATGGGCATGAGGCGAGCGCAGCACGACGGCGCGGGCCTCGTTCGGTAGGCGACGGTCGTCCGAAAAGCGACCGGCGCCGCGGAGCAGCGCATCGTCCTCGAGCCGCGTCAGCGGCTGTCCGAAGGCATGCTCCCCCATCGCCCGCCTCCTATCCGCGTCCCTAGAAGAACGTCTTCAAGGCGCCGGTGACCGTGAAGTCGTCGGCGATGCGCCAAACCACGTCCCATTTGTCGAAGGCGGTCGAGGTATGCGAGATGCCGAAGGAGAGGATGTCGCCGATCCTGATGTCGGCACCCTTCGGATACTCGACGTAGCAATGCTGGTCGTTGGACTTGGTCATCTTCCAGTCCGGACCGAGATCCTCGATCAGCTTGCCATCACGGAAGTGTTGAAGCGGAATCGGCAGCTCGATGTCGTAGGGGAGGTCGCGCATGCCCATGCCCATGATCGCCATCTCGGGGTCGGGCAGCGACTGCACCGCGGCCCAGAGCTCGAGGCCCGGCTTGAAGCCGCTGGCCGAGGCCTTCCTGCCGCCGGGCAGGTCGAGGGCGCCGCGCTTGTCCATGTCGAGGGCACGGCGCTTGTAGAACCCGTGGTCGAGCGCCAGGAAGGCGCCGCCGCGCGTGACGATGCGCACGCCCTTGTCCTTGGACAGGTGGCCGAAGCGGCGGATCACCTGGTCGAAGGAGGTCGAGCTGCCGGCCGAGAGGATCACCTCCTCGCCCTGGGCAAAGGCGCCCGACTGGCGACCGTGATCGAAGACCGCGAGCATCAGGTCGAGCAGCCTGTCGATGCCGGCCCAGACCTCCTCCGGCGTCGGCGCCTTGACGCCGCCCTCATAGGCCTCGACGCCGACGAGCTGTAGCTCGGGTGCCGAACCGATGGCAGCGATCACGGTCTTCGCCTGGTCGAGCGTGCGCGCGCCGGCGCGACCGCCGACCGGACCCATCTCGATCAGGACCGAGAGCTTCTGTCCGTTCAGGTGCGGCTTCGCCCATTTGGCGAGGAGCGCAGCACCATCGGCCGAATCGACCAAGCACATGAATTTCGTCTGGGGAAACGCCTTCATCAGGCCTGCGAAGTGGGCGACGTTGGCGGGCGCCGCCAGCTGGTTCGCCAGCAGCACATTTTTCGCGCCCGTGCGGGCGGCCAGCAGCCCCTGCTGCACGGTTGCGGCGGTGAAGCCCCACACGCCGCCGTCCTTCAGCATCTTTCCGTAGAGCTGCGGCGCGCCCGTGGTCTTGGCGTGGGGCGCGAGCGAGACGCCGTTGTTCGCGGCGATGTCGCGCATCAGCGCCAGGTTGTTGGCGACCGCGGAGTCGCGCAGCGTCATCGCCGGCAGCGCGATGTCGCCCTTCACCACGTTCCAGCCGCGGGATCCGATGTCGCCCAGCCGGATCGTGCCCTCGGCGAAGGGCACGCCCTTCGTGGTTCCATCCAGGGCCAGGTCGTCAATCGCCTCGATCGCGTTCATTTTCTTAAGTCTTCCTCCAGAAGGCGATGGAGCTTGCCGCAAGAGCGCCCTCCTGGCCACCATCAGATCCTCACTGACGAAAGCCCGCCCCATGCGCATCGCCGTCGGCCAGATCCTGCAGGAAACCAACACCTTCTCGCCGATCCCGACCACGCTCGAGACCTTCAAGCGCTACTACGTGCACAAGGGCGAGGAGGTGCTGACCGGGTTCGGCAACGAGCGCATGGAGATCCCCGGCATCCTCTCGGTGCTGCGCAGCTCCAACGTCCAGGTGGTGCCGCTGATCGCCGCCAGCGCGCTG
Organism: Rhodospirillaceae bacterium; assembly: GCA_016792585.1. Taxonomy (GTDB): domain Bacteria; phylum Pseudomonadota; class Alphaproteobacteria; order SHVZ01; family SHVZ01; genus SHVZ01. Next base: position 19,200 of record JAEULB010000048.1, read on the forward strand.
GCATCCGGGACCGTGACCAAGGAGGCGTTCGAGACGCTGGTCGGGGAGCTGCTGGAACGGCTGAAGGCCGCCGGCAAGGTCGACGCGGTACTGCTGGCACTCCACGGCGCCATGGCCGCCGAGCACGAGGACGACGCCGATGGCGCCATCATCGAACGGGTGCGAAAGCTGGTCGGGCCGGACGTTCCGATCGGCGTCAGCTTCGACCTGCACGCTCTCGTCACCAAGCGGAACCTGCAGCCGAACACCTTCATCATCGGCTACAAGGAATACCCGCATATCGACATGTTCGAGACCGGCGAGCGGCTGGCCAACCTGATGCTCGACAGGCTGGCCGGCAAGCGGAATCCGGTCATGTCGCTGGTCAAGCTGCCGCTGATCGCCAGCCCGATGGTGACGCGGACGACCGACGGGCCGCTGAAGCCGGTGGTCGACCGCGCCCGCCAGATGGAGGCCGAAGGCCGGGTGCTGCACGCGTCCCTGTTCCCGGTGCAGCCCTGGCTCGACCTTCCCGACCTCGGCTTCTCGGTGCTGGTCTGCGGCGACGGCGACCAGAAGGCTTCGGATGCCGCCGCCAACGAGCTGGCGCAGATGGTCTGGGACCGACGCGACAAGTTCGACTCTGACCTGTTGCCGCTGAAGGAGGCGATCGATCTCGGCATTCGTTCGCCGGGCCTGACCGTGGTGGGAGATGCCGGCGACGCGCCGACTGGCGGCTCGGCCGCGGATTCGGCTACGGTGCTGAAGGGACTGTTGGAATACGGCGCGGACAAGAAGTCCGAGCGGCCGATCTATCTGTCGCTCTGCGACGGCGAGACGGCGAAGGCGGCGGCCGCCGTCGGCATCGGCGCCACGGCCAGGTTCCGTGTCGGCCACAAGATCTCGACCGCCGACGGCGCGCCCATCGAAGTAACGGCGCGTGTCGTGACGCTGTCCGAAGGCGTCTATCGCATGCGCGACAAGGGCGCCAAGGGCATGCGCCTCGACAATGGCCTCTCGGCGGTGCTCGCGATCGGCGCGATCCGCATTGTCGTGCGCACGCATCCGGCGATGGAATGGGACACCGGCATGTACCAGTCGGTGGGCCTGGATCCGGCCGAGGCCTGCCTCGTCTTCGTCAAGTCGCCGTCGCATTTCCGCGTCGCCTACGGCCCGATCGCCGACCGCATCGTGATGGCCGACACGCCCGGCCCGACCCAGGGCAGCATGAAGGGCCTGGTGCTCAAGCGCGCGCCGCGGCCGATCTACCCTCAGGACGTGAACGCGACCTGGTCGCCGGCTTCGTAGAGCGCGAAGCAACCCTCTTCCTCAAGGAGAGGGTTTGTCAGAGACGGGCTCGAGAGCTTCATCCGGGGCGCATGCTGTGGCACCATGGCGGCCCCGTTCACGCCTAGCTCCTCCCGGACTTCCAGTGACTGAACCTGCTCCTTCGGTCGAATCGCCGCTCGGCTGGCAGATCGCGACCGTGTCGATGCTGCTGATGGCGATCGCCTTCGGCGGCCCCTACATCACGGTCGTCTCTCTGAAGGTGATCGCCGCCGAGTTCGACTGGCCGCGCTCCGTGCCGTCCTTCGCCAGCGCGGCCACCTATATCGGTGCCGGCATCGGCGGCATCGCCATGGGCTGGTTCGCCGACCGTATCGGTGTTCACTGGATCGCGCTGGTCGGCGCGATCATGATCGGTCTCGGCGCCATCGTCGCCAGCTTCTCGCAAGGAATGGCGCAGCTCTACTTCGCCCACGGCATCCTGTTCGGGCTTCTCGGGAACGCCACCACCTTCGCACCGCTGATCGCGAACACGACACGCTGGTTCGACCGGCGCCGCGGCGTCGCGGTGGCGCTGGCCGGCAGCGGCCAGAGCGTCGGCGGATTCATCTGGCCGCCGGTCCTGAGCTACGCGGTCGAGCATTGGGGCTGGCGCGAGACGATGTTCTGGTGGGGCTTCCTCGCGATCGCGACCATGGTTCCGCTCTGCTTCCTGTTGCGCCACCGCCCGCCGGTGTCGCCGGTGCGCCCCGGCGTGCGCGTGCCGGAGAAGGGCGACCGGGTGCTCGGCCTCAACGGCAACTTCGTCCTCTTCCTGCTATGCCTCGCCATCGTCGGCTGCTGCGTCGCCATGGCGATGCCGCTGACGCATATCGTCGCCTATTGCACCGATCTCGGCATCTCGGCAGCGCGGGGCGCGGAAATGCTGTCGCTGCTGCTGGGCTCGGCGTTCATCAGCCGTCTCTATTGGGGCCGGCTCTCCGACCGTGTCGGCGGCCTCAAGACCATCCTCTACGGCGCCGCGGCCCAGGCGATCGCGCTGTCCTTCTATATCGTCATCGACGGCATGATCCCGCTCTACATCCTGTCGATCGCCTATGGCCTCGCCTTCGGCGGCATCGTCCCCGCCTACTCGCTGGTCGTGCGCGAGGTGTTTCCGGTCAGCGAGGCCGGCTGGCGCATGGGCGCGCTCTATCTGTTCGGCACGCTCGGCATGGCGGGAGGGGCCTGGATCGGCGGCGTGGTCTTCGACCTCGCGCTCGACTATCGCCCGGCCTTCCTGGTCGGCGTGCTGTTCAACCTGTCCAATATCGCGATCATCGGCTGGCTGGTCTGGCGCCAGCAGCACCCGGAAGGCGGCCAGGTGGCTGCCGTCCAGGGCGCCTGAGGGTCAGATCAGCTGCCTTCGCGCTTGGCGTTCGGGAAGAACAGCGACTCGCCCTCGATCCGGTATGAGGCGATCGCCTGCTGGCCCTCGGCCGAGGTGATCCAGCTGACGAAGGCCATGCCGAAGTCGCGCTTCACATGCGGGTGGCGCTGCGGGTTCGTCAGCATCACGCCGTACTGGTTGAACAGCTTCACGTCGCCTTCCGACAGGATCTTCAGGCTCGCGCGGTTCTTGAAGGCGAGCCAGGTGCCGCGATCCGACATGATGTAGGCATCCATGCCCGAGGCGGTGTTGAGCGCCGGGCCCATGCCCGAGCCGGTCTCGCGATACCACGGCTTCTTGTCCGCCCAGGGCTGCAGCCCGGCCTGCCGCCAGAGCCGCTTCTCGGCCGCATGCGTACCGGAATTGTCGCCGCGCGAGACGAAGGGCGCCTCCTTCGCGGCGATCCGCTTCAGCGCCTCGCCGACATCCTTGATCCCGGCGATGCCGGCCGGATCGGCGGCGGGGCCGATGACCACGAAGTCGTTGTACATCACCTGTCGGTGCTCGATGCCGTGGCCGGCGGCGACGAAGGCCTTCTCGGCGTCCGGGTCATGCACCAGCAGCGCGTCAGCATCGCCGCGCTGGCCGACCGCCAAGGCTTGGCCGGTGCCGAGCGCCACGACGCGGACCTGGATGCCGGTCTTCTCGGTGAAGAGCGGCAGCAGGTGGCCGAAAAGGCCCGACTGCTCGGTCGAGGTGGTCGAGGCGAGGGTGATGAACTTCTCCTGCGCCGCGGCCGGAAGGGCCAGCAGCATCAGCGCGACGATGACACGCATCAGTCCCACGGAAGGTCTCCTCGGAGGAAGGCGCCAGCTTCCGGCGTATGTGGTTGGGTGAAGAAGATCGCCTTCGGCGCCCGTTCGATCAGGCGGCCGCGGTGCAGGAACAGGATCTCGTCGGCGAGCCGGCGTGCCTGTCCGAGATCATGGGTTGTCATGATGACCTTGGTGCCCTCGCCGGCGATCGCGGCGACGATCGCCTCGACCGCTCGGGTCGCCGACGGATCGAGGTTCGCGGTCGGCTCGTCGAGGAACAGCACCTCGGGCTTCATCACCCAGGCACGCGCGAGCGCCAGCCGCTGCTGCTCGCCGCCGGAGAGCAGGCGCGCCGGCCGCTCGGCCAGCGCCAGCAGGCCGACGCGCTCGAGCATCTGGCGCCCGCTCGCGAGGCGCTCGCCGCGGCCGACCCCGGCGATCGCGAGCCCATAGGCGACATTGGCGAGGGCCGAGCGGCGCAGCATCACCGGCCGCTGGAAGACCATCGCCTGGCGCCGCCTGGGATCGCCGCCGAAGCCGCCATCCCAGGCGATCCGGCCCTGGGTCGGCGCCAGGAGGCCATGGCAGAGGCGGAGCAGCACGCTCTTGCCGGCGCCGTTGGCGCCGAGGATCACGCTGACCGGGCCCTTCTCGAAACGCGCGGTGATGCCGTCGAGGATGCGGTTGCCGCCGGCCGAGAATCCGACCTCGGCGAGCTCGAGCGGCAGGATGCTCTCGGCGCTCATGCGCCTTGCCTCGCCGCGGCGTTGCGAAGCGCCAGAGCCGCGGCATTGACCGCGAGCACGATCGCCATCAGCACGAAGCCCAGGCCGAGGGCCTGCGGCAGGTCGCCCTTGCTGGTCTCGAGCGCGATCGAGGTGGTCATGACGCGCGTCACGCCGTCGATGTTGCCGCCGACCACCAGAACCGCGCCGACCTCGGCGGCGGCGCGGCCGAAGCCGGCAAGGATCGCGGTCATCAGCGAGAAGCGGCAGTCGTAGAGGAGGGTGGCTGCCGCCTGCACCGATCCGGCGCCGAGCGACGTCAGTTGCTCTCGGTATTCGCCCCAGGCGTCGGCGACGATCTGGCGCGAGACCGCGGCGATGATCGGCAGGATCAGCAGGGTCTGGGCGACGATCATCGCCCCCGGCGTGAACAGGAGGCCAAGCGGCCCGAGCGGTCCTGCCCGCGACAGCAGCAGGTAGACCACCAGGCCGACCACGACCGGCGGCAAGCCCATGCAGGCGTTCAGCACCACGATCGCCAGGTTGCGGCCGGGAAAGTCCTTGAGCGCCACCAGCGCGCCCAGGGGCAGGCCGATCGCGGCAGCGATCACGGTCGCGGCGAGGCTCACCTTGAGGCTGAGCGCCACGATCGACCAGAGCCGCACGTCGGCGCCGAGGATCAGCTGTATGGCGGCGGAGCCCGCCTGGCCGAGGTCGCCCATCTCACCCTTTGCACGGATAGACAGTCTTCAAGGCGTGACCGACCAGGATCTCGGCGGGTGAATCCCGACGCTCCTTGTCCTTCCTAATGTACTCGACGATCGCCTCGACCGTCTGCTGGGCCGAGGCGCCGTTCGGGATGCAGGCTCGGCCGGGGTCGGTCTTCGGCAGCAGGTGCTGGGTCGTGTCGATCACGCCCATGATGTAGCTGGCGCAGATGTAGCGCTCATCGATCGAGGCCGAGGTGCAGTGGCCGTGGAGGTCCTCCCCGCCGAGGAAGCCGGCGAGGGCAGGGCCTGAAACGGCTGCGGCGGCCATGAGGGCCGCCGCGAAGATGCGTCGCATGAGACCTCCTCGGCGTCAGCCGAGGTTCTGCTCGGCGAAGCGCCAGTTCAGAAGCTTGTCGATCACGGCTGACAGGAAGTCCGGCCGCTTGTTCTGGTAATCAAGGTAATAGGCGTGTTCCCAAACGTCGATGGTCAGCAGCGCCTTGCAGCCCTTCTCGGTCAGCATGCTCTCGGCGTTCGGGGTCTTCTTCAGCATCAGCTTGCCGCCTTCGAGGCAGAGCCAGGCCCAGCCCGAGCCGAACTGCTCGACGCCGGTCTCGGTCAGCTTCTTCTTGAAGTCCTCGTAGCTGCCGAAGCTGGACTCGATCATCTCCTTCATCTTGCCCGTGGGCTTGCCGCCCTTGGGGTCGAGGCTGTTCCAGAAGAAGTCGTGGTTCCAGACCTGGCCGGCATTGTTGAAGATCTTCCTCTTCGCCTCGTCCTTGTGGGTAGCCTTGATGATGCTCTCCAGCGACTGGCCCTCGAACTCGGTGCCGGCGATCAGCTTGTTCAGGGTCTCGACATAGGTCTTATGGTGCTTGCCGTGATGGAAGCTGATTGTCTTGGCCGAGATTACCGGCTCCAGCGCCGTGTCCTCGTAGGGCAACTTCATCAGCTCGAATGGCGCATGGCCGGATGTCTTCGCCTTGGCGGCGGTCATCGGAGTCTCCTTGGATGGACGGGAGAGGGGTATGGGGGGAACACCCCGAGCTTACGACCGTTCCGCCCATCGGCTTGCGCGACTTTCTGTCGCCCGGTAGGGTCACCATTCGCGCGCTCGAAGGGAATTCCGCCGGCTATGGGCAACCCGTTTCAGAACATCTTCAACGCGGTGGTCGAGCTCTACATCTGGTGCTTGATCGTCTGGGTCATCTTGAGCTGGCTCGTCGCGTTCAACGTGGTGAACACGCGCAACCGCTTCGTCGCGGTGGTCGGCGATTTCCTCGATCGCATCACCGAGCCTGTGCTTCGGCCGATCCGGCGGATTCTGCCCAATCTCGGCGGCATCGACATCTCGCCGATCCTGCTGATCCTGCTGATCTACTTCATCCGCGACTTCGTCAATTGGTACATCTTCTGAAGCCGGCCCTAGGGGGCGCGCTTCTCACCGTCCATCTGACGCCGCGCGCCAGCCGCACGCGTCTCGGCAAGGCCGAGGCGGATGCCGCCGGCCAGCCTCGCCTCAAAGCCTGGGTCAATGCGCCGCCGGCGGACGGTGCGGCCAACTGCGCCCTGATCGAGCTGATGGCGGACGCGCTCGACCTGCCGAAATGCGACATTGAGATTCGTCGTGGTCTCACCGACCGCACCAAGACCCTGTTTATTGAAGGCGACCCCGAGGCGATCGCTCGGCGACTGAAGAAGGTGCTCGGATGACCGCGCGGATCATCGACGGCAAGGCGGTGGCCGACCGCCTCAACGCCGACACCGCGGCCAAGGCCGCCGTCTACGCCAAGGCCCATGGCCGCCCGCCGGGCCTGGCCGTGGTGCTGGTCGGCGAGGATCCGGCGAGCCAGGTCTATGTCCGCAACAAGGGCAAGTCGACGATCGCCGCCGGCATGCTGTCGATCGAGCACAAGCTGCCGGCCGACACCTCGCAGGACGAGCTGCTCAGGCTGGTGCGGGCGCTGAACGAGGATGCGCGCATCGACGGCATCCTGGTGCAGCTGCCGCTGCCGAAGCATCTCGATGCCGACCTGATCATCGACACGATCGATCCGGACAAGGACGTCGACGGTTTTCATGTGGTGAACGCCGGCCGGCTCGTGGTCGGCTTCGACGGCTTCGTGCCCTGCACGGCGCTGGGATCGATGATGCTGATCGACGAGGCGGGCGTGAAGGTCGAGGGCGCGGAGGCGGTGGTGATCGGCCGCTCCAACCTCGTTGGCAAGCCGGTCTCCCAGCTTCTGCTCCGCCGCAACGCCACCGTCACGATGGCGCATTCGCGCACGAAGGATCTCGCCGCCGTCTGCCGGCGGGCCGACATCCTGATTGCTGCGGTCGGCCGGCCGCGGCTGGTGCAGCCGGACTGGATCAAGCCCGGTGCGGTCGTGATCGATGTCGGCATCAACCGGATCGAGGAAGGCGGCAGGAACCGGCTGGTCGGCGACGTCGCCTATGACGGCGCAGCCCAGGTGGCCGGCGCGATCACGCCCGTGCCGGGCGGCGTCGGCCCGATGACGATCGCCTGCCTGCTCAAGAACACGCTGACCTCGGCGGAGCGCCGCGCCAAGCGGTAGCCGGCTACGGCTGTGACAGACCTGTGACCGCGTATCCTTCGTGCCGGTTTCCTTGGCACGGGTGAGGTGTCGGGTGGATCGCAGGGGCTTTCTGAAGCGCGCATCGGCGCTGCTCGCCGTCGGCGGCACGCCGACATCGATGCTCGATCGCGGCGTCACCGCCTATCGCGAGGTCGCGCTCGATGCGCGGACCGATCCGGAGGAGGCGCGCCGCATCTTCGCGAAGGAGCTGGATGCGGCGCGCAAGCGCCACCCCGTCTACGTGCTCTACTATCAGGCCGAATCGCCGCATCTGGCCTCGTATCGCAAGGCGGTCGACGCGGTCCTGCGAAGGAAGGGTTACCGGGGGGCGGTCGTCTCGGTCGACATCGACCGCCATGCCGAACTCGCGAAGAACAACTTCTTCGACGTGAACGGCCGTTCCTACACGATCAACGCTTCGCTCGCGGCCTTCGTCGACGGCGAGCTGATGAGCTTCTACAGGACCTCGATCCGCTCCGAGGTCGATGGCACGAAGTTCAGCCTGTCGTATCCGGGCATCGCCGGAGTCGCCGCAGGCCCGCTGGGAGACGACGTCGAGAAGCTGGCCTCGCGGATCTCCGGATTCGTCGAACGGACCGATCAGGCCTTCGCCGAGCCGGCGAAGTAGGCAGGCGGCCCCGCCTTGACCTGACAGGTCGCCCCGCTATGGTGGCGGCCCCGTTCCGGCCTTAACCATGACTGCAGCGAACATCCCCTCGGGCGCCGCCTGGCGCGCCGAGGCCAAAGCCACTCTCGTGCTCGGCCTGCCGCTGGTGGGCTCGCAGCTCGCCCATATCGCGCAGACCTCGACCGACGTCCTGATGATGGGCTGGGTTGGGCCGGAGACGCTTGCGGCCGGAGCGCTCGGGTTCAACGTCTATGTGACGCTGTTCATCTTCGTCATGGGCGTCGCCTATGCCGCCGGCGGGCCGATGGCGCAGGCCTTCGGCGCCAAGCGGCCCGGCGAGATCGGCTATCTCCTGCCGCAGAGCCTGATCGTGACTACGATCGTGGCGCTGCCACTGGCGCTCGTCCTCACCCAGAGCGAGCGGCTCCTGGTCCTGTTCGGACAGACTCCGGAGAACGCGGCGTCCGCCGGCGCCTATGCGCTCGCCATGGCGCCCAGTTTCGTGCTGATCAACTGGTTCATCACCATCCGCAACCTTCTGGCCACCTATGGCCATACGAAGTTCGTGATGGCCGTGGCGATCCTCGGGATTCCGCTCAACGCAGTGCTGGTCTATGCCTTCCTGTTCGGGCGCTTCGGCGCCCCGTCGCTGGGCCTGACCGGCGTCGGGCTCGCCACCAGCCTGGTCAGCACGCTCAGCTTCGCGGCGATCCTCGTCTATGCGCTGGCGGTGCCGAAGCTTCGCCGTCATTTCCGCTTTCCCTGGCGCCCGGACTGGGCGCGCATCGCCATGCTGCTGAAGCTGGGCCTGCCGATCGGCACGACGCTGCTGCTCGAGGTCTCGCTGTTCTCGGCCGCGGTCATGCTGATGGGGATCCTGGGCACGGCCGAGCTCGCCGCTCACCAGATCGCGCTGCAATGGGCCTCGATGACCTTCATGGTGCCGATGGGCCTGGCCCAGGCGGCGACCGTCCGGGTCGGCTACAACGTCGGTGCCGGCGACATGGTCGGCGCCCGGCGGGCGGGCCATGTCGGTCTCGTCCTCTCGGGCGGCTTCATGCTGTGCGCGGCAGCGGTCTTCTGGTTCGCGCCGGGACCCCTGGTCGCGATCTTCATCGACGGCGCCGCGGCGCCGATGGTGGCGACCCTGGCCGCCACATATCTCGGCATCGCCGCGATCTTCCAGCTGGTCGATGCCACCCAGGCAGTCGGCGCCGGCAGCCTCCGGGGCCTCAAGGACACGCGCTGGCCGATGATCCTGGCCGGGGTCGGCTACTGGCTGGTCGGCTTCCCGACCGCGGCCTTGCTGGGCTTCTGGGTCGGCTGGCGGGGCGTCGGCATCTGGATCGGGCTCGCCCTCGGCCTCGCGGTCACCGCCGTCCTGATGGTCGGCCGATTCGAAGCCCTGACCCGGAAGTCCTTGAGCCGTAGGGAACTCGCGACGGAAATCGGCTAGTCTCTCCCCCGGTTGGGCGACACTCGGGGGAGCGCGCCATGGCGCATGACTACGATCTGGTGGTGATCGGTTCCGGCCCGGCGGGCCAGCGGGCGGCGATCGCCGCCGCCAAGCTCGACAAGAAGGTCGCACTGGTCGAGCACCGCCAGGTGGTCGGCGGCGTCTGCATCAACACCGGAACGATCCCGTCCAAGACGCTCCGCGAGGCGGTGCTGCATCTCTCGGGATACCGGGAGCGCGGGATCTACGGCGCCTCGTATACGGTCAAGCAGAACATCAGCATGCAGGACCTGCTGTTCCGCACCAGCCACGTGATCCGCCACGAGATCGACGTGACCCGTCACCAGCTGATGCGCAACCGGATCGAGATGTTCGAGGCTTCGGCAGGATTCGTCGACGCCAATACGGTCCGCATGACCAGCCTCAACGGCAAGGGCCATCGCGACGTCTCGGCCGGCGCGGTCGTCATCGCCTGCGGCACGCACGCGACCAAGGATGCGCATATCCCGTTCGACGGCCAGCGGGTCTTCATCTCCGACGACATCCTGACGCTGGAAAAGCTGCCGCGCTCGCTGGCGGTGATCGGCGCCGGCGTGATCGGCGCCGAGTACGCGACGATCTTCGCCGCGCTCGGCATCCGCGTGACCCTGATCGACAAGCGGACGACGCTGCTGCCGTTCATCGATACCGAGATCACCCAGGCGCTCGCCTATCACATGCACCAGAACCGCGTGACCTTGCGGCTCGGCGAAGGGGTGAGCGGCGTCGAGGTGTTCTCCGACGAGCGCGGCCAGCACGTGCGGATCAAGCTCGAGTCCGGCAAGCAGGTGGTGACGGACTCGGCGCTCTATTCGATCGGCCGCACCGGCGCCACCGAGAAGCTGAACCTGGATGCCGCCGGCGTGAAGTCCGACAGCCGCGGCCGTGTCCAGGTCAACGAGAACTACCAGACCTCGATCCCGCACATCTACGCGGTCGGCGACGTGATCGGCTTTCCGTCGCTCGCCTCGACCTCGATGGAACAGGGGCGGCTCGCCGCCTCGCACTCCTTCGGCATCCAGGCGAAGTCGATGCCGGGCCTCTTCCCCTACGGCATCTACACGATCCCCGAGATCTCGACGGTGGGGAAGACCGAGGCCGAACTGACCGAGGCGGGCGTTCCCTACGAGGTCGGCAAGGCGCGCTACAACGAGATCGCGCGCGGCCAGATCATCGGCGACACCGGCGGCCTCCTGAAGCTGCTCTTCCACTACGACACGCGCGAGCTGCTCGGCGTCCACATCATCGGCGAGGGCGCGAGCGAGCTGATCCATATCGGCCAGGCAGTGCTCGCTCTCGGTGGCACGGTCGACTATTTCGTCAACACGGTCTTCAACTACCCGACGCTCGCCGAGTGCTACAAGACCGCGGCTTTCGACGGGCTCAACCGCCTCGGCTAAGCAGTCGGACAGACCTCATTGAGCCGGGCCGGCTTTTCATCTTATTTTTAGGGGTCTCTGGCCGAGGCCGTCAGGACCCGCATGGCCGTCGAAAGCACGCTGAGCGCACCTGCAGAAGTCGGGAGGACTCAAGGAGCAGTCCTGTCCGGGTTCCTGCGCGACTGCGCGAACGAGCTCGAGGGCCTCAACTTCAGCCGGGTGAAGGTCGACTACAGCGAGGTCGAGAAAGAGGTCTTGACCGATCTCCAGAAGGGCAAGGCCTTCCGCCTGCGCGAGCGCCGGACGACGCTGATCGGCGCCAAGCTCAACTTCAGCATCGTCGACGGCGAGGTGAACGTCATCGATCCCCTGGGGATCAAGGGCGTCGAGTTCATCCGCCACGGCAAGACGGCGGGCCTGCTCAAGGAGTATGGCCTCGACGATCCCTACAACGCCTGCGTCCTGACGGTGATCACCAAGCTGCTCTCGATGGGCATCACCGATGCGATCGAGATGGGCGTAGCCCTTCCCGAGAGCGTGCTGATCTTCCTTCAGCCGCCGATCAGCGAGGAGGAGGCGGTCAAGTCGAGCGTCGACGTGGTGATGGGCGCGCTCTCGCGCTTCAAGACGCTCTCGCCGGCCGAGCTCCAGGACTTCGCCGAGAAGTACCGCTCGATCGCGATCCGGCTCGCCGGCTGCGGCATTCCGAAGTACCGGCTGACCGCCGACCGGATCCTGACGACGATCCAGCAGGAGGCGGTCAGGGCCTGCGTCCGCATCGACGTCTGGCACAGGGTCTGGCGCTCCTTCAACGAGGCGATGGAGCCGGCGGCCGAGCTCCGCGCCAGCGAGGCGGTGAAGGCGCTGCCCGCTAACATGGCGCTGGCCGACAAGCTGATCCAGGCCTTCAAGCGCCAGATCACCGTCATGCAGCAGCATCTGCGGAATCTCGACCGGCTCAAGGCGACGGTGGTCAACGGCAAGCAGTTCTACGTCGATAGCCTGCTGCTGATCATCTACGTGTTCGAGAATAAGCAGGCGGTCGAGGACATGTTCGCGATGCGGGTCGCCTGGACGGATGCTGCCAAGGCCGCGATCAGGATCGGCTCGATGCAGGGCATCCAGAACGCGCTGATGCCGCACGAGTCGGCGATCGACGAAGCGATCGCGATGCCGATCCCGCCGACGGTGAAGCCGCTCTAGCAGACGGAGCATACGATGATCGTTCGATCCCTGGTCCTTATCGCCCTCGCCGGATCGGCGATGGCGGCGCCGCACCAGCACGCGCCGTCGCCTTACGCGGGTCATCGCGATCGCGCCGTTGCCGCGCTCTCGGACCAGGAGGTAACCGACCTTCGGAACGGCGCGGGGATGGGATTGGCGTTGCCGGCCGAGCTCAACGGCTATCCCGGGCCGCGCCACGTTCTCGATCTTGCCGCCGAGCTGGGGTTGACCGCTGCCCAGCGGGCAACGGCCGAACGTTTGATGTCCGAGATGCGCCGCCAGGCGATCCCGCTCGGCGAGCAGGTGATCGCGGCGGAGGCGGAACTCGGACGGCTGTTCAGCGAGGGCGTCGCATCAACGGGGACGGTGGCCGTGGCGACCGATCGCGTCGCACGGCTGCGGGGCGAGCTTCGTTCGGTTCACCTCGTGGTGCACCTCGCGATGCGGGAGGCGCTTACGGCCGAGCAACGCGCCGCCTACGATCGTCTTCGCGGGTATGCCGGCGGGCACGGCAAGCACTAGCGGCGGGCCTCTACCGGGTGTTCCGGCGGTAAGCTAGTCTCCCGGCCCACTTGGTCCAGGATTGTCAAAAATGACTCAGAATTCGGCCGCCGGCATTCTCCGCCGCACCGTCGCCGCGATGCCCCCGCATCGCGGCCCGCAGATCGAGGAGGACATGGCCGGGGTCAACGCGCCGCTCCGGCGCATGAGCCTGAACGAGTCCGCCGATCCGCCGTCGCCGAAGGTGATCGCCGCGGTCCAGCAGGCGGTCGCCGGAGTCAACCGCTATCCCGATCCCAAGGCCCGCGCACTCGCCGCCGCGATCTCGGACCGTACCGAGATCCCGGTCTCGCGCATCGTCTTCGGCAATGGCAGCCACGAGCTGATCATGCTGATGGGCAACGCCTTCATGGAGGCCGGCACGCGGATCGTGGTGCCGAACCCCTCGTTCCAGCCCTATCAGTCGGCAGCGAAGATCGCCGGTGCCGATCTCACGATCGTGCCCGTCACCGAGGAGGGCGCCAACGACGTCGACGCGATGCTCGCCGCCTGCAATCCCGCGCCGCGAATGGTGATCGCGGCGACGCCGAACAACCCCACCGGCGCGCTGCTTTCGGAAAGCGCGCTCGCCAAGCTGATCGCGGGCGTTCCCGAGACGACGCTGCTGGTGATCGACGAGGCCTATTTCGAGTTCGGCCGGCTTGCCGGCGGCCCGGACGTGCTGAAGGCGCTCAAGGCGCGGAAAGCGCCATGGCTGGTGCTCCGCACATTCTCCAAGGCCTACAATCTCGCGGGCCTGCGGGTCGGATATGCGCTGGCGAGCCATGACGAGCTGACCGAGGGCATCAACCGGGTGCGCGGTGTCTTCAACGTCAACCGCGTCGCCCAGGCCGCGGCGCTGGCGGCGCTCTCGGACGAGCCTTACGCGAAAGCTTCGCAGAAGAAGACTGCGGCCGAGCGAGACCGGCTGGCCGTCGGGCTCAAGGCGATGGGACTCTCGCCACTGCCGTCGGCGGCCAACTTCGTCGCGGTCAAGACGCCCAAGCCGGGGACGGAAGTGGTCGGCGCGCTCGCCAAGCAAGGCATCATGATCGTGCCGGTCGGCGGCCCCCCCTACGAGAATCACATCCGCATCACGATCGGCTCGGCCGAGGACACGGATGCAGTGCTGGCGGCGCTGAAGACGGTGCTGCGATGAAGGTGCTCGTCCTGGGCGCAGGCCTTGCCGGCGTCACCGCCGCGCATTTCCTCGCCCGCGACGGCCATCAGGTCGAGGTCGTCGATCGCCAATCGCAGGCGGCCTCCGAGACCAGCTTCGCCAATGCCGGGATGATCACACCCGGTCATGCCTTTCCGTGGGGCAATCCGAACGCCCCGAAGATCCTGCTGCGCTCGCTGTTCAAGGGCGACCAGGCGCTCAGGTTGAAGCTCGTGCCGGACCCGCAGATGTGGCGATGGGGGCTCAAGTTCCTGGCCGAATGCACCAGCGAACGTACACGCATCAACACCGAGCGGAAGGCCAGGCTCTGCGTCTATTCGCAGAGGAAGCTGCGCGAGGTCGCCGACGAGACCGGCATCGACTACAACGCGACCCGAAAGGGCGCCTTGTTCCTCTATCGCGAAGCCGAAGCCTTCGAGCGGGGCGCCGTCCGGATGAAGATCCTCCAGGACCTCGGCATCGCGCTCACCACGCTGGATCCCGCCGGCGTCGTCGCCAGAGAGCCGGCGCTGGCCGGCGCCAAGGACAAGATCGCCGGCGCGATCTTCGCGCCCAACGACGAGAGCGGCGACTCTTGCCTGTTTACGCGCAGGCTGGCCCAGAGGCTCGAGAGCCAGGGCCACATGTTCCGCTACGACACTCAAGTCATTCGCTTCCGCGCCGAGCAGGGCCGCATCGTCGGCGTCGAGACCTCGGCCGGCCTGCTGACCGCGGATGCCTATGTGCTGGCGCTCGCCAGCGAGTCGCCGAAGCTGGTGCGCCGGATGGGCATCGATCTCCCGGTCTATCCGGTGAAGGGCTACTCGCTGACGCTCCCGATCGGGCCCGAGCACCGGCCGCCGGAAATCTGCGGCGTCGACGAGGGCTATCTGGTCGCCTTCTGCAAGATGGGTAACGAGCTCCGGCTCACCGCGACTGCCGAGTTCTCCGGCTTCAACACCGCGCACGAGCCCGGCGACTTCGACGGCATGATCCGGCTCGTCAAGGACCTGTTCCCGAACGGGGCCGACTTCGACCATCCGAAGTACTGGGCCTGTCTGCGGCCGATGACGCCGGAAGGGACCCCGATCGTCGGCCGCTCGCGCTACGAGAACCTGTGGATCAACACCGGTCACGGCCACATGGGCTGGACCATGTCCTGTGGTACCGCCCAGGCGCTGTCCGACCTGGTCGCCGGCCGGAAGCCCGAGCTCGACCTCGCCGGCATGGAGGTTCCCCCATGACCCTCGCCGCGGACGACCTGGTCCTCAATCGCCAGAATCTGCCCTTCACGCTCGACGAGGGCATCGGTGCCCGTGCCCGCATCGGGCTAATCGTGCTCGCCACCGACCACACGATCGAGCACGAGTGGCGCCAGATCATGGCGATCCCCGGCGTCGCCTACTACGAGAGCCGGATCTTCAATTCGAGCGCGATCACGCCCGAGACCCTGGCGACGATGGAGCGCGACCTGACCCAGGCGACGGCGGTGATCCGGCCCGGCCAGCCGATGGACGTGATTGCCTATGGCTGCACCTCGGGCGCGATGGTGATCGGCGAGGACAAGGTCGCCGCGCGGGTCCGCGAAGCCCGTCCGGGGATCGCCGTCACCAACCCGATCAGTGCTGCGATCGCCGGCATGAAGGCGCTGGGGTGCCGGCGGATCGCGCTGCTGACGCCCTATATCGACCGCATCAACCGCATGATGCGCGACTACATCCAGGCGCGTGACTTGGGCGTGCCGGCCATGGGCTCGTTCAATCACGAGGAAGACAACGAGGTGGCGCGGATCGACGGCGCCTCGGTCAAGGCTGCGGCGCTCGAGATCGGCCGCCATCGCGACGTCGACGGGGTCTTCGTAGCCTGCACCAGCCTTCGGGTCGCCGCATTGATCGAGGACCTGGAAGCCGAGCTCGGCAAGCCGGTCACGTCGTCGAACCACGCGATGGCCTGGCACGCGCTCCGGCTCGCCCGCATCTCGGAGCCGCTCGGCGGTCGCGGACGTCTGTTCCGCGCCTAGCCGTTAACCATATTCTCCCGTCGGCGCGTTCCCGAATCGGGTTTCGCCTCGGCCAAGTCCTTGGCATTGTAGGCGCCAATGACCGCCCCCGACGCGAGCCCGACGACCCGCCGCGGCGTGCGATCCGTCGCCGTCAGAGGCGTCATCGCCTTCCTGGTTCTCCTTGCCGTCGTCGCTGGTGGCGCGGTCGCCCAGCGCAAGGCCGTCGAAAATCTTGGAGAGCCGGCGGTGGCCGTCAGCCTTTCCGGCTGGCTCGGCACGCTCGCGGTGAAGGCGAGCCTCGCCGCCCGCGATCTCACGTCTCCCGACGACGGCGTGCGCAGCGAAGCGCGCATCCGGCTCGCGGTCGTCCTCGACGAGATGCAGCAGCAGCGCCAGCGCCTGGCGCGCCGCGCGCCCTTGCCGGCCGACGTGCAGGGCGCCCTCGACAATTTCCTCACCGCCGGGCGCGCTCTCGTCGACATCGAGGCGGCCGATGTCGCCGAGCGGCCGGTCTACCGCACGATCGCGGAGCTGGGTCCTGAGCGCCTGCCGGCGCTTCTCGATCGACTGGCAGGTCGCAACGAGGCCGAAGGGCGCGCGCGCGCCGAGGTCGTGACGCAGGTCCAATATGCGACGGCCGCCGCCGCGCTGCTGGTGCTCCTGCTGTCGGCATTGGCGATCTCCCCGGCGATCCGCCGTGCCCGAGACGAGGTCAGATCGCTCGAAGACGAAGCGGCCAGGCTCACCGTCGGCTCGGCCGCGGCGGATGCCAGCCGCCGCGACCTCTCCCAGTTCCTTCTCCGGCTCGAGCAGACGCTGGCGGCGGCAGTCAAGACGGTGGTCGGCCTTTCCGACGTGCTGGCGCTGGGCGCCGCCGGGCCGCTCAACGACAAGCAGCGCGAATACGCCCAGCGGATACGCGGCGACGGCCAGCGCCTGGCGCAGCTGCTCGAGGATGTCCACGACCTGGCGCTGATCGACGCCGGCCAGCTCAAGCTCGACGAACGCACGATCGACCTCGGGCCGTTCATCGCGCAGACGCTGGACCAGATGCGTGGCCAGGCCGACCGCAGCCGGATCGCGCTGATGCACAGCCTGCCGGTCGACATGCCGCGCCTCTCGGCCGATCCGAGCCGGCTCCGCCAGATGATGCGCCGCCTGCTCGACTTGGCGATCCGGGCCGGAGAGAGCGGCGGCCAGGTCCATGTCCGGGTCGCGCGCGAGCCGTCCGGCGGCCTCGCGCTCTCAGTCGAGAGTGCGAGCCAGGGCTTCGGCCATCCGGATGCGGAGGTGGCGCTATCGCGCGCCGAAGGACCGGGCGGGGCTTCGGCGCTGACCTTGCCGCTGGTGAAGGCGCTGGCGGAACGCCACGGCGGCCGGATGAGCGTCGGTCCGGCGCCGGGTCGCGGTTCGGTCGCGACGCTTCACTTCCCCCCGGCCCGGACGATCGCGGCCTAGGTGCCGGCCGGGGCGAACGCCTCGCGCTCGCCGGCGATGCCCTTGAAGCTGTGGCGGCCGAGCGGCCGCATCTCGGTCGCCGCTGCCTTCGCCGCTTCGGCCGACAGCACGATCTGCTCGCCGAGCGGCTTGCAGAGCTGGGCGAGCCTGCTCACCAGGTTGACCGCGGGCCCGATCACGGTGAAATCGAGCCGCTCGGGCGCGCCGATGTTGCCGTACATGACCGGCCCCAGATGGACCGCGATGCCGCAGCGGATCTCGGGATAGTTGGCGCCGGCGCGCTCGCCGCTGATGGCCGCGAGCTTGGCGACCAGGGACCGCGAGGCGGTGAGCGCGCGGGTCGCCGCGTCGCCGTCGCCGTTCTCGCAGCGGAAGATCGCGAGGATGGCGTCGCCCATGAACTTGAGCACCTCGCCGCCGGCCTCGGTCACCGATTCGACCGCGGCGGAGAAGTAGGTGTTGAGAAGGCCCAGCATCTCATCGCGCGCCAGGCTTTCCGAAAGGGACGTGAAGTTGCGGAGGTCGCACCACCAGACGACGGCGCGCACCGTGTGGCCGACGCCCTGCACGACCTCACCGTTCAAGATCCGCCGCGTCGGCTCGGCGCCGACATAGGTGTTCATCAGCCCTTCGATCGACCGCCGGCTCGCGTAGATCTGGCCTATCGCCGCCAGGGCCGGCACGGTTGCATCGAGAAGCTTGAGGTGATCCGGCTGGAATCCGTCCGGATGGTCCGAGCCGTAAGTGACGATGCCGCCCTGTAGCCTAGGCCCCATGTCGAGCGGCATCACGTAGTAGTCGGTAAGCCCCTTGTCGCGCAGCTCTTCGAGAACTGGAAAGTCGAACTCGGCTTCCGGCCCGACCAGTCGGCGGCGAAGCGGCTCCCGCGTCCGCATGACCTGGGCGATCGGGCTGTGGGAGAAGACGCGTGAGCCCATCAGGTCTCGTCGGCGCGCGATGTCGCGCGCCGGCGTTCCTCGGACCCATTCGGACGTCGACGCTCGGTAGACCGGATGCAGATGGGTCATGGTCAGGCCCATCCGAAACAGCGGCACGCCGCCCTCGATCAGGCGCTCGGCGGCTTTTTCGACGAATGCGGTCGATGACTCGAAACGTCCGCCCTCGGTCAGCAGCCATTTGGTGATGGCCGATGCGGGCGTCGCGGCTGCGCTCACGTGCCGGGCTTGGGAGGTTGCGGGTGCGGCGGGCGCACGGGCCGCGGTCGGGGGCGAACGATCACGTCGACCGGTTGTCCCCAGATGCCGACGCGTCGCGATTCCGCCAGCCGCTCCCACTGCACGTACTCGAACGGCGCATCCTGCCCGGCCATCGCCCAGCCGTTCAGCACCATCCAGCCGCCGAGATCCTCGCCGAGAACGGTGCAGCGCCCGAGCATCGCGCCCGCGTCGTCGCGGCCGAGATCGCGACAATGCACGAACTCCGAGCCGATCTTGCGCGTGAGCTGCAGAACCGACCGCGGACCGCAGGCGCCCGGCATGTCGGTCGAGTTGCAGATCCTATCCGAGGGAGGGATCGAGACGCCGTGAAGCCGTACGTGCCGTCCGTTGACCGAGAGGCTCCCGTCGTCGAGCACGCGAGCGTAGCTGGTCAGGTCTCCGCGCGCGGGAACCACGGCCGTCAAGGCGATCGCGGCAGCAGCGCAGAGGATCCGGATACGGGTCATGGAAGGCTCGGAGGAACGTCCTAGTCCGAGCAGAGCATATAGGTACGGCGAAATCTTGGCGAAAGCCCGCCCTAGACGATCCGGCTCGCCAGGCCGACCAGCGCGCCCCGCAGTGCCGCGCGCCAGGATCCGCCGGGCGGGCGGCGGAATACCCCGACCGTGTCGCCCCATTGCGCGCTGTCGGGGACGGGATGCGGTGCCCAGTCGGTGGTGACCTCGACCAGCTCGAGCCCCGAATACTTTGCGAGAGCCCGATAGCCGTCCGGATAGAAGCGCCAGCAGTCGGTGGGGTAGCGGTGCTCGGGCCCACGTGACGGCGCGATCAGGAAGATGTGACCGCCGGGCTTGGTGACTCGCGCCATCTCGAGGAAGAGGACCCAGAAGAACTCAGCGTGCTCGAAGGCCTGGCCCGAGACGATCAGGTCGGCGGTGCCGCCGGGAAGCGGCAGCCGGTTGGGGTCGGACATCACGATGTCGACGTTCTTGCCGGGCGCTATGTCGATGCCGCGATAGCGCCAGCCCGGGTTCTCGAACAGCGGCCGGTAGCTGCCGGGCTGCGCCGGGTCCGGGTCGACCACGTCGGACGAGCCGATGTCGAGGATCTCCAGGCGCCTGCCGCGGTCGAGATACCGGCCGATCAGGTCCTGCATGTGCTGGTAGGAGCTGAGGTGCATCAGCCGGACGTCCTCTCGATCGAGATCTCGTGCATGGGGACGCCGACGAGGCCGGTCGCCGCACTGGACGCGTGCGAGGTGAAGGCGAGCGCGTCGTGGATCCAGTGGTGCTGGATGTGGTCGGTGACGTCGCCGTCGGCGACTGCGACCGCGACCGTGTAGGTGCCGGTGGCGAGGAGCGGCATGCGGAAGCGGAAGCGCGCACGCAGCGTCTCGCCTGCGGCCATCGGAACCGCGTCGCCGGCGTGGCTGAGATAGGTGTTGTCGCCGAACAGGTGCTGTCCGAGACGGTCCTTGACCAGGAATCCGACGATCGGCCTCGCGATCGCCTCGTGCGCGAGGACGTCGATCGCCAGCGTCGCCATCTCGCCGCCGACGCACCAGGAAAGGGGCTGTCCGTCCTCGGTCTCCAGCCGGACGCCGACGATCTCGGCCTGTCCCTTGCCGAAGGAGGCGCCGTCGGGCTTGAAAGCGAAAAGCTCGATGTCGTTCCGATGCTGGCTGGCGTTGATGAGGCGGAGCCGGCCGTCGATCGCCGACGCCGGCCGGCCGGACTCGTCGATCAGGTGCCGGCGCGGGCGCGGGCCGCTCTCGCCCTCGGCAGGCGCGCCTTTCGCGGCATCGGCCAGGTAGTCCTCGACGACGACCTTCGCCGGGCCGATGGCGCGGACGCGGCCATGTTCGAGCCAGATGACCCGATCGCAGAAGCTCAGGATCGCACCGGTGTCATGGCTGACGAAGAGGATCGACCCGGTTTCCTGGAACTTGCGAAGAAAGCGGATGCACTTCTGGGCGAAGAATGCGTCGCCGACCGATAGCGCCTCGTCGACGATCATCAGGTCGGCGTCGACATGAGCCGCGACCGCGAAGGCGAGCCGCATGTACATGCCGCTCGAATATGTTCGAACCGGCCGCTCGATGTGCTCGCCGAGCTCGGCGAAGGCAACGATGGAATCGTAGCGCTCGGCGATCTCCCGGGGCGTGAGGCCGAGGAGCGCCGCGTTCAGGTGGATGTTCTCGCGGCCGGTGAAGTCCGGGTTGAAGCCGGCGCCGAGCTCGAGGAGTGCCGCAATGCGGCCATGCACCTCGATGGTGCCGGATGTGGGCTGCACGGTGCCGGTGACGAGCTGGAGGAAGGTCGACTTGCCGGCGCCGTTGCGGCCGATGACGCCGACGGTCTCGCCACGGTCGACGTCGAGCGAGATGTCGTCGACGGCCTTAAGCTCGTGATGGAGCTTGCGGCGGCCGCGCCACAGCGACTCCATGAGGCGGTCACGCGGACTGGCGTAGAGCCGATAGCTCTTAGACAGGTTTCGGGCACGGAGGATCGGCTCGCCGGGCATCTTGCTAGAGCACGTCCGAGAAGCCGCGCCGGAGCTTCATGAAGAAAAGGTAGCCGCCCCAGGCGACCGCCCAGCCCAGCAGCCCGACCCAGGCGAGCTGGACCCAGTCGGGCGAGCGTCCCCAGAGCAGCACGCCGCGCGCCTCCTCGACCAGAATGGCCAGCGGGTTGAGCGTGATGATCGGCCGGAAGGCCTCCGGCACCGCGCCGATCGGATAGAAGATCGGAATCAGGAACATCAGCAGCGTGACCAGCAGCCCGATTGCCTGGCCGAGGTCGCGGAAATAGACGCCGGCGGCCGATACCGCCCAGGTGATGCCAAGGATGCCGAGCAGGAGCGGAGCCAGGACCAGCGGGAAGGCGAGCGCGGTTATCCCAGGCGTGAAGCCGAGGAACGCTGCGATCACCAGCAGGACCGCGGTCGCGATGAGGAGATGGAACAGCGCTCCGCCCAGGATGACCGCGGGCAGGATCTGCACCGGGAAGACCACCTTCTTCACCATGTTGGCCTGCGCCAGGACGAGGGTCGGGGCGCGCGTCACGCAGTCGGAGAAGCAGGTGAAGACCAGGAGCCCGGCGAAGGCGACCAGCGCGAACTCGCCGTGCCCTGCGGTCGAGGCGCCCCATCTGACCCGGAAGATCACGCTGAAGACGAAGGTGTAGACGACCAGCGTCAGGAGCGGAGTCGCCAGTGACCAGAGAAAGCCCAGTGCCGAACCGCGATAGCGACTCTCGATCTCGCGGCGGGTCATTGCCGCCAGCAGCGCGCGGTTGCGCCAGAGATCGAGAAAGGGCGCGATCGGGCTGAAATCGATGCGGGAACGGGTCTCGTTGGTCGCGACCGGGTGACGCCGATCCTGGCCCGTCGGAGGTGCCGCGATGCTCACGCGGCGGCCGTCGACGGCTTCAGGAAGGCGTGCCAGGGGCGTTCGCGCCTTGGCGGGAAGGCCATGACCGGATGCGCGGTCGAAAGCGAGAGGTTGGGATTGAAGAAGGGGTCGGTATCGAGGCGGCCGCCCCATCGTTCGCGCATGAAGGCGATCTCGCTCTTGAAGCGTTCGAGATGTTGCGGCTGGAGATCGTTGCCGCGGCTCTTCGATTCCCAGTGATAGAGCGTCGCTTCAGGCGTCCAGACGATCTGGTAGCCCTTCTCGGTGATCCTGAGGCAGAGATCGACATCGTTGAAGGCGACCTTGAGATCGACCTCGTTCAGTCCGCCGACCTCGTCGAAGACCGAGCGCCGGAACGCGAGGCACGCGGCGGTTGCCGCCGACACGTTCCGAGCGATCCTGAGCCAGCCGAAATAGCCCGGAGAGTCGGCCGGCACGCCGGCATGAAGATGTCCGGCGACGCCGTTGAGGCCGAGGACGACGCCGCCATGCTGGATGGTGTTGTCCGGGTAGAGCAGCTTGGCGCCGACCGCGCCGACCTCGGGCCTGACGGCGTGCTTGACCATCTCCTTGAGCCAATGGCTCTCGATGATCTCGATGTCGTTGTTGAGGAGCAGCACGATCTCGCCCGTCGAGGCACGGACCGCGCCGTTGTTGATCGCCGAGTAGTTGAAGGGGCCGGGGAAGTCGAGGACGCGCACGCGGGCGTCACCGCGGAGCGAGTCGAAATAGGCCAGCGTCTCCGGTTCGCTGCTGTCGTTATTGGCGATCACCAGCTCGATGTCGGGATAGTCGGTGCGCTTGAGCACGCCGTCGACGCAAGTCTTAAGGACCATGAGGTGGTCGCGCGTCGGGACGATGATCGACACCTTGGGCCAAGTCACCGGGGCCGGCCTTACGACGCGGTGATAGGCATGCAGCCAGGGCTGGACGTCGGCCTCGACGCCCTTTCCGCGGAGATGTTCGGTGATGCCTTTTCTCGCGGCCTCGGATGCCTTCTCGATCTGGGTCGAGGAGAAGGTGCCGGCGCCAGGGAACAGCCGCCAGTGATAGAGCACCCATGGCATGTGCACGACCGGGCCCTTGGTGCGGGCGACGACGCGCAGCATCAGGTCGTAGTCTTGGCTCCCTTCGAAGCCGAGACGGAAGCCGCCGACCGCCTTGATCGCGTCGAGGCGGTAGACGCCGAGATGGCTCACATAGTTCTGGCCGAAAACGAGATCGAGCCCGAAGTCGGGCTTGAAGTAGGGCTCGGTACGGCGGCCGGCGTCGTTGATCTTGTCCTCATCCGAGTAGAGGACGTCGGCGTCCGGATGATCGTTGATGGCGACGGCGGCGATGTAGAGCGCATGCTCGGCGAGAAGGTCGTCATGATCGAGAAGCGCAACATGGCTTCCCGACGCCATCTCGATCGCCGTATTGCTGGCGGCCGAGATATGGCCGTTCTTCTCGCGGAACGTAACCTTCACCCGTTGGTCCCGGCGTGCGTACTCTTCCAGCACCTGCCGTACGTGGGGCGCGGTCGAGGCGTCGTCGGCGAGGCAGAGCTCCCAGTTCGGGTAGAGCTGCGCCAGGACGGAGTCCAGCATTCCCCGGAGATGCGCCTCGCTCGGGTTGTAGACCGGTACCACCACCGAGATCAGCGGACGGCTGCGGAGCGTCTGGATGTGGGCTGCGATCGCGGCGCGGTCGGCGTTCGTCAGCGTGTCATAGGCTTCGATCCAGCGCTGATACAGGTCGGCGCCGGCCTCGCCGAAGGCGGTCGCCGCGCGGGCAACCGTTGCGTTCAGCCCGTGCTGCATCAGATGGCGGAATGCACGAGGCAGGCGGCCGCGCTGTCGCCAGAGGAGGCGAAGGGCGAGCTCGGCGGAACCGATCTCGCGGATGAGGAGCTGAGGCGTGCCTGGAACCGGATCGCCGGAACCCTGGACCTTCACGCGAAGCGCGACGAGGCCATCGGGGAGGCGCAGGAGAAACGCATCGAGCCGTCCATGAATCGCCGGCACGCCGATCGCCTGCCATTTGCCGTCGCCCGGATCGGCGTAGATCGTAACGAAGACCGTGCCGTCATAGGCCGGGCCGAGGTAGCTGAAGGAGATCCAGCGGTTCGGCAGCCATCCCCGCGACGACGAGACCTCGTACCAGTCGGCATGCCCGGTCGGTGTATGGGAGGTCTCCGCCGGCGGACAGCGCACGAGCTCGACGTCGTGCCCGTTCGATCGGAGGAGGCGGCGGAAGCGGCCGACCCTTCGGCCGAGGCCGCGCAGCGGCGCCGTCAGGCGCCAGGAAGTCGATGTCTCGAACCCGTGGATGCGTCGCTCCAGTGCCTGGACCTGCCGAGCGGTCGCCTCGGTCGTAGCCTGGAGATGCTGGCGCAGCTGCGCCTCGACGGTCTTGAGCTCGCCGATCTGCTCCGCCTTCGCCTGGACCTCGCCCTCGACGACGGCGATCCGGCGATGCGCCTCGTCGATGACGCCCTGGCGCCAGGTCGCGTGCTCGTGCTCGGCCTGGGTGCGGAGATTGGCTTCGTGCAGCTCCGTCAGGGCGGCGGAGAGCTCGACCCGTGCCGTCTCACGAGCGGCCGTCAACTCGGCGCGCACCGCGTCATGCGCCCTGGTCATGTTCTCCGCGTGGGTCTCGGCGGCCTTCCAGTGCCGATCGCTCCGCTCGAGGTCGACCTCGAGCTGGATCGACCGTCCGCGGCCGGCGAAGAAGTCGCGTACCGTGGCGACGGCAGCCGGGCCGAGTCCGGTCAGCCAGCGGATCGCGTCCGGCTGTTCCGCGCCGACCGCGAGCACGCCGAGCCCGTGGCCGTGCAGGAAGTCGAAGGACGGGTAGCGTCCCTTGACCTCGTCCCAGAAACGCCAGGCACCGAAGGTGCCTCCCCGCTCGTTGATGTCGTGGAAGAGGACGACGGCGCGCGGGCTCAGCTTCGGAAACCAGGTCTCGAAGTCGCCACGAACCGCCTCGTAGGTGTGATAGCCGTCGATATGCAGAAGGTCGATCGAGCCGTCGGCAAAGCCAGTGACCGCTTCTTCGAAGGTCGAGCGGATCAGCGTCGAGAAGCTGCCGTAGCGCGCGTCGTGGTGCTGGCGGAGATTGTCGTAGACGTTGCCGGCATAGGCGGCGGCCGACTTGTTCGTGTGCTCGTCGCCCTGCCAAGTGTCGATCGCATAGCAGGATGTGCCGAGGCCGAGCTGCTTCACCGCCTGGGCGAAGGCGCAGTAGGACACGCCGGCATGGGACCCGAGTTCGACCAGGACGCGCGGCCGGATCGCCTCGACCGCCCACATCGCGAACGGCGTGTGCTCCGTCCAGGCCGAGAGCTCCGACAGCCGCTCGGGCGCGGCGAAGGCGATCGGCCGGTACAGCCGCTCCGGGTTGGGTAGCGCGTCCGTCATCGGGCGGAATTCCGTCTCTCCCGGCAGTTCATCCATGATGCCAACGGCTTACGCCCTTCCGTAGGCGTCGTCCAGCCGCTCTATGTCGTCTTCGCCGACATAGGCCCCCGACTGCACCTCGATCAGATGGAGGTCCTCGTCGCCTGGATTCGCCAGGCGGTGGGCAGCACCGGCGGGGACGACGACCGATTCGGTCGGCCCCAGCCTACGGGTCTCGCTGCCGACGGTCACTTCGGCGACGCCGGCGACGACGACCCAGTGCTCCGAGCGCTTCGCATGACGCTGCAGGGAGAGCCGGCCTCCCGGATTGACCACGATGCGCTTCACCTGGAATCCCGCGCCGGAGTCGACGTTCCTGTAGTGACCCCACGGCCGGTAGACGACGGCGGGCGAAGTCGCCTCCGCGCGCCCGGCGGCGGCGAGCGCCTCGACCACGCCTTTGACCTCCTGCGCGCGGTCGCGGCGTGCGACCAGCACAGCGTCGGGGTCGGCGACGACGACCAGGTCCTCGACGCCGACGGTCACCAGCAGGCGTCCGTTCGAGCGGAGATAGGAGTTGCGGGTGCCGGCCGCAAGGACGTCGCCGATGCGGACATTGCCATGTTCGTCTTGCGGCGCGATCTCATGCAGCGCCCGCCACGAGCCGACGTCGCTCCAGCCGGGATCGACGGCGACGACGACGCCGTGATCGGTTCTCTCCATCACCGCATAGTCGATCGAGCGCGACGGCGCCGACGAGAAGGCGTCGGCGTCCAGCCTGAGGAAGTCGAGATCGCGACGACCCATTGCCACCGCCGCAGATGCCGCGTCCGCGATCTTCGGCTCGTGGCGCCTCAGCTCGTCGAGATAGGCGCGGGCGGAGAGAAGGAAGATGCCGGCATTCCAGTAGTGACGTCCGTCCGCGACCAGCCTTTCGGCGGTCGCCTGGTCCGGCTTCTCGACGAAGGCCTCGATTTTCCGGCACGGGCCGGCATCGGCGATCGCGGCACCGGCACGGATGTAGCCGTACCCGGTCTCGGCGCGCGCCGGCCTGATGCCGAAGGTGACGATGGATCCCGACCGTGCCGTCGCCTCGGCCGCGAAGACGCCGGCGAGCCACGGCTCCGGCCGGATCATCGCGTGGTCGGACGGAAGCACCAGCATCACCGCATCGGGATCGCGGGCGAGGAGCGCCTCGGCGGCCGCGGCGATCGCGGGCGCGGTGTTGCGTGCCATCGGCTCCAGCAGGATTGCCGCCGCCGGCCGGTCGACCTGGCGAAGCTGCTCGGCGACGACGAAGCGATGCTCGGCGTTGCAGACCACGACCGGGGCGTGGAAGCGCGAGGGATCGGCGACCCGGAGGGCCGTGTCCTGCAGCAGGCTGTGGAAGCCGACCAGCGGCTGCAGCTGCTTCGGAAAGAGCGCGCGCGACATCGGCCAGAGACGGCTGCCGGTGCCGCCCGACAGGATCACGGGATGGATCATGCTCGGCTCCGGCTACTTGAGGGGGCGGGGCCTGTCAACCTTGCGCCCCGGTGAGGCCGGGGGCATCGTCCGCCCCGATGCTGTCCTGGCTTCAGCCTTTTCCGGCCGATCCTGTGCTGGTGGTGGCCTCCGCCGCCGGCTTCGCTGCGGTCGGCAGCTTCCTCGGCGCCGCCCAGGCCCGGCTCGGGGCGGCCATCGACGGCGAGTCGACCTATGCCCGCACCTCGTTCTGGACCGGCCGGTCGATCTGCCCGGCCTGCCGGGCGGCGCTCACCGTCCGCGACCTCGTGCCCGTAGTCTCCTGGCTCGCGCTCGGGAGCAGATGCCGGCATTGCGGAGCCCCGGTTCCCGTCGACTACGCGGCGATCGAGGCCGGATCGGCGGCGGCTTTCCTTCTCGCCTTTTGGAGCGGCGGGCCGTGGCCGGTGGTTCTTGCCCATGCGCTTCTCGGCGCGATCCTGACCGCACTCGTCGTGGTGGATCTCCGCCGCCAGCTGCTGCCGGATGCTCTCGTCTGGCCGCTTCTGCCCCTTGGCCTCCTTCAGGCGTGGCTCGTCGGCGACATTCCGGCGGCTGTCGCCGGAGCGGTCTTTGGCGGTGGGCTGCTCTGGCTCGTCCGCGCCATCCACCGGCGGATAAGGGGACGCGAAGGGCTCGGGCTCGGCGACGTCAAGCTGATGGCGGCCGGCGGTGCCTGGGTCGGTGCCGCGGGCATCGGCCCGGTGCTGCTGGTGGCGGCGCTGGCAACGCTGGCTGCCGTGGGGATCGCCTATCTGTCCCGCAGGGGGCCCAGCCTCGCCAGCCGGATTCCCTTCGGTCCCGGACTCGCGTTCGGTCTCTTCGCGGTGACGCTTTTCGGCTAGTGCGCCTTCGACGCGTGGCCCGAGATCTTGTCGAGGTAGGCCAGCAGCAGCGCCGAGAATACGAACACCAGGTGCATGATCATCAGCAGGACGATCTTGCTCTCGCCAAGCTCGTTGATGTTCAGGAACGCCCGCAGCAGGTGGATCGAGGAGATTGCGACGATCGCCGCGGCGACCTTCACCTTCAGGTTCCCGGCGTCGATCTTGCCGAGCCAGTCGGGCGCTTCCTCGTTCTCGCCGATCGCGATGTCCGAGACGAAGTTCTCGTAGCCGCTGATCACCACCATGACGATCAGGTTCGCTACCAGCACGACATCGACCAGCGACAGCACCATCAGCACGACCTCGGCTTCGCCGGCGGTGAAGATGATGTGATAGAGGTGCCAGAGTTCGCGGAAGAACGTGACGCCGAGGGCGACCACGACCAGCACGAGGCCGAGATAGAACGGCGTCAACAGCCAGCGGCTGTTGAGGATGACGCGTTCGACGCCGTGCTCGAAGCGGCTGGACATGCCGCTACGCCGCCGCCGAGAAGCGGCCGCCCGGACGGAAGCGGTCGAGATACGAGGGGATCACCGCCTCGACCGGCGTCGGCCTGACGCCGAGCTCGACCAGGCCGGGGACGCCGGATGCCGCGATGTTGTCGCGCTCGAGCAGGCGGACCTGGTCGACGGTGAGCGGCGGCACCGGCAGCACCTGCAGCAGGCGAGCTTCCAGCCGCGCGATCGGGAACGGCACGCTGACGAGGCAGCGCTTGCGCCTGATCTCGCGCAGCATCAGCTCCATCAGCTGGCGGAAGGTATAGATCGTCGGCCCGCCGAGCTCATAGGTCTGCCCCGCGGTCTTCTCGTCGTTGAGTGCTCTGATGACCGCCTCGGCGACGTCGCCGACATAGACCGGCTGGAAGCGGGTCTTGCCGCCGCCGAACAGCGGCAGCGCCGGCATCACGCGGGCGAGACCGGCGAAGCGGTTGAAGAAGCCGTCCTCGGGCCCGAACACCAGGCTCGGGCGGAAAATCGTGGCGCCGGGGAAGGCGGCGCGGACTGCGGATTCGCCGGCTGCCTTGGTCCGCGCGTAGAGCGACGGAGAGGCGGCGTCGGCGCCGATGGCGCTGATGTGGATGAGCCGGGCGACGCCGGCCGCAGCGGCGGCCTCGGCGACTGCCTTGGCGCCCTGGTGGTGAATCGCCTCGAAATTCTGGCTGCCGGACTCGTAGAGAACCCCGACGAGGTTGATGACGACCTCGGCGCCGGCGACCGCGGCGGCGACGGCCGCCTTGTCGCGGATCGATACCGCCATCGGGGTGACCTGGCCGACGTCGCCCATCGGCTTCAGGAACTTGGCGTACTCGGCATCCCGGACGGCGACGTTGACCCGCCAGCCGTCGCGCGCGAGCTGGCGGACGATATAGCGGCCGACGAAGCCGGATCCGCCGAAAACCGTTGCAAGTCGAGCCATCTACGCCCCCCGGATGAGTCCGGCCGCGTTATAGCCAAGCCGGCCGCGACGGTCGAGGGCACGGGCTGGAATATCCGTGCCATAACCACTACATACTGGGCTGGGTTTCTTCAGGGGAGGTTAAATATGTTGTTCAAGAAGGGCGGCCTCGTCGCGACAGCCCTCGTTGCCGGGCTTCTGGTGCTGACCCCGACCTTGGCGGAGGCCGCCGCAGGCAGCCGGTCGAGCCAGGGCAGCCGCGGCTCGCGCACCTTCGATTCGTCGGGCGCCGGCCGCCCGATCGAGCGGTCGACCACGGCGCCGCAGCAGCAGCGGGCGCCTGTCGCCCAGCAGCAGACCGCGCCGCAGCCGGCCGCCCCTGGCGGCTTCGCGCAGCAGCGTCCCGGCTTCGGCATGGGCAGCCCGCTGATGACCGGCATCATGGCCGGCCTCGCCGGCTCGTTCATCGGCAACATGCTGTTCGGCAGCCAGAACGCGGCACAGGCGGCGCAGAATCCCGAGGCGTCGCCGACCGGCTCCATGATCGGCAGCCTGCTGCCGTGGCTGGTGATCGGCGGCATCGGCTTCCTCGCATTCGCCTTCTTCCGTCGGCGCAACGAGGCGCAGCGGATGTCGCCCGAGGCGCTGCAGCGCGGCCCGGTCGACCTGACCGGTCTTCGGGGCGGCCCCGGTGGCCCGCTTGGCAGCGGTTTCGGCGCCGGCAGCGTGCCGACCTCCGATGTCGACATCGGGTCGTCCGACCAGGAGACCTTCGGCCGGCTTCTCATGGACATCCAGACGGCCTGGGGCCGCGGCGACACCGAGGCGCTCAAGCCGCTTCTGACCGAAGAGATGTCGGCCTACTTCTCGGGCCAGCTCGCCGAGCTCAAGGGCAAGGGCCTCGCCAATCGGGTCGAGGACGTGAGCCTGCTGAAGGGCGAGGGTACCGAGGCCTGGTCGGAGAACGGCATCGACTACGCGACCGCCTATCTCCGCTGGTCGGCCCGCGACTACACGGTCGACACGACTTCGGGCCAGGTGGTCGAAGGCGACAAGAACCGGCCGGTCGAGATCGAGGAGGTCTGGACCTTCGTCCGCCGCCCCGGCGACCACTGGCGCCTGTCGGCGATCCAGCAGGTCTGACGCATCGGACATCGCGAATGATGAAGGGGCGGGTCGAAAGACCCGCCCCTTCACGTTTCAGGCGGCTTTATCGAGCTCGGCCTGGGCGGAGGTCTCGCGCTCGAGCGCGCGCTTCACGCTCGGGCGCTCCGCCATGCGGGCGGCGTGCTTGGCGTAGTTCGGATAGCCCGAGAGATCGAGCTTGAGGAAGCCGGCCCAGCGCCAGAACACGAAGAGATAGGCGTCCACGACCGACCACTGGCCGAGGATCCACTCCTTGCCGGCCAGCATCTTCTCGACCATCGCGAAGTTCTTCGCCGTGTCCTCGGCCGCGAGCTTCTTCACGTTGTCGGCGCTGTCGGGCAGGTCGCAGAGCTTCTGCGGGGCGAACAGCGCGCCGAAGCGCGGATGGATGCCGGAACCGCACCATCCCAGCAGCGACATCGCCTCGGCTTCGGCATTGAGGTCGCCCATCGGCAGCAGCTTCGCCGCGGGAAAGCTTTTCGCCAGGTAGTAGGCGATCGCGATGTTCTCGGTCAGCGGCTTGCCGTCGACCAGCATCAGCGGGACCTTCCCCTTCGGATTGAGCGCCAGGTATTCAGGCGTCCGCTGATGGCCCTTGCGGAGCGAGATCGGCTTCGCCTCGAAGGCAGCACCCGCCTCCTCCAGCGTGATGTGAGGCACTAGCGAACAGGCGCCTGGTCCGAAATAGAGCGTCAGCTTGGGCATGCGGGTCGTCTCCCTGGAGGCCAACCGCGGGGCGCGGCGGCGGGTGACGGGATTTGCTCGTCAACGCTATCATTTTGCAAGTAGGCACCTTTTTGGGGCATACTTACCCTATGGATACTATCGACATCGCCGAGCGCCACGCCTACGACGGCACAACCTGCCGCCTGCTGATCGGTTCCGTACTCGACCTGATCGCCAACAAATGGGCGGTGCCGATCATCCTGGCGCTGGCGCGCGCCAGGGGCGACATGCGGTTCACGGAACTGTCCCGTGCGATCCCGAACATCACGCAGAAGGAGCTGACCAAGCAGCTTCGCGAGCTGGAGTCGGTGGGCCTCGTCGGCCGCCGGGTCCATGCGGTCGTGCCGCCGAAGGTCGAGTACTGGCTGACCGAGACCGGCGCGTCGCTTCAACCGGTCCTGGATACGCTCGCGGCCTGGGCGGCGGCGAACGGCGAGACGCTGGCGCGGGCCCGCTCGGCCCGCGCCGCTGCCTCAGGCGAGGCGCCGCTCAGGCGTGGCGCAGATACTGCTGGACCCAGTCGTAGTTCACGAACTTGACGTAGGCGTCCATCAGCTTCTTCGTCACCGGACCCGGGATCGCGTGCTCCGCCATCGGGTTGCCGTTGATCGAGCGCACCGGGCAGATGCAGAAGCTGGTGGAGGTGATGAAGGCCTCGTCGGCGACATAGGCGTCGAACAGGTCGATGTCGCCTTCGACCAGCTTGATGCCCAGGTCCTTCGCCATGTCCATCGCCGTCTGCCGGCTGACGCCCGGCAGCACGTAGCGCTCCGATGGGGTGAACACGACGCCGTCGCGGACGATGAAGATGTTGGAGCCGATGCCTTCGGCGAGGTTGCCGTTCTCGTCCAGCAGCACCGCCCAGGAGTTCGGGTTGGTCGCCTTCGCCTCCTGCTCGCCGATGATCATGTTCAGGTAGTTGTGGGTCTTGGCGCGCGGGCTCAGCATGCTGGGCGCCACGCGGCGGGTCGACGGCACCACGACGTCGAGCCCGGCCCGATAGAAGTTGGCGCGTGCCTTCAGCGGCAGCGGCGTGCACTCGATCACCACGGTCGGGCCGGTCTGGATCGGCTGCTCGCCCATGACGTTGTCGACGCCGCGGCTGACGCGCTGGCCGAGCCAGTAGTCGTCGTGCTTGTCGAGCAGGTGCATGTTCCGCTCCAGCACCTCCTCGCTCTTCTGGATCATCTCCTTCGGGCTCATGCCCGGATCGATGCGGACGTAGCGGAGCGAGCGGTAGAAGCGGTCGATGTGCTCCTGCAGCTTGAAGACCTTGTGGCCGAAGGTCCGCGTCATGTCGAAGACGGCGTCGCCGTACTTGTAGCCGCGATCGCGGAACGACACGCGGACCTCGCTCTCAGGCAGGATCTGGCCGTTCAGATAGGCGACGCGCTGGTTGGCGAGGGCAGTCATGGGAGAGTCCTTGAGGTTTGGCAGGTCAGAATCGGAGATCGTCGTTGGTCTGCGCGATCTCTCGGATCAGCTTGGCGAGAATGGCTTCGCCGAATTGCTCGAAGTTGCGGGCGACGATCATGAAGGCGCCGGGACCGCCGATCACGTCGGTCTCGTAGTAGACGTCGAGATTGGCGTCCGGCGGAAATCCGAAGGTCGGGCGGTCGTTGATGATCGGCAAGCCATTGATGGTGATGCCGCGGGCGACCGCGTCGTTGCGGGCGAGGTGCGCCTGCCTTCCGTCGTTGTTGCGGCCGTCGCCGGAGACGTCGATTACCAGCCGCTCGCCCTCGAAGCCGTTCTTGCCGAAGAGCTGTATCGAATAGTCGATGGCGCCGGAGATCGAGGTGCGGCTGTGCGACTGCATCGGTGCTTCGGCGAGCTTGCCGGCGAAGGCGTCGGCCGACGCCTGGTCACTGATCAGGGTCCAGCCGATGAGGGTGAACTGCACGCTCGCCGCCGCCCATTCGACGTAGGTAAGCGCGATGCGGCCATGAACGCCGGAGCGGATCGCCTGGACCACGCGCTCGTCGGTGAGCGCGCGGACATAGCCTTCGCGCTGCAGGCGTGCTTCGTCCGGATCGATCGAGCGCGACACGTCGACGGCGAGCACGAGTTCGAGATCGACGGGCAGGGCCGCGGCCGGAGAGGCCGTGAGCAGGAGGGCGAGGAGCGCCAGGATCCGCCGCATGGGAGAAGCCTAGCGCAGCGCCCCGGGGGCTGTCATGCTGCCCGAGACGATATTGAGACTTTACTGAAATGAAGGGAAACGAAGTGCCCGGGAAAAAGGCCCAGGCAGAGGATTCCGGCCCGGTTCTGACCGCCAACCGCGAGTTCTACCGAGCCTTCCGCACCCGCGACATGGGCGCCATGGAAAGCCTGTGGGCGGAGGCGGTGGGCCTCGTCTGCGTTCACCCCGGCTGGGAGGCGCTGACCCGCCGCGCCGAGATCCTGGAAAGCTGGCGCGGCATCCTCGAAAGCAGCGACACGCCGCCGATCCGCTGCCAGGACGAGAGCGTGCGCTTCGTCGGCGACACGGCGGTCGTGCTGTGCACCGAGATGATCGGCGAGCGCGCCCTCGTCGCGACCAACATCTTCATCCGCGAAGGCGGCTCCTGGCGGCTGGCCCTTCACCACGCCACCCCGACCGCCCGCACGCTGGCTCCCCGCAAGGCCGAGACACCGAAGACGCTGCATTGACCTTCGGCCCGTCCTTCGGGCACAAGTTTCCTATCCGAAATCATCCTCTCCGAAAAACTCGACGGACGTCCTCCCATGCTCCCAGTCAACCTGTATTCCGACAACGTCGCCCCGGCGGCGCCCGAAATCATGGCGGCGCTCGCCCGCGTCAACGTCGGCCCGGCCCAGCCCTATGGCATGGATCCCGAGACCAAGGCGCTGAAGGCGGCGCTGTCCGACCTGTTCGGCACCGAGGTCTGGGTCTTCCTGGCGTCGACCGGCACCGCGGCGAACGCGATCGCGCTCTCGGCGATGACGCCGAACTACGGCGCGATCTACTGCTCGGAGACCGCGCATATCGAGACCAGCGAGTGCGGTGCTGCCGAGCTCTTCACCGGCGGCGCCAAGCTGCAGCTGATCCGCGCCAAGTCCGGCCGCATGGACCCGGACGCGCTCGACGAGAAGATCAGGACGGCGGGCAAGGGCATGCCGCACCGGATCCAGCCGGCGGCGGTCAACCTCACCATCGGGACCGAGCGCGGCACGGTCTATTCGGTCAAGGAGCTCGAGCGCATCGCCGAGATCACCAAGAAGCACGGGCTCAAGTTCCACATGGACGGTGCCCGCATGGCGAACGCGCTCGTGGCGATCGGGGCGTCTGCCGCCGAGGTCACGACGCGGATCGGCGTCGACGTGCTCTCGTTCGGTGCGACCAAGAACGGCGCGCTGAATGCCGAGGCGATCGTCGTCTTCAACAAGGACATCGCCGAGGAGCTGCGCTTTCGCATGCGCCGCGCTGGCCAGATCTGGTCGAAGATGCGCTATGCCGCGGCCCAGATCGGGGCCTATGTCGAGAACGGTCTCTGGCTCAAGCTCGCGCGCCAGGCCAATGCCGCAGCCAAGCGCCTCTCCGAAGGCCTGGTCCAGGTGCCGGGCGTGCGCATGATCGAGACGGTCGAGATCAACCAGCTCTTCATCGAGATGCCCGAACGGGTTATCGCCGGCCTCGAAGCCGACGGCATCGGCCTCGGCCGCCGCGACGGCGGCGTCCGCATGGTCACGGCCTGGTCGACGACCGACGAGGAAGTCGACCACGTGGTCGCCCGCGCCAAGGCGCACGGCGCCCGCGCCGCCGCCTAACTTTTTTCTACGCTCGCAGGGGATTCAAAGACGATGGCCAAGACTCAAGGACAGCGGTCCCGCATCACGACCGACCTCGACTTCAACGCCGACGGCAAGCAGATCGGCTATCTGCGCCTGCCGCACTCGGTTCATCGCTCGGCCTACGGCTTCCTCGCGATGCCGATCGCCATCATCAAGAACGGCAAAGGTCCGACCGTGCTGTCGATGTCGGGCAACCACGGCGACGAGTACGAAGGACAGATCGCCAACTCGAAGCTGATCCGGGGCCTGAACCCGAAGGACATGAAGGGCACCGTCATCGTGCTGCCGATGGCGAACTTCCCGGCGGCGCAGGCCGGCATGCGCACTTCGCCGATCGACCAGGGCAACCTAAACCGGACCTTCCCCGGCGATCCCAACGGCACGCCGACCTGGATGATCTCGCACTTCATCGAGACCGAGCTGATGCCCAGGGCCGACCTGGTGCTGGACCTGCACTCCGGCGGCTCCAGTCTCAACTACATCCCGAGCGCGCTC
The DNA here is from genome assembly GCA_016792585.1 of Rhodospirillaceae bacterium. Taxonomy (GTDB): domain Bacteria; phylum Pseudomonadota; class Alphaproteobacteria; order SHVZ01; family SHVZ01; genus SHVZ01. Next base: position 54,484 of record JAEULB010000048.1, read on the forward strand.
GCCCGCATGGGCGGCGACAAGAAGCGCGACGCCAAGATCAAGGCGCTGCTCGAGGCCTTCGCGGCGCCGATCAGCTACGTCACCACGGCGCTGGGCGAGAACCGCACGTCGACGGCGGCGGCGGAACGCGCGGGCACGACCATCATCGGCACCGAGCTCGGCGGCAAGGGCACGGTCGACATCGACGGTACCAAGGTCGCGGTGAACGGCGTGCGCGGCATCCTCGAGCACATGGGCATCGTCAAGGAGACCGACATCACCCGGAAGCGGCCGAAGACCCGCATCATGGAAGTGAAGGACGTCAGCTACTACGTCTACGCCCCGCATCCCGGCCTGTTCGAGCCGGTGGTCAAGCTGGGCGCCACGGTGAAGAAGGGCCAGACCGCGGGCTTCGTCCACTTCATGGACGATCCGGGCCGCGAGCCGGTCGAGGTCAAGTTCAACACCAACGGGCTCGTCCTCTGCGAACGGATTCCCGGCAAGATCGAGCGCGGCGACTGCCTCTTCCACCTCGCTTCGGACGTGAAGTAGGCCTCTAGCGAATTTCCGCGAGATCGCCCGGCGGAGCGGGATTCGCCGCAATCTCGCGGATCAGCTTGTTGAGGATCGCGGTCTGGAACGAGTGGAAGTCGTCGGCGACGATCATGAACGAGCCGGGCCCGCCGATCACGTTCTTGACGTAGTACTCGTCCAGGTTCGGCTCGGCCGGAAGCCACGGGCTCGGCCGCTCGTTGACGATCGGCAGCCCGTTGATCGTGATGCCGAGCTTGAGCGCATCGTCCCGGGCTTCCGCGACGGGCCTTCCTGAGTTGTTCGAACCGTCGCCGGAGATGTCGATCACCATCCGGTCGCTCTGGAACGGGCTTCGCTCGAACAGCACGATGGCGTAGTCGATAGCGCCCGAGATCGAGGTCCAACCGGCAAAGGCGCGGGGGGCGGCGAGGATCGCCTCGGCGAACAGCGCGGCACTCTCGCCGTCGCTGATCCTGGTCCACTTGACGATCTGCCTCTGCAGATGCGCGTTCGACCATTCCATGTAGGTGACGCCGATCGCGCGGTTGCCGCCCGAGGTGATCGAGGCGAGCACCCGCGGATCCCTGAGCGCGTTGGCGTAGCCTTCGCGCTGGAGCTGGAACTCCTCGTCGTCGACCGAGCGCGAGACGTCGACGGCGAGCACGAGCTGGAGATCGACGATCTCCGCCGCGGCGGGGCCGGAGAGCAAGACGAGGATGAGCGCGAAGAGGCGCCGCATCGTCGCTAAACTTCGTTTTCCGGCTCGGCCAGCATGCAGCCGTTGATGCGCCAGGTACCGTCGGCCTGCTTCTCCATCACGTAGAGCGCCAGCGCCGGCGCGCCGTCCGGTCCGGTGACGTGGACCTTCTGGACCAGCGCCGTCCCGTCCTCGACCAGATCGCCGAAGCGGACCGCGCGCGGCCGATAGACAGGTTGATAGCCGTTCCTGACCATCGCCATGAAGTTCTCGGCGCTGCGGAAGATCCGGCGGATGCTAGGCGAGGCATAGCCGAAGGCGCGCTCGCCATCGTCTGAACGGAAGGCGCCGATCTGCGCCTCGATCACCTGGCGGATGGCGCCCTGCTCGGCCGCCGGGAGGGTGGACAGGGGCTGGGCGGCAACAGGCGTCGCGGCGAAGGTCGCGATCAGTGCCAGGACCAGGAACACCCGACCGAGCACGGTCATCGGCGTCTCCTTCAAGCCAGCCCCCTTGAAAAGAAAGTGTGTCACCTCGCCGCCGACGTGGCCAGCGCGAATCGCGGCCTTCACGGCAGGTCGGACAGTCGCTTCACGACACGGACCGGAAGCACCTGGCTGCGGCCGCGGATCTCGATCTCATGGCGCTCGAACCGCGAGAGGTCGACCTTGGCCACGTCTTCCAACGCGGTCGAGACGACGAGCTCGGCCTGGAACTCCTTGGTCAGGGTCTCGAGCCGGCTCGCGGTGTTGACCGCATCGCCGATCGCGGTGACGGTCGTCGCGCGCGCATATCCCATCTCGCCGACGATCGCCGGACCGAGATGGATGCCGATGCCGATGCGGAGCGGCTCGCTCAGGTCGGCGGACAGCGCACGGTTGAGCGCGGCGAGGCTCTCGCCCATCCGCTTGGCGGCGGCGATCGCGGTCTGGGCGCCCGCTTCCGGCGAGGAGTCGATGCCGAACAGTGCCATGATGCCGTCGCCGATGAACTTGTCGACGCGGCCGCCGGCCTCCTCGATCGCGCGCCCCATCTCGGTGAAGTAGCGGTTGAGCAGGAAGACGACGTCGAATGGCAGCTTGTGCTCGGAGAGGCGGGTGAAACCGCGGAGGTCGGCGAACAGGATCGCGATCTCCTTCTCGGCGCCGGCGACGTAGTTCGGGCGGCGGAGCGCTTCCTTGGGCGACGCGGTCGGCGGCAGCAGCGGCGCCACCTCGAGGTTCTGCGTCGGGCGGATCTGGCAGGCGAGGCGGACCTTGGGCGGGGCGGCGACCCGGTCGAGCACCTTCTGCTCCTCCGCTGTCGGCGGCGCCAGCAGCTCCGCCCCGTGTCCGAGGCGGACCCGGCAGGTCGAGCAGCGGCCGCGGCCGCCGCAGACCGAGGCGTGGGGGATGCCGGCTGTCCGGCTCGCCTCCAGCACGGTCATGCCCGGCTGGATGGTGACCATCTTCCCGTCGGGATAGGTCACGGTGGCGCCCTTGCCGCGACCCAGCCAGTCGCGGACCACGCGGGCCGCCAAGGTCGCGCCGAGGAGGCCGAAGAAGGCGATCTTGAGCGCGGTGTCGATACGGTCGATCTCATCGGCGGCGGAGGCTGGCGGGAAACGGATCGCCTGGGCCATCCGCCGCATCCAGGCCGGGTCGGTCGACATCAGGAGGACGGTGCGTCCCGAGACGCCGAAGCCGACCAGGGCCAGAACCGGCACCAGCAGCGCCGCGCCATAGAGAAAAGGAAGCAGGCGGGGGTACCAGGGCCGGAGACGGAGCCAGAAATGGAGCCCGATGCACGCATGCAGCCAGGCGATCAGCAGAACCGCCACCTGTTGGAGTGCGTAGCCGGGGGAGAACACCCACTGGACGAGCAGGACGTAGGTGTAGAGGTCCTCGAGCCCGTAGAACGTGTGGGCGACCCGGGTGCCGAGGATGTGAATGAAGAGGAGGGGGGGGATCGAGAGACCAAGGAGCAGCTGGGCCGCTTCCCAGGGCGGCATCCGAAGGCTGCGCCGCCGGTAGAGCGCCACGAAGGCAAGGCCCAAATGGGTCCAGAGCGAGCCGTAGAGGGCCACCGTCATCGGCGGAAGCCGCCAGAACCACACGAAACCGCGCCGAGCCATCTCCAGGGCCTCCAGCGAGATCAGGCCCACGGCATGGTTGAGAAGATGAGTCGTCACATAGGTGAAAAGGACGAGCCCGGTAACCAGCCGGAGGCGCCGGATGACCAGGGGCCAGTCGGTCCCGGCCTCTGCGGCGCCCATTCCCAAGCCGGTACCTGTCATGCTATCCCCCGCCGTCCGCCGGCCGCCCGAGGCTAACATACGGGCGGGGAACCGGATCGGATCCCCCTTGAATTCGGCTGTTGGCCGCCCAAATGGCGCCAAAATTCGATGGCAAGGGAGGCGAAGGGGTGGGAGCGACACAAGAGGGTGGCATGGCCGAGATGATTGCGATCGACGGCCTCACGAAGCGTTTCGGGGCGCATACGGCTGTCGACGACATCTCGTTCTCGGTGAACCGGGGCGAGGTGCTGGGCTTTCTTGGGCCGAACGGCGCGGGCAAGTCCACGACGATGAAGATGATCACCGGCTTCCTGGCGCCGACGGCCGGCACCGCGAAGGTCTGCGGCTTCGACATCCAGGACAGCCCGATCGAGGCCAAGAAGAAGATCGGGTACCTGCCCGAGGGCGCGCCGGCCTATCCGGACATGACGCCCGCGGCGTTCCTCGACTTCATCGCGCGCGTGCGCAACGTCGACGGGGCGCTGCGCAAGCGCCGGATCGCCGACGCGGTCGAGAAGACCCAGCTCGGCGAGGTCCTCTACCAGTCGATCGACACGCTCTCGAAGGGCTTCAAGCGCCGCGTGGGCCTTGCCCAGGCGCTGCTGCACGATCCCGAGGTGCTGGTGCTGGACGAGCCGACCGACGGCCTCGATCCGAACCAAAAGCACGAGGTCCGCGGCCTGATCAAGGCGATGTCCTACGACAAGGCAATCGTGATCTCGACCCACATCCTCGAAGAGGTCGACGCGATCTGCACCCGCGCGATGGTGATCGCCGGCGGACGCATCGTCGCCGACGGCACGCCGGTCGAGCTGGAACAGCTCTCGCGCCACTACAACGCGGTTGCCGTCCGTCTCGAGGACGAGGCCGACACCGACGCGGTCAAGGCGGCGCTCGAGCGCGTCGACGGCGCGCTGTCGGTCGAGGCCAACAAGTACGCCGGCGTGCTCACCGTCTATCCGAAGGACGCGCGCTCGCTGATCGCCGAGGTCGGCCAGGTGATGCGCCATGGCCGCTGGAAAGTCGCCGAGATCCGCGTCGAGCGCGGTCACCTCGACGAAGTCTTCCGCCGCATCACGCAGGCCTGAGGGGCTAGAGCCTAAAATGGGTATCTACACGATCTTCCGGCGCGAGCTGACCAGCTACTTCCTGACGCCGCTCGCCTACATCTTCATCGTCATCTTCCTGGCGATGGCCGGCACCTTCACCTTCTTCGTCGGCAACTTCTTCGGCCGCGGCCAAGCCGACCTGCAGCCGTTCTTCCAGTTCCACCCCTGGCTCTACCTGTTCCTGATCCCGGCGATCACGATGCGGCTCTGGGCCGAGGAGCGGAAGACCGGCTCGATCGAGCTCCTGCTGACGCTGCCGATCTCGATGACCGACGCGGTGCTCGGCAAATTCCTCGCCGCCTGGTGCTTCACCGGCATCGCGCTCGCGCTGACCTTCCCGATGTGGATCACCGTCAACATCCTGGGATACCCGGACAACGGGGCGATCGTCGCCGGATACGCCGGCAGCTTCCTGATGGCCGGCAGCTTCCTCGCGGTCGGTGCGGCGATCTCGCCGCTCACCAAGAACCAGGTGATTGCCTTCGTCGTCACTTCGGTCGTCTGCTTCGTCTTCACCGTCGGCGGCACCGGCGTCGTGCTCAACTTCTTCACCGGCTGGGCGCCGACGCTCGTGGTCGACACCGTTGCGCAGATGAGCTTCATGACCCACTTCAACGCGATCTCGCGCGGCGTCATCGACGCCCGCGACATGGTCTACTTCGCCTCGGTGATCGGGTTCTTCCTGTTCGCCAACGTCATCTTCGTCGACCTCAAGAAGGCGGGCTGATCGATGCCGAACGATACTCCCCGTTCGAGCGGCGCGGTGGCGGCCGGCGCCTCCAAGAGGCTCAGCGCCAGCGCCCGCCGTTCCTTCGCGTGGGCCGCGCTCGTGGCCGGCCTGGTGCTCTTCCTCGCGGTCAACGTGCTCTCCAACGCCTGGCTCCGCGCCGGCCGCGTCGACCTGACCCAGAGCAAGCTCTACACGCTCTCGGACGGCACCAAGGACATCCTGTCGAAGATCGAGGAGCCGATCACGCTCCGGCTCTTCTTCTCGCCCAGGCTCGGCCGCGAGATCCCGCTCTACGCCAACTATCACCAGCGCGTGCGTGACCTGCTGGACGAGTACACCAGCCTCGCCGCGGGCAAGATCAAGCTCGAGTTCTACGACCCGGCGCCCTATTCCGACGTCGAGGACCGCGCTGTCGCCTATCGCCTTCAGGGCGTGCCGATGGAAGCGGGCGGCGAGCAGGTGTTCTTCGGCCTTGCCGGCACCAACTCGACCGACGACGAGGAGATCCTTCCCTTCTTCCAGCCGGAGCGCGAGCGCTTCCTCGAATACGATCTCACCAAGGTCGTCTTCAACCTCGCCAACCCGAAGCGCCGCGAGGTCGGCCTGATCGCGCAGCTACCGGTCGCCGGTGACGTGATGCCGATGGCCGGCATGCGCATGCCGCAGCCCTGGGTCGTCATGGACCAGATGCGCCAGGTCTTCCAGGTGCGTCAGTTCGGCAGCGACACCGGCAACCTGCCCAAGGATCTGCAGATCCTGATGCTGATCCATCCGAAGGAGCTGTCGGAGGAGGGCCAGTACGCGATCGACCAGTTCGTGCTGCGCGGCGGCAAGCTTCTCGTCTTCGTCGATCCGAACTCCGAGGTCGACGCCTCGCGCCCGAGCCGCGATCCGAACGCGATGCCCGGCCCGACCTCGTCGAACCTCGAGAAGCTGTTCGACGCCTGGGGCGTCGAGCTGGTCAAGGACCGGGTGATCGGCGACCGGCTCACCGCAACCCGCGTCAATGCCGGGACCCAGCAGCGCCCGCGCGTCACCGACTACATCGTCTGGAACAGCCTGAAAGCCGGCAACCTGAACCGCCAGGATGCCGTTACCGGCGAGCTCCAGGTGATGAACGTCGCCTCCGCCGGCATCCTCAAGCCGAAGCAGGGGGCGACCACCGCCTTCGCGCCGCTGGTGACCGCGAGCCCTGGCTCGATGTCGGTCGAGACCGACAAGATCAAGTTCGCTCCGGATCCGACCCAGCTTCTTCGCGACTACAAGCCCGAGACCGAGATCCTGACGATGGCGGCCCGCATCACCGGGCCGGTCAAGACCGCGTTCCCGGACGGCCCGCCCAAGGTCGAAGGCCGCCCGCCGCAGCCCGACCAGCTGCCGCACGTGGCCGAGAGCGCGGGCCCGATCAGCGTCATCGTCGTCGCCGACACCGACATGCTGGACGACCGCTTCTGGGTCTCGGCCCAGGAGTTCTTCGGCCAGCGCGTGGTGCAGCCGAACGCCAACAACGGCGACTTCGTCGTCAACGCGCTTGAGAATCTGGCAGGCGGCTCCGAGCTGATGAGCCTCAGGAGCCGCGGCGTCTCCTCGCGACCGTTCGAGCTGGTGCAGGACATCCAGCGCGAGGCCGAGCGCAAGTTCCGCTCCAAGGAGCGCGAGCTTCAGGAGAAGCTGAAAGAGACCGAGAAGAAGCTCTCCGACCTGCAGACCAAGGAGCAGGCGGGCGGCGCCACGATCCTTTCCGCCGACCAGCAGAAGGCGATCGAGGACGCGCGGAAGGAGATCCTGTCGCTCCGCCGCGAGCTGCGCCTGGTCCAGAACGACCTGCGCAAGGACATCGACCAGCTGGAGACGACGCTCCGCGTGACCAACATCGGCCTGATCCCGGTGGTGGTGGCGCTGGTCGCGATCGTGCTCGGCCTGGTCCGCATCACGCGCCGCCGCCGGCGCGCGACTGCGTTGAGCTGAGGAGCCTCATATGAAGCCTCGGGCCTTCTACATCCTGCTCGGCGCGACGGTGATCGTCACCTCGGCCGCAGCCCTCACCGCTTGGCAGCGCGCCGCCGCGACGCTCGGCACGGTCGCGGCCGAGACGGTGGTCCCGGGACTGATCAACCGGGTCAACGACGTCGCCACGATCGAGGTCGTCAAGGGCAAGGACCAGATCAAGGTGCAGCGCACCGCCGACGGCTGGGTCATGCCTGACCGCGGCGGCTATCCGGTCAAGTTCGAGACGGTGAAGCAGAACATCGTCACGATGGCGGAACTCAAGACGGTCGAGCCGAAGACGGCGAAGGCCGATCTCTACAGCCGCATCGAGGTCGAGGATCCGGCCGGCGCCGACACCAAGTCCTCGCAGATGACCTTCAAGGACGCGGACGGCAAGACCATCGCCTCGATGGTTATCGGCCGGAAGCGCTATGCGCCCATCGGCGGCAAGGACATGGTCTATGTCCGCAAGCCCGGCGAGAGCCGCGCCTGGCTCGCCGAGGGTACCTTCGAGATCCGCACGCCGGCGCCGGAATGGCTGGTGAAGGAAATCTCCGGCATCAAGGATGAGCGCTGGAAGACGTTGACCTTCATCCAGGCGGACGGCGCCAAGGCGGTGATGTTCCGCAAGGACGATCCGAACGCGCCGAAGCCCGAGTCCAAGGACGGCCCGCCGGAGATCTGGGAGGTCGAGGGCCGCCCGACCGAGCGCGCGCTCCGTCCGCCGGCGACGGTCAGCTCGACCGCGTCGGCCTACAACTTCCTCAACCTCGACGACGTTCGCCCGGCCAAGGAGGTCGAGGACGGTACGCCCAAGGCGACCTCCGAATTCGTCGCCTTCGACGGCCTGATCATGAAGTCGAAGATGGTCGAGAAGGGCGACGCCACCTGGACGATCTTCGAGGCGTCGACGACGGTCGACGCCATACAGGCGATCAAGCTCGAGGCGGCGGAGCTCAACAAGAAGCTCGCCGGCTGGGCCTACAAGCTGCCGGAGTACAAGCAGAACTTCCTGTCCCGCAAGTTCGACGACCTGGTCGAGCCGGTGCGCAACACCGAGAAGAAGGAAGAAGAGCCGAAGACCGAGCCGAAGGGCGGCTGAACCACACGGCGTTTGCTTCGTTAGAGGGGCGCGGCCTAGGCTGCGCCCCTTCGCATTTCTGATAAGGACGCATGGCAGGCACACCCACCTTCGCCGTCTCCGGCGGGTTCCTCGGAACGACGCGGCGCGAGCGCGACGCGCCGACCGTGGTCGCCGGCATTCCAGTCGACATCGCCACGACCAACCGGCCGGGCGCGCGCTTCGGACCGGAGGCGATCCGGCGGGCGAGCCGCATGCTGGTCGACGGCGATCACCCGACCTTGCGCGTCGATCTGACGGGTGGCGTCTCGGACATCGGCGATTTCGGGATCGCGCTGGGCGATGTCCCGGCCACGCTCGCGCTGATCGAGCGACAGGCGGCGGGGATCGGCCATCTCGTGGCGCTCGGCGGCGATCATTCGATCGCGCTGCCGCTGCTGCGGGCACTCGCCCGCCGCATCGGTCCCGTCGGCCTCGTCCACTTCGATGCGCATGTCGACACCTGGCCCGACAGCTTCGGCCTGACCTACGGCCACGGTTCGTGCTTCTTCCACGCGATCAAGGAAGGGATCGTCGATCCGAAGCGCATGATCCAGGTCGGCATCCGCTCGCCGGTTCAGGACGCGGTGCTGCAATGGACGCTCGACCAGGGCGTCACGATCGTCGCCGCCCAGGACGTGCATCAGCAGGGCATCGCCGAAGTCGCCGCCCGGATCCGCTCGGTGGTCGGCACGGCACCCGCTTACCTCACCTTCGACATCGACGCGCTCGACCCTGCTTTCGCACCCGGCACCGGCACGCCGGAGATCGGCGGCCTCGCCACCTGGCAGGCGCAGGCGCTGCTGCGCGATCTCAAGGGTGTCGACTTCGTCGGCATGGACATGGTCGAGGTGGCACCGGCCTACGATCATGCCGAGATCACCGCTCTCGCGGCGGCGACGATGGTCTACGAGTACCTGGCGCTCAAGGCTCGCGCAGTGTGACGCGTCGGAGAATTTTTCGTCGCAGGACCTCATAGGTCTTGCATCCGGCGCGAAATGCCCTAAATCCCCTCGTCCGACGCAGATCGCACGTGCCCTGGGCCAAAGGGGTCAAGCAACGACGCAAGCGTCCTTTTCGGAGAGCCGGTCTGGTGGACCGGTGCCTTGAAGGAGGTATGCCATGGGTGCGTCGCTTCTTCGCGTTGCCGTTTCTCCTCTCCGCCGTGACATCGCGCCGCGCGACCTCGCCCGGGCTCTGCCTTCGGTCGATGCCGCGGTCGCCGAGATCCGTCCGGAAGAGCCGCTGCATTGCCTGCGCCCGCAGGCGATCACCGCGGCCGCGCGCTCGTTCGTCGAGGCGTTCGCCGGCAAGACGCTCTATGCCGTTAAATGCAACCCCGATCCGCGCGTGCTGTCGGCGCTGTGGCGCGGCGGCGTGCGTGCCTTCGACTGCGCCTCGCCGGCCGAGATCTCGGTCGTGCGCCAGGTGCTGCCCGAGGCGAGCATCCACTACATGCATCCGGTCAAGGCGCGCTCGGCGATCCGCATGGCGTTCGCCGGGGGCGTGCGCGACTTCGCGCTCGACAGCACCGACGAGCTGGAAAAGATCCTGGCCGAGACCGGGGCGCCGGACGACCTCGGGCTGATCGTCCGCATCGCGCTGCCGAAGGGCGGTGCGGCGCTCGACCTCTCCGGCAAGTTCGGCGTGGCGCCGGACGAGGCGGCGGCGCTGGTTCGCCGTGCGCGTTGCCATGCGCGGCGGTTGGGCCTCTCCTTCCATGTCGGCTCGCAGTGCGACGATCCCGCGCGCTGGCGGGCGGCAATGGATCTCGCCGCCTGGATCGCGGCCGAGGCGGGCGTGAAGATCGACGTCCTGGATGTCGGCGGCGGCTTCCCGTCCGCCTATCCGGGCGCCGATCTGCCGGTGCTGGCCGCCTTCATGGCCGAGATCGACGGCGCCTTCGAGGCGCTGGTCGAGCGCCTCGGCGCGATGGCGCCCGACGACTTGTGGGCGGAGCCCGGCCGCGCGCTGGTCGCTCAGGGCGTGTCGGTCGTGGTCCAGGTGCAGGCGCGGCGCGGCAACGCGCTCTACGTCAGCGACGGCGTCTACGGCAGCCTGTCGGATGCCGGTGCGCTCGGCTGGCGCTATCCGGTCCGTCTGATCCGGCCGAGCGCCGCCGAAAAGCGGCCGTTCACGCTGTTCGGCCCGACCTGCGACAGCCTCGACCGCATGGACGGCGGCTTCCAGCTGCCCGACGACGTGGCCGAAGGCGACTGGATCGAGGTCGGCCAGCTCGGCGCCTATGGCGCGTCCCTGCGTACCGCGTTCAACGGCTTCGACCGCGGTCACCTCATCGAGGTGTCCGATCCGCCGCTGCTGCCGACGCCCGGCTACGCGGCGGCCTGAAAACGGCGCTGGTGGCGCCTGCGACTCGGCTAGGATGAGGCACGAGTTCGGGCGGGGTCTGGGAGACTAAGGGACGGGCGCAGCCGGCAGGGCGCGCCCGTCGCCTTTTTTCGAGGCTTCGGCGGGGGTCATTGAAAAGCTCGGAAGGGGCAGCCTAATCTCAAGGGCAAGAGCGCTTTCGAACGCACTCACCGCCCCGGAGGAGCCTCATGGCCCAGGACATCGTCATCGCCGCTGCCGCCCGCACCCCGATCGGCGCCTTTGCGGGCGGGCTTTCGACCCTGCCGGCCCATGAGCTGGGGGCGGCGGCGATCACCGCCGCGCTCGGCCGCGCCAAGGTCGAGGCGAAGGACGTCAACGAGGTGATCCTGGGCCAGGTGCTGGGCGCAGGGGCCGGCATGAACCCGGCCCGCCAGGCCGCCATCGCCGCCAAGATCCCGATCGAGGCGACCGCGATGGGCATCAACCAGGTCTGCGGCTCGGGCCTCCGCGCGGTCGCGCTCGGCATGCAGTCGATCCGGAACGGTGACGCGAAGATCGTCGTCGCCGGCGGCCAGGAGAGCATGAGCCTCTCGCCGCACTGCATGCACCTGCGCACCGGCACCAAGATGGGACCGGCCGAGATGGTCGACACCATGATCAAGGACGGGCTCTGGGACGCCTTCAACGGCTACCACATGGGCAACACGGCCGAGAACGTGGCCCAGAAGTGGCAGATCGACCGCGCCCGGCAGGATGCCTTCGCCGCGTCCTCGCAGGCCAAGGCCGAGGCCGCGATCAAGGGCGGCAGGTTCAAGGACGAGATCGTGCCGATCACGATCAAGACCCGGAAGGGCGACCAGGTGGTCGACACCGACGAGCATCCGCGCTTCGGCACCACCGCCGACACGCTCTCGAAGCTGAAGCCGGCCTTCACCAAGGACGGCACCGTCACCGCCGGCAACGCGTCGGGCATCAACGACGGCGCCGCGGCCCTGGTGCTGATGACGGCGGATGAGGCGAAGAAGCGCGGCATCACGCCGCTCGCCCGCATCGCCTCCTGGGCGACGCGAGGGGTCGATCCGGCGGTGATGGGCTCGGGCCCGATCCCGGCCAGCCGCGCTGCCCTCCAGCAGGCTGGCTGGAGCGTCGGCGACCTCGACCTGATCGAGGCCAACGAAGCCTTCGCCGCCCAGGCCTGCGCCGTGAACAAGGACCTCGGATGGGACGACGCGCGCGTCAACGTCAATGGTGGCGCGATCGCGCTGGGACACCCGATCGGCGCCTCGGGTGCGCGCATCCTGACCACGCTGCTCTACGAGATGCAGAAGCGCGGCTCGAAGAAGGGCTTGGCGACGCTCTGCATCGGCGGCGGCATGGGGATCGCGCTCTGCGTCGAACGCTGAAGGTCGTTGTCGATAATCAAATAACGATGGCAGGGGGAGTTCATGGCTCGGGTTGCAGTGGTTACCGGCGGCACGCGCGGGATCGGCGAGGCCATTTCGATCGCGCTCAAGGACAAGGGCTACAAGGTCGCCGCGAACTATGGCGGAAACGACGCGGTTGCCGCCGAGTTCACCAAGCGGACGGGGATCCGGGCCTACAAGTGGGACGTCAGCAACTTCGAGCAGTGCCAGCAGGGGATCAAGCTGATCGAGTCGGATCTGGGGCCGGTCGACGTGCTGGTCAACAACGCCGGCATCACCCGCGACGGCACGATGCACAAGATGACGTTCGAGCAGTGGAACCAGGTCATCCAGACCAATCTCTCCTCGTGCTTCAACATGTGCCGGTCGGTGATCGAGGGCATGCGTGCGCGGAAGTTCGGGCGAATCGTCAACATCGGCTCGATCAACGGCCAGGCCGGCCAGTACGGTCAGGTCAACTACGCCGCGGCCAAGTCGGGCATCCACGGCTTCACCAAGGCGCTGGCCCAGGAAGGTGCTGCTGCCGGCATCACCCGCGACGGCACCATGCACAAGATGACGTTCGAGCAGTGGAACCAGGTCATCCAGACCAACCTCTCCTCGTGCTTCAACATGTGCCGTGCGGTGATCGAGGGCATGCGCGCACGCAAGTTCGGCC
>JAEULB010000079.1 GCA_016792585.1 Rhodospirillaceae bacterium
GACATGAATCCGGACGCCACCGTCCGCAATGTCCGCGTGGTAGACGAGTCGAGAATGACATCGGATGCATTCTTCCGCGCCGCGGCCGAGAGCGCTCTTCGCGCCGTCCGCAACCCGCGCTGCAATCCATTGAGGCTTCCGTCGGAGAAGTTCGACACCTGGAAGTCCTTCATCCTCAACTTCAATCCGAAGGAAATGCTGTGATGAGCGTGCTGCCCGATCGCGCCCGCCCGTGGATGCCCACTCGCCGCGACGCCCTGGCGGGCCTCACGGTCGCGCCGCTTCTGTGGAGCGCCGCCAGTCCCGCCTGGGGCGAGCTTCGCATCGACATCACCCGCGGCAAGATCGAGCCGATGCCGATCGCGATCGTGCCGTTCTCGGGCGCCGGCGAGCAGGCGCGTGTCGGCAACGACATCTCGAGCGTGGTCTCGGCCGATCTCGAGCGCTCGGGCCTGTTCCGCCCGCTCGATCCGAAGTCGTTCATCCAGCAAGGCGACCAGATCCGGCTGCAGCCCCGGTTCCAGGACTGGAAGCTGATCAACGCCCAGGCGCTGGTCACCGGCAACATCGAGATGCAGGGCGACGGCCGCCTCAAGGTCGAGTTCAGGCTGTTCGACGTCTATGCCGAGCAGCAGATGACGGGCTTGGCCTATTTCACGATCCCGAACAACTGGCGCCGCGTCGCCCACATCATTGCCGACGCGATCTACAAGCGGATCACCGGCGAGGACGGCTACTTCGACACCCGCGTCGTCTACATCGCCGAGTCCGGCCCGCAGAACCGGCGCGTCAAGCGGCTTGCGATCATGGACCAGGACGGCGCCAACCACCGGTTCCTCACCGACGGCCGCGTGCTGGTGCTGACGCCGCGCTTCTCGCCGACCGCGCAGGAGATCACCTATCTCTCCTATTTCCGCGACCAGCCGCGCGTCTATCTGTTCAACATCGACACTGGCCAGCAGGAAGTCGTCGGCGACTTCCCCGGCATGACCTTCGCGCCGCGTTTCTCGCCCGACGGCAAGCGCGTGATCATGAGCCTATCGGCCGAAGGCAATTCCCAGATCTATGCGCTCGACCTTCGCACCCGCGCGGTCAAGCGGCTGACCAACCACGCCTCGATCAACACCTCGCCCTGCTACTCGCCGGACGGTAACCAGATCTGCTTCAACTCGGATCGCTCGGGCGGCCAGCAGCTCTACACGATGGATTCCGAAGGCGGCGGCGTGAAGCGCATCTCGTTCGGCCAGGGGCGCTACGCGACCCCGGTGTGGTCGCCGCGCGGCGACCTGATCGCCTTCACCCGGATCAACAGCGGCACGTTCTCGATTGGCGTGATGCGCCCGGACGGCTCGGGCGAGCGGATCCTGACCGAGAGCTTCCTGGTCGAGGGCCCGACCTGGGCCCCCAACGGCCGCGTCCTGATGTACTTCCGCCAGCAGCCGAGCGACGACCAGGGCCGGGGCGGCTCGGTCAAGCTGTTCTCGATCGACTTGACGGGCTTCAACGAGCGCGAAATTATCACGCCGGTCGACGGGTCGGACCCGGCGTGGTCCCCCTTGATTCCTTGAAATTCCACGCTTATATTCCGCTGGTCTTCGTCGGCGCGTGTCGACGGGTTGGGTTATGTCGTACCGGCTTGGCCACCTCTTGATGAAACGAGAAGTTGGGACCAGCAGGCGCCGCCGTCACCCCAGGTAAGAATAGAACAACGTGACAATCTCGATCTCTCCCCCGGGAAGGAGTTAACAAAAATGCGAACGAAGCTTCTGAGTCTCTTCGCGGCGTCCCTGCTGCTCGCCGCTTGCGAGAGCACCTCGACCACGACGGCTGGCTCCGCTGGCAGTGGCGCTGCCGCCTCGACCGCTCCGGCGGCCGCTCCGCGGACCGGCCCGGTTCCGGGCTCCCAGCAGGATCTCGTCGTCAACGTCGGCGACCGCGTCTTCTTCGACCTCGACAAGTCCGACCTGAAGCCGGAAGCCCGCCGCACGCTCGAGCGTCAGGCCGCCTGGCTGAAGCAGTACGGCAACGTCGCGGTCACCATCGAAGGCCATTGCGACGAGCGCGGCACCCGCGAGTACAACCTCGCCCTCGGTGACCGTCGCGCCAAGGCCGCCAGCAACTACCTGGTGTCGCTCGGCATCCCCGCCAGCCGCATCCGGACCATCTCCTATGGCAAGGAGCGCCCGGCCGTCCTCGGTTCCAACGAGGCCGCCTGGTCGCAGAACCGCCGCGGCGTTACCGTCGTCAACTGACGGCAGTAATCCGGTGTTCGTATAGGCGTCGGCCTCGGCAACGAGGCCGAAGCCTTATTTTTGCCCCATGGCTGGGCCATAGCTTCGGCGCGGAGGGACGCCTGACAGCGATGCGTAGACGACTTCTCCCCGTTCTTTCCTTCCTCGCCTTCCTGCTGCCGGCAGCGGCCGTCCATGCCCAGGACGTCCGAGCGCTCGTCGAGCGCGTCGACCGGCTGCAGCGCGACATCGACACGCTCCAGCGGCAGGTCTATCGCGGCCAGGTGCCGCAGGCGCCGGTCGGGGCTCCGCCAGGCGCGCCGCCGGTGATGCAGATGGGTGCCTCCGAGCTGTCGAGCGCCGCGGTCAGCCGCTTCGAGACCCGGGTCTCCCAGCTCGAGGACACGCTGCGTGACCTCACCGGCAAGATCGAAGAGATCTCCTACGCCAACGAGCAGACCCGCCGTCAGCTGGACAAGATGACCAGCGACATGGAAGTCCGCTTCCAGGACCTGGAGAAAAGCCGCCCCGCCCAGTCTCCTGGCCAGGCGCAGGCTGCTCCTCCGCCGTCCCAGTCTGCCGCCAACCCGAACCAGCCGGCGACCACCTCCGGCAATCTCGGCACGATGACCCAGGGTCAGCTGCAGGCCAATCCGCCGGCGCCAGGGGCTGCTCCCCCACCGCGCCCGGGCCAGCCGCCGCAGCAGGCCGCGCGGCCGCCGGTCGCCTCGATCCTCCCCGACGGGTCGGCAGAGGACCAGTACAAGTTCGCCTTCAACATCCTGCTGCAGAACGACTACGACCAGGCCGAGCGGGCCTTTAAGGCCTATATCGACAAGTATCCGAACGATCCGCGCACCGAGAACGCCCGCTATTGGCTGGCTGAGACCTTCTATGTGCGCGACAAGTTCGAGCCGGCGTCGGCCGCCTTCGCCGAGGCGTACCAGAAGGCGCCGACCGGCCAGAAGGCGCCGGACAACCTTCTGAAGCTCGGCATGTCGCTCGCCAAGCTGAACAAGCCGCGCGAGGCCTGCGCCACCTTCGATCGCCTGGGCCAGCAGTTCCCGAACGCGCCCGGCACGGTGACGAGCCGGGCAACGGCCGAGAAGAACCGCCTCAACTGCAAGTGACGGCCGAGACCCTCGTCGCGCGCCTGATGGCGCGCTTCGAGCCCTTCGAGCCGTCGCCTGTCCTCGCCGTCGGTGTCTCCGGCGGCGCCGACTCCCTCGCCCTGGCGCTACTTGCCGACCGCTGGGCACGTGCCCGCGGCGGCCGCGTGCTGGCGCTGACCGTCGATCACCGGCTTCGCGCGGAGTCGGCCGCCGAGGCGCGACAGGTCGGCGACTGGCTGCGACGGCACGGCATCGATCAGGCGATCCTTTGCTGGCAGGACGCGAAGCCTGGCGCCGGCATCCAGGCGGCAGCCCGCACCGCACGCCTGAGCCTGCTCGGCGAGCGATGTCGGACAGACGGAATCCTGCATCTCCTGCTCGCCCATCACCGCGGCGACCAGGCGGAGACCGTCGCTCTCAGGCGCGAGGACAAGAGCGGACCCGACGGGCTCGCGGCAATGGCAGCCGAGACGCCGACGCCGTGGGGGCGCGTGCTGCGTCCGCTGCTGGGCACGCCGAAGGTCACGCTGACCGGGTTCCTCGCCTCGATCGGCCAGGCGTGGATCGAGGATCCGAGCAATCGCGACGAGCGTCACGCGCGTGTGCGGCTCAGGCGGCACATCGCCGACGATGAGAGCGAGGTGTCCCTTGCCGACGCCGCGCGAGAGAGCGGCCTCGCGCGCGTCGCGCGCGAACGCGCGGTCACCGGCATCCTCGCCCGGCACGTGACGTTCGCTCCCGGTGGCTGGGCGACCGTCGCTCCCGCGCTCTTCGATCACCCGTCCGATCTGGTGCGTGCATCGCTGGCGAGGCTGATCGTCACGATCGGCAACCTCGACTATCCGCCGCGCGGCGACCGGCTGGATCGCCTAGCCTCGCACCTCTTAGGCGGCACGAGCCGCGCGCGCACGCTCGGCGGCTGCAGGATCCTCCCGCGGCGCGACCGCTGGCTGGTGGTGCGCGAAACGGCCTCGCTGCCGCCCCCGGCGCCGTTCGTCGACGGCATGGCCGCCTGGGACCGTTTCGAGGTGAATCTGGCTGACGGTACCCAGGCGCGCGGATTCGCGCTCGGCCCCCTCGGTACGGGGCTACCTTGGCGAGGCGTCGCGCCCGTGCCGCCCGCCGCCCGGCCGGCCCTCCCTGCCATCCATGATCTTGACGGGGTTGTCGCGGTCCCCCATCTCGGATGGGCGCGCCCCGGCAGCGAGGCGCGGCTAAAGGGCGCAACTACCTGGATTTTCCCGCGCCAGGGGCTCGCCCGAGCCGAATTCGCGGTTGCCTGACTTGGGCACCCGGGGTGTGATAGGGTCAAAGTTTATCGTCTGAGGCTGGAGTCCCGTGAATAATTTCGGTCGCAACCTGGCGCTCTGGATCATCATCGGCGTCCTTCTGGTCGCCCTTTTCAATCTCTTCCAGAACTCCTCCACCCGCGGGCCCCAGTCGAGCCTCGCCTTCTCGGACTTCCTGCACGAGGTCGAGAAGGGCTCCGTCGCCGACGTCACCATCCAGGGCCCGAACATCTCCGGCCATTTCTCGGACGGCCGCGGCTTCCAGACCTATGCCCCGCAGGATCCGCAACTGGTCAGCCGGCTGACCGAGAAGAACGTCCGCATCATCGCCGCCCCGATGGAAGACAACATGTCGGGGCTGCTCGGCGTGCTGATCTCCTGGTTCCCGATGCTTCTGTTCATCGGCGTCTGGATCTTCTTCATGCGCCAGATGCAGTCGGGCGGCGGCAAGGCGATGGGCTTCGGCAAGTCGCGCGCGCGCCTTCTGACCGAGAAGGTCGGCCGCGTCACCTTCGACGACGTCGCCGGCATCGAGGAAGCCAAGCTGGAGCTCGAGGAGATCGTCGAGTTCCTGAAGGACCCGCAGAAGTTCCAGCGCCTCGGCGGCAAGATCCCGAAGGGCTGTCTGCTGGTCGGTCCTCCCGGCACCGGCAAGACGCTGCTCGCCCGCGCCATCGCCGGCGAAGCCAACGTGCCGTTCTTCACGATCTCGGGCTCGGACTTCGTCGAGATGTTCGTCGGCGTCGGCGCCAGCCGCGTGCGCGACATGTTCGAGCAGGGCAAGAAGAACGCCCCCTGCATCATCTTCATCGACGAGATCGACGCGGTCGGCCGCCATCGCGGCGCCGGCCTCGGCGGCGGCAACGACGAGCGCGAGCAGACCCTCAACCAGCTGCTGGTCGAGATGGACGGCTTCGAGGCGAACGAGGGCGTGATCCTCATTGCCGCGACCAACCGCCCGGACGTGCTCGACCCGGCGCTGCTTCGCCCGGGCCGCTTCGATCGCCAGATCGTCGTGCCGAATCCGGACATCTCGGGCCGCGAGCAGATCCTCAAGGTGCATATGCGAAAGGTGCCGCTGGCGCCGGACGTGGACGCGCGCGTGATCGCCCGCGGCACGCCGGGCTTCTCCGGCGCCGACCTCGCCAACCTCGTCAACGAGGCGGCGCTGATGGCCGCCCGCCGCGGCAAGCGCGTCGTCTCGATGAGCGAGTTCGAGGCCGCCAAGGACAAGGTCATGATGGGCGCGGAGCGCCGCTCCATGGTCATGACCGAGGAAGAGAAGAAGCTGACCGCCTATCACGAGGCCGGGCACGCGGTCGTGGCCCTGCATTCGCCGGCTTCCGATCCTATCCACAAGGCGACGATCATCCCGCGCGGCCGGGCCCTCGGCATGGTCATGCGCCTGCCGGAAACCGACCGCATCTCGCATTCCAAAGAGAAGCTGATGGCCGACCTCTCGGTCGCAGCCGGCGGCCGTCTTGCCGAGGAGATGATCTTCGGCGAGGAGAAGATCACCACCGGCGCCTCCTCCGACATCAAGATGGTCACGGACATGGCCCGTCGGATGGTCACCGAATGGGGCATGAGCGAGAAGCTGGGCTTCCTCGCCTATGGCGCGCCCGAGCAGGAAGTGTTCCTCGGCCACTCGGTCACCCAGCGGAAGGACATCTCGGATGCCACCGCCAAGCTGATCGACGAGGAGATCCGCCTGATCGTCGACCGCACCTATGGGCATGCGCGCGACCTGCTGACCAAGCATCTGGACCAGCTCCATCGCCTGGCCAAGGGCCTGCTCGAGTTCGAGACGCTCTCGGGCGACGAGGTCCGCGCGATCGCCAGCGGCGAGCCGGTCAACCGCGAGAAGGTCGATGACGACCACTCCAAGGGCCGCCGCGCCTCGGTGCCGAATACCGGCCCGGGCACGGACTCGGCCGGCGGCGGTATCGCGCCGGAGCCGCAGCCCGGCATCTAGTCCGCGCGCCGAACCGACATGAAACGGCCCATCCGGATCCCCTGGATGGGCCGTTTTCTTGTGAGCCTCTTCCTGCTCGCAGCTCCCGCTGCAGCGCACCCGCTCGACGACAGCAAGATCGCGATCTCCATCGATGGGGCGCATCTCGACGTCCGCTGGGAGATCTCGCTCCGCGATCTCGACGCGGTGGTCGACCTTGACCGCAACCGCGACAACCGGATCTCGGCCGAGGAGCACGCTGCCGGTCGTATCGCGATCGAGACCTATGTCCGGCCCCATCTTCGGATCGACGCGGAGGGACAATCTTGCATGGCGGAAGGGCCGGGCTCTCAAGCCTTCACCGAGCGCGACGGCGGATCCTTCGTCTCGCTTCGCTACGGTGTGAGCTGCGCGCGGCCGCCTTCCCGCCTCGATATCGGCTTCGACCTCTTCGCGAAGGAGCACATCCCGCCGCGGGCGCTGGTGAGCGTGACGGCCGGCGAGCGCAGCTGGAGCGGTGCACTGGCAGAGAACCAGGGATCGCTTTCCATCGATCTCGGCCGGGCCGGCGAGGTCGGATTCGCCTCGTTCTTCGTCGCCGGCGTGCTGCACATGCTGGAGGGCATCGACCACCTGCTGTTCCTTTGCGTGTTGCTGCTGCCGCTGATGCTGGCGGCCGAGCCCAGCATCGGGCGCCGGCTGATCGAGGCGGCGAAGATCCTGACCGCTTTCACGCTGGCGCACGGCTTGACGCTCTGGCTCGCCGCGCTCGGTCTCGTCGACGTGCCCTCGCGGCTGGTCGAAAGCGTGATCGCGCTGTCGATCGCGGCTACCGCGGTCGACAACGTCGTGCCGGTCCTGGGCTCCCGTCGCTGGCTGGTCGCCTTCGGCTTCGGCCTGGTGCACGGCCTGGGATTCGCCAGCGCGCTCGGACCTCTCGACCTGCCGCCGGTGGAACTCGTGCTCTCGCTTCTCGCCTTCAACCTCGGCCTGGAGGCGGCACAATTCGGCGTTGCGCTCGTGGTCCTGCCGCTGGGATATCTGCTGAGCTGGGGCGTCTCGGTCCGCGGCGCGCTGCTGCCGCTGGGCTCCGCGGCGGCTGGTCTCGCAGCGATGCTCTGGTTCGCCGAGCGCGCCTTCGACCTCTCGATCTTCTAGACCTACTGGAAGTCGCGGCTTTTGACCTCGATCTGGGTCCGCTCGCGCCGCCCGCGCTTGGTTTCGCGCGGATGGGCGAAGGTGCGGTTGAAGGGACTGCGCGGCGGCGGCGCACCGTCATCGGCGACGAGATCGCCGAGCCAGTCGCTCAAGTCGAAAAGGCGCCGCGCCTTCACATGGACGACGATCTCCTTGCGGTCGATCGTGCCCTCGCAGGCAAGCAGCCGCGCGCCCAGCACGGCGATCCGGTTCGCTTCGTACATGTCCGGATAGAGCACCAGATTGGCGATGCCGCTCTCGTCCTCCAGCGTCACGAAGACGATGCCGTTGGCGCTTTCCGGATGCTGGCGCACCAGGACCAGGCCCGCGACGCGGACGAGCTGCCCCGGCATCGCGTCGTCGAGGAAGGAGGCCTGACTCCAGGCGCTCGCATCCAGGCGCCGGCGGATCAGCGCCAGTGGATGCTTCTTGAGGGACAGCTTGGTGGTGAAGTAGTCCTGCGCTACTTCGGCACCGAGCCCGAGCGCCGGAAGCTCGATCTCAGGCTCGGCCTGCAGCGGCGCCCTGATCTCGGCCGCAGCGAACAGCGGCAGCGGCGCCTCGCCCAGGCCTTTCACGGCCCATAGCGCCTGCCGCCGCTGCAGGCCCAACGACCTGAACGCATCCGCCGCCGCCAGCTTCTCCAGGCTCGCGACCTTGAGGCCGGAGCGAAGCCAGAGATCGCGGACGCTGCGATAGCCGTCGCCGCGCCCCTCTACCAGCTTCTTGGTGATCTCCTCCTTCGAGAGGCCGTCGATCTGGCGTAGTCCGAGACGAAGCGCGAAGCCTCCGTCCGGCTTCGGCTCCAGCGTGCAATCCCAATTGCT
This sequence comes from Rhodospirillaceae bacterium, assembly GCA_016792585.1. GTDB lineage: Bacteria > Pseudomonadota > Alphaproteobacteria > SHVZ01 > SHVZ01 > SHVZ01. The sequence goes on from JAEULB010000079.1 coordinate 8,611, forward strand.
GGCATTCACGTCGGCCGGCCGTACCTCGGCTCCGTTCTGGACCGCATCGCCGACGATCTGCGCCGGCTGGTAGAAGCCCATCGGCTGCGCGTTCAGCAGCGCGCCGGCGAACACCTCCGGATGCCAGCGCTTCAGCCAGGCCGAGGCATAGACCAGGATCGCGAAAGACGCAGCATGGCTTTCCGGGAAACCGTAATTGCTGAAGCCCTCCATCTGGCTGAAGCAACGCTCGGCGAAATCCCGGTCATAACCGTTCCTGATCATGCCGCTGATGAAAGGCTCCTCGAATTCGCCGATCCTGCCGTTGCTCTTGAAGGTCGCCATGGCGCGGCGAAGCCTGTCGGCTTCGGTGTGCGAGAACCCTGCGCCGGTGATGGCGATGCGCATGGCCTGCTCCTGGAACAGCGGGACGCCCAAGGTCTTGGTCAGGACATCCTCGAGCCCCGACGGGATCTCCGCTTTCTCGACGCCCTCTCTCCGGCGGAGATAGGGATGGACCATGTCGCCCTGGATCGGTCCCGGCCGGACGATCGCCACCTCGATGACTAGATCGTAGAATTCCTTCGGCTTGAGGCGCGGCAGCATCGCCATCTGACCCCGGCTTTCGACCTGGAAGACACCGAGGGACTCGCCCTTCTGCAGCATTTCGTACACCGCCGGGTCATCCGGCGGGAGAGTCAGGTCGACGGTCAAACCTTTATGCTTTGTGAGCATGTCGAAGGCGAGCTTGAGACAGGTCAGCATGCCGAGCGCGAGCACGTCGACTTTCAGGATTTTCAGCGTCGCCAGGTCGTCCTTGTCCCACTCGATGCTGGTGCGGTTCTCCATCGCCGCATCCATGATCGGCACCAGCTCATCCAGGCGGCCTTGGGTGATGACGAAGCCGCCGACATGCTGGGACAGGTGACGCGGAAAGCCGACGAGCTCCAGCGTCAGGGTCAGGGCATGGCTGAGAGCCGGATCTTTCGGATCCAGGCCGACGCCGCTGACCGCGTCCCAATTGACCTCCTTCTTCTTTCTTCTGAGCGTTTGCTTCTCCTTTCGGCTCATCCGCTCCGGATACAGCTCCGCCTCTTCCTGGCGCCAGTCGATCGCGTTCAGCACGTCGACCACATCGGGCGTGAGTCCCATCGCCTTCGCGACGTCGCGGAGCGCGCCGCGCGTGCGGTAGCTGATCACGGTCGCGGCGATGGCGGCGCGCTCGCGGCCGTAATGCTCATAGACGTGCTGGATTACCTCTTCGCGCCGCTCGTGCTCGAAATCGACGTCGATATCAGGCGGCTCGTTCCGCTCGTCGGAAAGGAAGCGCTCGAAAAGGAGTCCCGACTTGATCGGGTCGACGGAGGTGACCCACAGGCAAAAGCAGATCAGCGAATTGGCCGCTGATCCACGGCCCTGGCACAGGATGTCCTTCGACCGCGCATAGCGGACGATATTATCCACGGTGAGGAAATAGGAGGCGTAGCCCTTCTTCGCGATCAGATCCAATTCCTTGATCAGGATCGCACGGGCTTTTTCGGGTATTCCATCCGGGTACCGCCTGGCAGCTCCAGCCCAGGCACGCGCCTCGAGCTCCTCCTGCGCGCTGCGGCCAGCGGGCACTTCGCTCGGGTACTCGTATTCGAGGTCTGAAAGCTTGAAGCGGCAACGCTCGGCGATCTCGACGCTGCGGGCGACGGCTTCCGGATAGTCCTTGAAGAGCCGCGCCATCTCTTCCGCCGGCTTCAGGTGACGCTCGGCATTCGCATCGAGACGCGTGCCAGCCTCGGCGATGGTGGTCTTGAGCCGCACGCAGGTCATCACGTCGGCGAGCGCGCGACGGTCCGACGTGTGGTAGCGAACGTCGTTGGTGACGACGAGGGGCACGCGCGCCTGCGATGCCATCCAGCCGAGGCGCTTCAGCCGGCGGCGGTCGTTGCCGTCGTAGCGCCAGGTCGCGGCCTGGTAGACGTGCTTCGGGAAACGGCGGGCAAGCGTCCGCACCCGTTCCAGATGCACGTCTTCTTCCGGTCGTTCCGGCTGACAGGCGATGAAGATCTGCCCCTCGCCCCATTCGAGAACGTCGGGAAGGTCGAGGAAGCATTCGCCCTTCGGCGCGCGACGCTTGCCGATGGTCAGCAACCGCGACAGCCGGCCATAAGCGGCACGGTCGGTCGGATAGCAGAGCACCTCGAAGCCATCGCGGAGCGCGAGGCGCGACCCGATCAGCAGCCGGAAGCCCTCATACGCCACCGGCTCGTCGACGATGACGTTGTAGGCGCGGACCACGCCCGCCAGCGTGTTGCGATCGGCGATGCCGATTCCGACATGACCGAGATCGCGCGCCCGATCGACCAGCTCCTCGGCATGCGACGCGCCTTCGAGGAAGCTGAAATTGGTGGCCGTTTCGAGCTCGATATAGCTCATATGCCGAGCTGCGCGTCTTTCTGGCGCTTCTCCTCCTCCCATCGCGCGATCATCGCCGGGATTTCGAGATCCGCCTGAACGGAAGCGCCGAATCCGCCGGCGGTGTCGTAATTGAGAGTCTTGAGGGCAGCCGCAGCGTCGGCCGGCGCGAGCTCGCGGCAGCATGAGGCCGCGAAACGACGGATGCCCGGATTGCGATCGGTCAGATATGGCAGCAGCGCAAAGCGACCGTCCGGATCGCGCGCTTTCAGCGCTTCCTCGATCGCATGGAGTCGCTTATAGAGCCGATTGTAACGGGTGACGCGGCCGGCATCGCTGCACCAATGCATGACCACGGCGAGATCGAGAAAACGGTCGACCAGTAGCGCGACGGGAGCCGACCGCAAGGTCTCCTCATCCAGCGCATCGGTCACGGCGTCACGACCATTCCGCTGCTTCGTCGGTGTCCGATCCAGGCCGGCAGCCTCAGTGGCATGGGCCATCCGCCTCATGTTCTCAAAGCGCCCACGATCCGTCGGATTCATCTTCGCCAGCTGCTTCTCGGTCGGCGGCGGAAGCTTGCCGGCCATCTTGATGAAGGCATCCGCCACCATCTTCGCCGCGAGAGGGTTGCTTCTGCCGCCCTTGGCCTCGGCAAGAGCCACCCGCACCTCACGCGGCAGCAAGAGCCACATGAAGAACCTGGTTCTCGTCCCCTTGAGCTTGGCAACGAGCCTGCTGCGAAATCCCCCCGTCGTCATCGATATCGACCGCTTAAGCGAAAAGCCCATGCATCGACCAGGTCTGCTTGTCGCCGTCCTCGGGCCGGCCGTCGCGGCGGAGCCAGAAGCGGCGGCCGTCCTCGTCCTCGACGCGGAAATAGTCGCGGGGCGGGGCCTTGTCGTGCCACCACTCGTCGCCGATGCGCTCGGCGGGATCGGCGCGGACAACGCGGTGGGTGCGGCCGCGCCATTCGAAGCGCTTCGGCGGGTGATCAGGCATCAGGGCCAGCGTCGCCTGCACCGGCTCCGGCCGGTCGAGCAGACGCGGCGGGCGGCGGCGCTGGGTGCGCCACACGTCCTTCCGCGCCGTATCTTTTCGAGTGGGGGCCAGCGGCGCCCGGCGGCGCTGGGCGCGTTCCGGCAGGTGGCTGTCGACCGGGGCGATACCGTGAACGTTGGTCTCGCCGAGGCGGCCGACCAGTCGGTCGACCAGGCCCGCGACCTCGTCGCCGGCCTCACGGGTCTCTGCCACCAGCGGCACCTGGACCGCGACCAGCGGCTCGGCGACCACGGCCGAGAGGATCGCGACCTCGACGCCCAGGCCCGGGTCGATCTGGCCGATGCGGTCGCGGATGAGGCGGAACATCTTCTCAGGATCGCGGACCGCGCGGGCGAAGCCGACCTCGATCCGGCGCACCTCGCCATCGAGGCGGTACGCCGCAAGCTCAAGCTTGCGCACGCCCTTCTGCTCCTGGTCGAGCTGGCCGGAGAGGCGCTCGCAGAGACGGTGCGCGGCAAGCGCCAGATCGTCCGGATTGCCGATGCCGTCGGGGAAGATCAGCTTGGTGCGGAAGGCTGGGGGCGTGCGCACCGGCGACAGCGGTTCCTCGACAAGCCCTAGGATCTGGTCGAGCCGGCGCGCCAGCACCTCGCCGAAGCGCGCGACCAGCGGCGCCCGAGGCGCTGCGGCAAGATCGCCGATGCGCTTCAGGCCAAGACGGATCAGCGAGCTGGTCACCACGGCGGGCAGACGCAGCGCGGCGACCGGCAACCCGTCGAGCATCGCACGCTCGGTCTCGGCCTCGGCGACGGTCACGCCCTCAGGAGCATCGGTGTAGCGCGCGAGCGCCCAGGAAGCTGCCGGCGTCGACGCGATCGCGACACGCGCGGTGAAGCCCAGCTTCTCGATGCGATGGCGGAGATCGAGGCACATCGCCTCCTCGCCGCCGAAAAGGTGCGCGCAGCCGGTCGCATCGAACCAGAGCCCGGCATCGCCGCCGAGATTGCCCGAAACCGTCGCCGACTGGCGATCGAGCGCCACGATCGGTGCGTAACGCTGCGCCCAGTCGGCCATCGCCTCGAGCGCACGGCTGTCGCCGACGGAATCCGAAGCCACGACGTGAAGGTCGGGCATGCGCGCCCGCGCATCGGCCACCGGCTCGCCCGGCGTGAGGCCGAGCAGCGTCGCGTTGCGATCGAGCGCCACCACCAGCGGACGGCCGCCGATGGAGCGCGCGGTCGCGAGCGGCTTATCCCGCCACTCGGGCGCCCGCCGGAAGATCCGGTCGGTCGCGAAGCGAGGGAGCCAGAGAGAGATCACCCGTCGCATCGTTCTTCTCCATCAGCCAGTGGCCGGGACGTCCGCCCCGGCAGCGTTCCAAAGCGACCTGCCAGCGCGGGTCGCCGATACCTTCCACGTCGTCCTCGGGCGCCATCGACGGCGCCGAAGAGATGCGCCAGCGGGTCTCGACCGCCGAGGCCGCGGCGTCGCCACCATCGAGCCTGAGCGCGAAGCCGGTGGTGCCCTTCTCCGCCGCGAGCTGGAGGCGGCGGCTGCCGGCGAGATCGAGCGGCTTCTCCAGCTCGGCGACGGCGGCGGCAAGACCCTTGGTGCGAAGCCCTTCCTCGAAGGCCCAGAGACGGTCGACCTCGGTCCGGGCCCGGACCACGATCAGGCGCGCCGGATCGAAGCCGAGCGCCGACAGAGCCGGGGCGTAGATCTCCGGGTTCCGGCCGCACCAGAGCACCGGCCCGGCCTCGGCCTTCATCACCCGCGTCACCAGCGCCAGCAGGAAGCCGACCGCAGCGCCGGCCTCTCGTTCGCCGGCGGCCGCGACCTCGTGCAGACGACGCAGCGCCAGGCCGCGGAACGGCAGATGACCGTCGAGCGCCTCGATGCCGAGCGGCAGCACCATCGGGACGGCGACGCCACGGCCGCGTTCCATCCGGCCGATCGCCTGGCGGAGATCGGAGAGACGGGGAGCGGCGCCGGAATGAGCCGGCGAGGAGGGCAGAACGTGGACCATTGAGTAGTTCATGATTTGTTCCAAGCCGCGTTTTGTCAAGATGCCGTCTGCACCGGTCCGAAATCCGCTTCTCTATCAAAGGCTTGCCTCATTGGAGGCGGGCCTTCGTCGGGGGCCGTTCGCCCACTTCCCGGCGGATCGTTCTCAACCCGCAAACCAACGAATCATCAGTGGGTTGCGGCTGTTATCCACAGGTTCGCCCCTATCCCTGGGATGTCACTGTGAGTAACAGGACAAGATCTAGGGGCCGCCTATGGCAGGATTGCGGGCGTCAAAGGGGGTGACCGCCTCGACTCAGCCGCAATTCGCGTCCCCTCGCCGCCCGCCGGCCGCTATAAAAACCGACATGACCCGCAAGCTCTTCGGTACCGACGGAATCCGTGGCCGCTCAAACACCGAGCCGATGACGGCGATGACCGCGCTCACCGCCGCGGTCGCCGCCGGCCGGCATTTCTCGACCGCCGACAAGCGCCGCCACCTGGTGGTGATCGGCAAGGACACGCGCCTTTCCGGCTACATGCTGGAGCCGGCGCTGGTCGCCGGATTCACTTCGGTCGGCATGGACGTGGTCACGGTCGGCCCGCTGCCGACGCCGGCGATCGCGATGTTGACGCGCTCGCTCCGCGCCGATCTCGGCGTGATGATCTCCGCCTCGCACAATCCTTATGACGACAACGGCATCAAGCTGTTCGGACCCGACGGCTTCAAGCTCTCGGACGAGGTCGAGGAGGAGATCGAGCGGCGCATGGGCGAAGGCCCCACCGCCGGTCTCTCCCCGCCCGAGCGTCTCGGCCGCGTGCAGCGGCTCGAGGACGCGCGCGGCCGCTACATCGAGTTCGTCAAGGCATCGTTCCCGCGTGGCCGCCGCCTCGACGGCATCAAGGTCGCGATCGATTGCGCCAACGGCGCCGCCTACAAGGTGGCTCCGACGGTGCTGTACGAGCTCGGCGCCACCGTGATCCCGATCGGCGTCAATCCCGACGGCTACAACATCAACCGCAACTGCGGCGCCGTGCATCCGGAGAACCTGCAGAGCCAGGTCGTCTCCCACAACGCGCATATCGGGCTCGCCCTCGACGGCGACGCCGACCGCCTGATCGTCGTCGACGAGAAGGGCCAGGTGATCGACGGCGACCAGATCCTGGCGCTGATCGCCGGGTCCTGGGCCAAGGGCGGCCAGCTCCGCGGCGGTGGCGTGGTCGCGACGCTGATGTCGAACTTCGGTCTCGAGCGTCACCTGAAGGGTCTCGGGCTCGATCTCGTGCGCACCAAGGTCGGCGACCGCTACGTCGTCGAGCACATGCGCTCCAACGGACACAACCTCGGCGGCGAGCAGTCGGGCCACCTGGTGATGACCGACTACGCGACGACCGGCGACGGCCTGGTCGCGGCCCTGCAGGTGCTTTCCGTGCTGACCCAGGACGGCAAGAAGGCGAGCGAGGCGCTCCGCGTCTTCGCGCCCGCCCCGCAGGTGCTGAAGAACGTCCGCTTCTCCGGATCGGTGAAGCCGCTCGACACCGACACGGTGAAGGCGACGATCAAGACCGTCGAGGCGAAGCTGGGTGCCCGCGGCCGGCTCGTCGTCCGCAAATCCGGCACCGAGCCCCTGATCCGCGTGATGGCGCAGGGCGAGGACGAGGACGAGGTCAAGGCGGCGGTCGCCGAGGTGGTCGCCGCGGTCGAGCGCGCCGCCGCCGGATGACCGAGCTCACGCCGCCGACCCGGACGGCGGGCCGCGTGCTGGTCGTCGGGGTCTCGGATGCGAGCGGCGCCACCGGCATCCAGGCCGCGATCAAGTCGATCAGCGCGCTCGGCGCCTTCGCCTGCGCCACGGTGGCATCGGTGATCGCCGAGGACGTCGAGCAGAGGATCCCGCCGGTTGCGGTCGCGGCCCAGATGCGGGCCGTGCTCGCCGATATCGGCACCGACGTGCTGGTGGTCGGCGGGCTTTCCGATCCGGCGACGGTCGAGGCCGTCGCCGACGTGCTCGACGGCGAGGCCCGCGGCGTGCCGGTCGTGCTCGACCTCGCCGACCCGGCGATGGCGGAGCTCTCGCGCCTGGCGCGGATCGCGATCGCGGCCGAAGAGCCGTCCGACATCGACGCGCAGAAGCAGTCGGCGACGCGCCTCTCCAGGCCCGGCCAGGCGGCATTCGTGACCTCGGCCCATGGCGACGTGCTCGCCGACGGCGCCACGCTCTCGGTCTTTCCGCCGAAGCGCGGCACCGACCGGCCGGTGCGCGGCCGCGGCATGTCGCTGGCGGCAGCGATCGCCGCCGGCCTCGCCCAGGGGCTGCCGCTTGCGGCGGCCGTCCGGCGCGGGCGAGACTATGTCGACGAGGCGATCCTGACCGCGCCAGAGTTCGGCCGCGGCGCCAGCCCGCTCAATCACGTTCACACCTGCCGGCACACGCCGGCCGCCGCCTTCGAGACTTAAAGGACCCGTCATGACCGAGGAACTGTTCCGCACCGACGCCTATCTCAAATCCTGCGAGGCGACGGTCACCAAGGTCGACGAGCTCGGCATCCGGCTCGACCGCACGAACTTCTATCCGATGGGCGGCGGCCAGCCGGGCGACACCGGCACGATCACGCTCGGCAACGGCCAGGCGATCAGGATCGCGGATACGCGCAAAGGTCCCGAGGCCGGCGAGATCATCCATGTGCCGGCACCCGATCAGCCGAAGGCCGAGGTGGGATCCAAGGTCACGGCTGCGATCGACTGGGACCGCCGCCACCGGCACATGCGCGTGCACACCGCGCTTCACCTGCTCTCGGCGGTGATCGTGGGCTCCGTCACCGGCGGCCAGATCGGCGACGGCAAGGGGCGACTCGACTTCGACCTGCCCGACACCGCGCTCGACAAGGACGCGATCGAGCAGAAGATCAACGAGCTGGTGGCCGCCGACCACAAGACCGGGACGCAATGGATCACCGACGAGGAAATGGACCAGCGCCCCGACCTGGTGAAGACCATGTCGGTGAAGCCGCCGCGTGGCGCCGGCCGCGTCCGCCTGCTGGAGATCCCCGGCGTCGACCTCCAGGCCTGCGGCGGCACGCATGTGGCGCACACGGCGGAGATCGGCAGGCTCCAGGTCGTGAAGATCGAGAACAAGGGCAAGCACAACCGCCGGGTCAACATCGCGCTCGCCGAATAGGCCGATTGTTGCCGCTAGGGCAACAATGAATTCCCGATCGTTCTCTTTCCTGAACCGGCCGTCCCCCCATCTTCTCCGGTGAAAGCGGCGCACCCATATGGCGCCAGGAGATGACCATGATCGAACGCAGGACATTCAAGGATCTCGGCGGCGCCGACCACGGCTGGCTCAAGGCCAAGCACCACTTCTCGTTCGCCGATTACCGTGATCCGAACCGCGTCCACTGGGGCGCGCTCCGGGTCTGGAACGACGACGAGATCGCCGCCAACTCCGGCTTCCCGCCGCACCCGCATGCGGACATGGAGATCATCACCTATGTCCGCGAAGGCGCGATCACGCACGAGGACAGCCTCGGCAACAAGGGCCGCACCGAGGCCGGCGACGTCCAGGTGATGTCGGCCGGCACCGGCATCCGCCACGCCGAGTACAACCTCGAGCCCGAGACGACCAAGATCTTCCAGATCTGGATCATCCCGGACAAGCGCGGCGGCAAGCCGACCTGGGGTGCGAAGCCCTTCCCCAAGGGCGATCGCGCCGGCCGCTTCGTCACGCTGGCGAGCGGCAAGGAGGGCGACACCGATGCGCTGCCGATCCGCACCGACGCCCGCGTGCTGGGTGCCACGCTGAGGGCCGGCGAGACGACCGAGTACGCGATCGGCGCCGAGCGTCACGGCTACCTGGTGCCGGCCAAGGGCTCGGTCGAGGTCAATGGCGTGCGCATTGACGCGCGCGACGGGGCCGCGATCGCCGACGTGCCGGTGCTGACGGTCAAGGCGCTTGACGACGCTGAGATCGTCCTGGTCGACGCGGCGTAGAGCGTCATGGAGATGGTGATCCCCGCCCGGCGGCGAAGCCTCGGAGGCTTCAAGGTCGGGCGGGTGTTGCCGTTCGCGAAGCGGCGGATGGTCGGGCCGTTCGTCTTCCTCGACCACATGGGCCCGGTCGACCTGCCAGCCGACATCCCGCAATCGACCGATGTGCGCCCGCATCCGCATATCGGGCTCTCGACGGTGACGTACCTGTTCAACGGCGAGATCACCCATCGCGACAGCCTCGGCGTCGCCCAAGTGATCCGGCCGGGCGAGCTCAACTGGATGACCGCCGGACGCGGCATCAGCCATTCGGAGCGCTTCGACGGCATGCGCCGCGACGGCGGGCGCGTCGACGGCATCCAGGCCTGGGTGGCGCTGCCGGAAGCCCAAGAAGAAAGCGCACCCGACTTCAAGCACTACGGCGCCGCCGAGCTGCCGCTGATCGAGGACACCGGATTCAAGGCGCGCCTGATCGCAGGATCCGCTTTCGGCGCGACGAGCCCGGCGAAGATCGCCTCGCCGCTGTTCTATCTCGATGTCGTTCTATCCGCCGGCGGCAACGCGCCGCTTCCAGCCGGGTATCCGGAACGTGCCGCCTATGTCGCGAGCGGCCGGGTCAATGTCGACGGGCACGACTACGAGGCGGGCCAGATGCTGGTCTTCGCCGCCGGCGAGAGTCCCACGATCCGCGCGATCGAGCCCTCGCGCCTGATGCTTCTCGGAGGCGAGCCGCTGGGGCCTCGTCACATCTGGTGGAACTTCGTCTCCTCGCGCAAGGAGCGGATCGAGCAGGCGAAGGCGGACTGGCAAGCAGGCCGCATCGCGCTGCCGCCCACGGACAACCAGGACGTGATCCCGCTGCCGGAGGATCCGAGGCCAAAAGCGGAGCCTATGTCTTAGGCTCTTCACGCGAAGAGCATTGCATTGGATGCCGATCCGGCGAATAGTACCTTTCAGCAAAATCAACGCATTAACCATAACTATGTCGGTCAGCGACGTCACGTCCACTCTTCCGACGGGGGCTCCTGAGCGGGTCTTTCTCTCGCTGCTGCCGCCGTCCGACCGGCAACGCCTCCTTGCCATCGCCGTGGTGCTCGCGTCGTTTCTCGCCTTCGCTGCGATCGCGCCTTTCGCGACCACGCAGCTCGCGGCAATTCCCGCGTTCATTCCTCTCTACCAGGCAGCGCTCGCGCTCAACGAGCTGATCACCGCCGTCCTCCTGTTCGGGCAGGCGTCGATCCTGCGCTCCCGCGCGATCCTGGCGCTCGCCGCGGGGTATCTGTTCACCGCGCTGATCGTCATCCCGCATACCTTGAGCTTCCCCGGCCTGTTCATGCCGACCGGCCTGCTCGGCGCCGGCCCGCAGACGACCGCGTGGCTCTACATGTACTGGCATGCGGGCCTTCCGCTGATGGTCCTGGCCTATGCGCTGCTGAAGCGGCGCGAAGGCGATCGCTTCGCCGGCTCAGGCAAGATGGCGGTCTTGAGCACCATCTCCGGCGTCCTCATGGCCGTTCTCGCGCTGACGGCGCTGGCGACCGCGGGCGGCGACCTCTTGCCCGCGATCATGCAGGGCAATCACTACACGCCGGCGATGGTCGCCGTCGTCTCCTCGGTCTGGGTGTTCAGCCTCGTGGCGCTGGCGGCGGTCTGGTTCAAGCGGCCACATTCGGTGCTCGACCTCTGGCTGATGGTCACGATGTGCGCCTGGATGTTCGACGTGGCACTCAGCGCCGTGCTGAACGCCGGCCGCTTCGATCTGGGATTCTATGCCGGTCGCGCCTATGGCCTGATGGCGGCGAGCTTCGTACTGCTGGTGCTGCTGCTGGAGACCCGCGCGCTCTATGCCCGGCTGGCGCGATCGCTCGAAGCCGAGCGTGTAGCCGCGGAGACGCGGGCGATCGATCTCGAGGCGACGAACCGCGCACTCAAGCAAAGCGAGGACAACCTCCGCCAGCTCAACGAGACGCTGGAAGCGAAGGTGCGGGAGCGCACCCAGAAGCTGGAAGCCGAGACCGCCGCGCGCATCAAGGCCCAGGACGAGCGGCGCGAGGCGCAGAAGATGGAGGCTGTCGGGCGGCTCGCCGGCGGCGTCGCCCACGACTTCAACAACCTGCTGACCGTCATTCAGGGTCATGCCGAGGTCCTGCAGGACAGCACGAGCGGGTCCGAGGCCAAGTCGGCCAAGGCGATCGAGCAGGCGGCAGAACGCGGCGCCAGGCTGATCCGCCAGCTCATGACCTTCTCGCGCCGCCAGGCAGTGAAGCCGGAGGTGATCGACCTGAGTCGGCGGGCCGGCGACATCGACGAGCTGCTGCGCCAGTCGCTCCGCGGCGACATCCGCATGGTCGTGGCGATGGATTCCGATCTCTGGCCGGTGTTCTGCGACACCGGCGATCTCGAGATGGCGCTGATGAACCTCTGCGTCAACGCGCGCGACGCGATGCCGTCGGGCGGCCTGGTCCGCATCGACGGCTGCAACGTCAGCGGCGAGATCGCCGATGGTCACGGTACCACGCTCAACGGAGAATTCGTCTCCATCACGGTCGCCGACACCGGCATCGGCATCGCGCCCGATGTCCTGACCCAGGTGTTCGAGCCGTTCTTCACCACGAAGGAAGCCGGCAAGGGCACCGGCCTGGGCTTGAGCCAGGTCTACGGATTCACCCGCCAGGCCGGCGGACTCGCCACCATCTCCAGCGTGCTCGGCGGTGGTACCTCGGTCACCCTCTACCTGCCGCGCTCGCCGACTCCCCTCGCCGACGATGCGCCGTTCGGGCCGTCCACCAAGCTGGTCGGCCGCGGCACGGTTCTCCTGGTCGAGGACGACGACGACGTCGCCGCGATCACCACCAAGATCCTGTCGATGCTGGGCTACGAGACACACCACGTTCGCGAGGCCAGGACCGCGCTGGCGCTCCTGCTCGGCGGCCGGCGCTTCGTGCTGGTGTTCTCCGATATCGTGATGCCGAACGGGATCAGCGGCCTCGAGTTCGGCCGCAAGGTCCGCCAGCACTTCCCGCGCATGCCGATCCTGCTCGCCAGCGGCTACAGCCAGGCGGCCGCCGACGTGTCGAAGGAAGGCTTCGCCTTCATCGCCAAGCCGTTCCGCGCCGACGGCCTCTCCGACATCCTGAAGCAGACGGTCGAGCAGGCGCTCAAGCGCGAGCGCGACAGCGCCTAAGCCCCGAACCAGGCCTTGAGGGCCGGCGTCTCCAGGACCTCGGGATTGCAGACCCGATAGGGCATCTGACGGTTGAAGAAGGCGCGCGCCGACTTGAACCCGCCTTCCGCCAGCATCCGCAGCCCCTCGTCGGTGTAGGTCATCGCGTGCGGCGCCACGATGATGTTGTCGAGGGTCAGCAGCGGGTTGTCGACGGGCGTCGGCTCCTGCTCGAACACGTCGGTCGCCGCACCGGCGATGCGGCGCTCCTTGAGCGCCAGGTAGAGCGCCTTCTCGTCGACGATCGGCCCGCGCGCCATGTTGACCAGGAAGGCCGAGCGCTTCATCAGCCCGAAACGGCGCGCATCGATCATCCCGCGTGTGGTCGCGTCGAGCGGGCACATGATCGCCAGGAAGTCGGCGGTCGACACCACCGTGTCGAGGTCCTTGAGCGCCGCACCCAGCGGCGCCAGGTCCTCCGCCTTCGCGTAAGGATCGGACACGACATGCATCATGCCGAAGGGCTGGATCAGGCGCAGGAGCTCGCGGCCGGTGTTCCCGGCACCGATCAGCCCGAGCGTCTTGCCGCCGAGGCCGGTGCCGAGGTGGTGCATCTTGTCGTCCCAGCGACCGGTGCGGACCAGCCGGTCCATGGTCGGGATACGATGGGCCAGGGCCAGGATGAAGGCGAAGGCGCTGGAGGCGACCGAGCGGCGCACGCCTTCGGGATTGTTGGTGATCAGGATGCCGGCCTTGGTGATCGCCGGCACGTCGCAATGGTCGAGGCCGACACCGAAGCGGGCGATAAGTCGAACCTTGCAGCCGGGACCGATGGCCGCCTTGCCGAACTCGGGTGCGCCGAGACAGATGGCGTCGTACCTGGCCGCCTCTTCAGCCGTCACCGGCTTCATGCCATCGCCGAACCACTCCCACTCCAGCAGCGGATCGTCGAGGATCGCGAGCGCGACCGGATCGAAGGTCGGCTTGCCGTCCGGCCCCAATATGTCGCTCGACAGGCCGATGCGATACTTGGCCATCAGAGCGCGATCGTCATGCCGCCATCGACCATCAGAACCTGGCCGGTGCAGAACGACGACGCGGGCGAAGCGAAATAGACGACGGCGCCGCCGAGCTCGGCCGGATCGCCCCAGCGCCCCAAGGGAGCGCGGTTCGAGACCCAGTCGTAGAAGGTCTTGTCGCGGCGGACGACCTCGTTCTGCGCGCCCGGATAGAAGCCGGGGCCGATGCAGTTGCAGGTGATGCCCTTGGACGCGAGCTCGACCGCGAGCGCGCGGGTGAGTCCGTGCACGCCGGCCTTAGAGGCGACATAGGGCGCGATCGAAGGCCTGGCGATCAGGCCCATCACGGACGAGATGTTGATGATGCGGCCCCACTTGTTGCGGGCCATCACCTTGGAGGCCTCGCGCGCGAGGCGGAAACAGGCGGTCAGGTCGGTGTCCATCACCGACGACCACTGCTCCTCGGTCACGTCGTGCAGCAGGTTGCGGGTGACGATCCCGGCATTGTTGACCAGGATGTCGAGGCGGCCGTGTTCCTTGTCGATCGCGGCGACCGCCTTGTTGATCGCATTCAGGTCCGTCACGTCGAAAGCCTGGACCGAGGCCGACTGGCCTTTCGCCTCCAGGTCCTTCTTTCGCTCGGCGCATTTCTCGGCATTGCGGGCGTTCAGCACGATATGCGCGCCGGCCCCGGCCAGCGCCTCGGCCATGGCCCAGCCAAGCCCCTGCGATGACCCTGTCACCAGCGCCACACGGCCTTTGAGCGAGAATTGCTCGAGCATGACGAACCCTTCCGATCGATTGCGAGGGAGGACCTGCGACCGCTAAAGTGACAGCCACCTTCCCGTCTGCCAGCATCCGCTGCCCGCGGCTGCCCGGCCCAGGCCATTCCTCCAGGAGCGAAACGAGACTTTCATGGCTAAGCACAGGATCGCGGTCGTCCCCGGCGACGGCATCGGCAAGGAAGTGATGCCCGAGGGGCTCCGCGTGCTCGACGCGGCGGCGCGCAAGTACAACCTCGACTTCTCCTTCGACCACTACGACTGGAGCTGCGAGACCTACAAGAAGACCGGGAAGATGATGCCCGAGGACGGCATCGAGCGGCTGCGCCAGTCGGAGTCGATCTTCCTCGGCGCCGTGGGCTTCCCGGGCGTGCCCGACCACATCTCGCTCTGGGGCCTCCTGATCCCGATCCGCCGGCAGTTCGAGCAGTACATCAACCTTCGCCCGGTGCGCATGATGAAGGGCATCCCCTGCCCGCTCGCCAACCGGAAGCCCGAGGAGATCGATTTCTGGGTCGTCCGCGAGAACAACGAGGGCGAGTACTCCGAGATCGGCGGCCGCCTGTTCCAGGGCACCGACCGCGAGATGGCGGTGCAGCAGTCCACGTTCACCCGCGTCGGCGTCGACCGCGTGCTCCGTTACGCCTTCGATCTCGCCAAGACGCGGAAGCGGAAGAAGGTCTCCTCGGCGACAAAGTCGAACGGCATCATCCACACGATGCCGTACTGGGACGAGCGCGTGAAAGAGGTCGCCAAGGATTATCCGGACGTGACCTGGGACCAGTACCACGTCGACATCCTGACCGCGAACTTCGTGCTGCATCCGGACTGGTTCGACGTGGTCGTGGGATCGAACCTGTTCGGCGACATCCTCTCCGACTTGGGCCCGGCGATCGCCGGATCGATCGGCATCGCACCGTCGGCGAACCTTAATCCCGAGCGCAAGCACCCCTCGATGTTTGAGCCGGTGCACGGCTCGGCGCCCGATATCGCCGGCAAAGGCATCGCCAACCCGATCGGCCAGATCTGGTCAGGCGCGATGATGCTGGAGCATCTCGGCCACAAGGACGCGGCGGACGCGATCGTGCGCGCGATCGAGGACGTGCTCGGCGGCGGCGGGCCGCGCACCCGCGACATCGGCGGCCAGGCGACGACGGTGGATCTCGGCAAGGCAGTGGCGGAGGCGCTTCGATGATCGACGCATACACGGCGGCAACCAGCAACGGCATGCGCGCGGCGATCGCGCTGGCCGAGTCCGGGCTCCGCCACACCATCCACAAGGTCGACCTCTCGAAGGGCGACCAGAAGACGCCGAAGTTCCTGAAGATGAACCCGGCCGGCCAGATCCCGGTGATCGTCGACAACGACGCCGCCGACGGACCGCTGACGCTGATCGAGTCGACCGCGATCCTGATCTACGTCGCCGAGAAGAGCGGCAAGCTGCTGCCGGCCGGCGCCGGTCCGCGCGCCCATGTGTTCGAGGCGCTGGCGACCGCGATGACCGACGTCTACGCGCCGTTCAACGCGCTCTTCCACATCCAGGACGACTTCCCCGGCAAGGTGCCGGACGAGGTCATCGCCGATTTCGATGCCCGCATCCGCGCGGCCCTGACCCGCCTCGACGGCAAGCTTGCCAAAGCCGAGTGGATCGCCGGTGACTTCTCAATCGCCGACATCGCGCTCTACTGCAATGTCTGGCGGCTGAAGACCGCGCTCAACCGCACCTTCCCCGATCTCGCGAACCTGCAGCGCTGGTTTGCTGCGATCGCCAACCGGCCCGGTGTGCAGCTCGGCACCTCGCTCAAGGGCCGTCCATGACCGACCGCTTCTTCGAGGACTTCAAGGCCGGCGACACCTTCACGACCGGAGGCGTCACGATCACGGAGTCGATGATCCTCGATTTTGCGCTGGTCTACGACCCGCAGCCCTTCCACATCGACGTGACCGCGGCGAAGGCCGGGCCGTTCGGCGGCCTGATCTCATCGGGGTTCCAGACCTTGGCACTGGGCTTCCGCCAAGTGCTCGACCTCGGCGTGCTCAAGGGCGGATCGATGGGCTCGCCGGGCCTCGACGAGCTCCGCTGGACGCGGCCGGTGCGCCCAGGCGACACGCTGCGCGTCAAGGGCGAGGTGGTGGAGACCAGGCCATCCTCCTCGAAGACCGACCGCGGTACGGTTCGCATCAAGTATGCCTTCGTCACCCAGGCGGACGAGACCGTGCTGACGATGAGCTGCATCCACATCCTCAAGCGCCGTCCGTCCTGATGAATGCCGACGTCGTCATCGTCGGCGGCGGATCGGCTGGCTGCGCGCTGGCGGGAAGGCTCAGCGAGGATCCGAAGCTCCGCGTCGTGCTGCTGGAGGCCGGGCCGCGCGACACCGATCCCTGGATCCATCTGCCGGTCGGCTATTTCCGCAACATCCTCTCGCCGCTCTCCTGGGGCTTCGAGACCGAGCCGGACAAGGGCATCAACGGCCGCTCGATCGTCTGGCCGAGAGGCAAGGTGCTGGGCGGCTCGTCGTCGATCAACGGGCTCATCTATATCCGCGGCCAGGTCGAGGACTACGATCACTGGCGCCAGCTCGGCAATGCCGGCTGGTCCTTCGCCGATCTCCTGCCCTACTTCAGGCGCGCCGAGCATCAGGAACGCGGCGAGAGCGAGCTTCATGGCGTCGGCGGGCCGCTCGGCGTCTCCGACTTGAGGATGAAGCACCCGCTCTGCGAGGCGTTCATCAAGGCGGCGGTCGAGGCGGGCTATCCGGCCAACTCCGATTTCAACGGGCCGAGCCAGGAAGGCGTCGGCTACTACCAGCTCACCAGCCGGAACGGCGTGAGATCGAGCGCAGCGAACGCCTATCTCGTCCCGGCGAAGCGCCGCCCGAACCTGCATGTCGAGACCGACGCGCTGGCGACGAAGGTGCTGGTCGAGAACGGCCGCGCCGTCGGCGTCTCCTATCTGCATCACGGCATTCCTGGGGAAGTCCGCGCCCGCGAGGTCGTGCTCGCCGGCGGCGCGATCAATTCACCGCAGCTCCTCCAACTCTCGGGCATCGGCCCTGCAGCGCATCTGCAGGATCATGGCATCGCGGTCGTTCGCGATCTCCCCGGCGTCGGCGAGAACCTGCAGGACCACTACCAGATCCGGGTGATCTGGCGCTGCACTCAAGCCATCACCCACAACGAGACGCGCCACAGCCTCTGGCGCCAGGCGCAGGTCGGCATGGAGTGGCTGTTCAAGCGCTCGGGTGCTGCGACTATCGGCGCCGGCGAGGTCGGGCTTTTCTGCAAGAGCCGGCCCGAGGTCGCGACCGCCGACCTTCAGTACCACTTCATGCCGGTCAGCTTCGAGCGCTCGGCCGACGGCAACTCGATCCTCATCCACGACTGGCCGGGCTTCAACAACACGGTCAACCAGTCGCGGCCCGAGAGCCGCGGCTGGATCCGGCTCAGGACGGACAACCCGCGCCATCACCCGGCGATCCAGCCGAACTATCTCTCCGCCGAGACCGACCGCCGGGCGATCGTCGCCGGCGTTCGCATCGCGCGCCGCATCGGCGAGATGCCGGCGATGCGGGCCTTCACCGGCGCCGAGTACGCGCCCGGCGCCGATGTGACGACCGACGACGAGATCCTGGGCTACTGCCGTGCCAAGGGCGGGACGATCTATCACCCCGTCGGCACCTGCAAGATGGGGCCAGACGGGGATCGGCTGGCCGTGGTCGATGCCGAGCTTCGGGTACGCGGCGTGCCGGGCCTCCGCGTCGCCGATGCCTCGATCATGCCGACCCTGGTCTCGGGCAACACCAACGCTGCGGCCATCATGATCGGCGAGAAGGCCGCCGACCTGGTCCGCGCCGGACTCGCCTAGCCGAGCCAATCCTTCAGGTAGGCGCGAAGCCGGCGCGAATAGCCCTCGCGGCTGTAGGTCTCCAGCGCGTGGCGCTGGCAGGCGAGCGTCTGGCGCGCCAGCTCATCCGGCGGCAACGCCAGCGCCCGCGCCATCGCCTGTTCGATCTCGTCGACCTCGCAGGTCTCCAGCACGATGCCGCAGCCGTCCGGCAGGTCGACGCCGACGTCGCGGCTGACGATCGGATAGAGGCCGAGCTCCAGGCAGGTGACAGCGGCGATCGAGGTCGCCTCCGACGCCGCCGGCGAGACGAAGGCGAAGCAGCGCGCGGTCGCAGCGCGGAAGTTCCTTGTATTGGTCGGCATGCCGCCATGGAGACGGATCGACGGCGTCTCGTAGAATTCGGTCTTGTAGAGCTCGTCGAAGTCGGACTCGGTGTATGGATATCCGACGATGTCGAGCGTCCAGTCCGGATGCCGCATCGTCGCGTCCAGCACCCGGTCGAGGCCCTTGAGCACGACCCCGGTGCCGCCGTGCCAGAAGAACGAGCGGTGATCGGTCGGGCGCGACATCGGATCGTGGCGGCCGCGTGTCAGCGACCCGGTCGGCGCCAGCAGCGAGATCTTCGGATGGAACCGCGCATCGTAGGTGCCGAGCGTGTGGCTGTTGCCGAGCAGGATCACGTGATCGGCAAGCTCGAGTGCCCGCGTCTCTCCCACCTCGTCGACGCCGCGCTTCGCGGCGTAGGGACCAGGGCGCCGCGCCGCGAGGGCCGCGACGCGCTCGGCCTCGCGCCGGTTCTGGTAGGCGGGCGCGCTGCCCGTCAACATCAGCAGGCGCTTCGCCCCGGGCGCCAGCAGATCCAGCCGGCGCGCGAAGCCGCCATGCAGCGAGAAGACGACGTCGTAGGAGCCCGCATCGGCCGGAACGGAACCGCCGTCCATCGGCACGATGTCGAGGTCGTATCCGAGCTCCAGCAGCGCCCGCGGAACCTCGCGCGCCTCCCAGGCGCTGTGAACGAACAGCATCGGGTCGGCCGCTTCGGCGAGGGCTACGACCGGATAATGAAACGAGATCGCCTTGCCGCGCGCGGGCCGATCGAGGAGGCGGATCCGTCGCGCAGCCCCTTCGCTTGCGACCTCGACCGCACCGAGCCCCGGAAGCACCAGACGGCCGCTGGGATTGAAGAGGCGGAAGCGCAATTCCTGCCAGCGCTCCTGCACCGCCCGGGGTCCCGACGTGGCCTCGACGCCGCGTCGCGCCACCGCCGCCGCCTCCTCGATCCGTCCTTCGCTTGCGAGCCGGTCGACCTCCGCGAGGATGCGGGTGGCGCCGGGAAGGGTCGGTGGCGGCTTCGGCACGCGGGACGCAGCCGCTTTCGCGCCGAGCCTCGCCGTTGCCGCATAGATGGATTCCGGGTCGGCCGTCGCCGTCTCGAACTGGCGGAAGAGACGAAGCGCCTGGGCGGCATTGCCGGACTGCAGAAGCTCCGCCGCCTTCGCCAGCCGATGCCGCGCCGCGAAGAAGCGAAGCCATCGCTGCTCCGAGCGGCTGGGCGCCGGCGTATCATCGCCAAGACGCTGGAGGCTCAGGCGCTCGAGCCGCGCGCGCGCCTCGCCTTCCGCGCCGAAGAGCACAGCAGTGCCGTAGGCGGTCGCCGCCTCGTCGATCCGGTCATCGGCCTCGGCCAGGCGGCCCAGGTCGACATAGCGTTCGCGAAGGTCGGAGAGGCCTCGCTTGGCAAAAGCATGCCCCGGCTCCTGGTCGAGCGCCTTGCGGTAGCAGCCGACGGCCTCGCCGTCCCTGCCCATCGCTTCGAAGATCCAGGCCAACACGCACCAGAGCATCGGATCGACGATGTCGGGGGTGAGGACCTGCAGCAGGATGCCCGCCGCCGTCTCGAGCCGGCCGGCGCGCAAATGGACTCCGGCGTTGGCGAAGGCTTCTTCCCGGCGTAGAGACATCGAGGGTCCTGGTTGTTCCGCGTCGGCGTCGCACCACCGTACACGAACAACAGCGTGCTTTCAGGACCTTGCGGCTCGGCTTACGCCACCTTCGGACCGTGGGCGACCCGCTTAAGGAGCAGCCAGGTAACCTCCGCGATCTGTTCGGAGGTCAGAGCGCGCGCATGACGTGCAACCGAGCGCCAGACGGCCGCCTCGACATCGAGGCGCCGGGCGTTGGGCCTGAGATGGGCGAGGTCGCGGAGGACCTTCGCCGCGATCTCGCGGTCGATGACAAGCGGGCGCGAAGCATCGTTCACGACGGGTTTGTCGTTCCAGCGATAGAAAGGTTTGTATCGCTGCCGCATTTCGCGAGTCGGAACAGCACCTCCTTGCAACGAAACGCCAGGAGCCGAACAATGGCGCTCCGGGGGTTGGGCCCCGAGCCAGGGAGAGGAATTCCATGACACGACATTTCGGCCGCCTGAAGGCGGTGCTCGCGGGCGCCACGATGCTTGCCGCCGCGGCCGTTCCGGCGGCGGCGGAAACCGTCATCAAATACGTCCCGGATGCGGATCTCCGCGTCCTCGATCCGATCTTCACCACCGCCGGCACCACGCTGAACCACGGCGTGATGATCTATGACTTCCTGATCGCGCCGGACGGCAAGAACGTGCCGCAGCCGCAGATGCTGGAGAGCTGGAACGCCAGCGCCGACGGGCTGACTTACACCTTCAAGCTGCGCGCGGGCCTCAAATGGCACGATGGCACGCGGGTGACGGCAGCGGATGCCGTGAAGTCGCTCGATCGCTGGGGCGCCAAGGTCCCGTCGGGCCGCGATACCTACAGCCGCATCGCCGAGACCAAGGCGACCGGAGCCGACACCTTCGAGATCAAGCTCAAGAAGCCGTTCCCGCGCCTGATCGCGTTCCTCTCCGAGCCGATCAACCCGCCTTTCATCATGCGCGAGGTCGACGCCAAGACCGATCCCAACACCGCGATCACCTCGGCGGTCGGCTCAGGCCCGTTCAAGTTCGTCCGCGAGGAGTGGATCCCGGGCTCTCGCGTCCTCTACGCCAAGAACCCCGACTACGTGCCGAGGGCCGAGAAGGCCGAGCACATGTCCGGCGGCAAGGTGGTCAAGGTCGACGGGGTCGAGTGGGTGGTCCTGCCCGATCCGATGGTGGCGGCGAACGCCGTCATGGCCGGCGAGGTCGACTATCTCGAGAACCCGCTGATCGACATGCTGCCGACGATCCGGAAGAACCCGAACGTCGTCGTCCAGGTGGTGAATCCGCTGGGCTACCAGATGATCATGCGGCCGAACCACCTGGTGCCGCCCTTCAACAACCCGAAGGTCCGCCAGGCCCTGCTCTACGCCGTCGACCAGAAGGCCTATCTGGAGGCCGCGGTCGGCGACGCCTCGCTCCGCAAGGAGTGCTGGGCGATCCTGATCTGCGGCGGCCCCTACGAGACCACCGCCGGCCTCGGCGACTGGACCAAACCCGGCGCGATGGAGAAGGGCAAGCAGCTCCTCAAGGACTCCGGCTACAAGGGCGAGCGCGTCGTCATCATGCACCCGACCGACCAGACGGTGATCGGCGCGATGACGATGGTCACCGCGAACCGCCTGAAGGAGATGGGCTTCAACGTCGACCTGCAGTCGACCGACTGGTCGTCGCTGATCTCGCGCCGGCCGATCAAGGACTCGCCCGAGCAGAACCGCGGCGGCTGGAACATCTTCCATACCTGGGGCTTCGCCGGATCGCTGATGGAGCCGCTGTCGAGCTCGTTCATCGCGTCCCCTTGCGACGGCAAGAACTGGTTCGGCTGGCCCTGCGACGAGGAACTCGAGAAGATCCGCATGGTCGAGTTCGAGAACGTCTCCTCGCCCGCGCAGGGCAAGCAGGTTGCGGACAAGTACCAGACCCGCTTCTACGAGTCGGTGCCGCTGGTGCCGCTGGGCCAGTTCACCCAGCCGGTCGTCTACCGGAAGAACATCTCCGGCGTGCTGACCGGCACCCGCGTGGTGCTCTGGAACCTCGAGAAGAAGAAGTAGGCCGAAAAGGAAGGCGCCCCGGACCGTCGGGTCCGGGGCGCCTTTTTCTTTGCGCCTATGTCAGGCGGAGATGTCGACGTTCTGTCCGCGCCCGCTTTCGGCGGGCGGCGGCGGAGGGGGCGGCGGCTCGCGCTCGGCGGCCTGCGTCTCCTCTTGGCGCTCACGCGGCGGAGGTGGCGGCGCCCGCTCGACGGGCGGTGCAGGCGGCGGCGGTCCGCCGATCGACGTGGTGGACATGTCTCCCTCCCTACGAAATGACGGGCGAAGTCTACGCCAAACCCGTTCCGGCCGTCCTGCCAAAACTCCGACCTTCGTTAACGCATGGAGTACGTTTCGCGCCAACCACTTAGCGGCTCCGAGCGGGTTCGGCGGCGCTAGTATGCGTGGTTTCCAAGGGGGCCGCTCATGAAGATCACCGACGTCGAAAGCATCATGCTGCGCCTGCCGGTCGTTCGCGAGATCGGCGACGGCTGCCAGAACATCCTGATCATCCGCGTCCATACCGACGAGGGCATCACCGGCATCGGCGAGGCGCATACCAACCCGATGGTCTCGAAGGCGGTGCTGGACTCGCCGATGTGCTCGGTCTCGGCCTCGGGCCTCAAGCGCCTGCTGATCGGCGAGGATCCACGCGACATCAACCGGCTCTACGACAAGCTCTACAAGAAGAGCGTCACCTACGGCCGCCGCGGCGCCGTGATGCACGTGATCAGCGGCATCGAGATCGCGCTCTGGGACATCCTCGGCAAGTCGGTCGGCCAGCCGATCCATCGCCTGCTCGGCGGCGCCCGCAAGTTCGAGTTCCCCTGCTATGCCAGCGACCTCTCGCCCGACACGGCGAAGGGCGCGGTCAAGCTCGCCGAGAAGCACGTCAAGAACGGCTACAAGGCGCTCAAGCTCGGCTGGGGCGGCCTCGGCGGCAACCGCAAGTCCGACGCCAAGCTGGTCGGCGACGTGCGCAAGGCGATCGGTCCCGACCCCGACATCATGCTCGACATGGGCTTCCCGGTACCTCTGGACGACGCGATCTGGCTGGGGCGCGCCCTCGCCGAGCACGACACGTACTTCCTAGAGGAACCGCTGTCGCCCGACGACATCCACGGCTGGGCCAAGCTCACCGCCGCCTCGCCGACGCCGATCGCGACCGGCGAGAAGGAGTCGACGCTCTTCCCCTATCTCGACCTGATGGAGCGCGGCGGGCTTCGCATCGTGCAGCCGGACGTGGCGCGCGTCGGCGGCATCTCCGAGACGCTGCGGATCGCCACCCATGCGGAGGCACGCGGCGTGCGCGTGATCCCGCATTGCTGGTCGACCGACATCCTGGTCGCCGCGACGCTGCACACCATCTCGACGCTGCGCGATTGTCCCTATCTCGAATACAATGTGATGGACAATCCGCTCCGCACCGATCTTCTGAAGGATCCGATCCGGCCGAAGAACGGCATGGTGAAGGTGCCGGAGAAGCCCGGCCTCGGCATCGAGCTGGATGACAAGACGCTGAAGAAGTACCGCTGGGAGGGCTGAGCTAGCCCACCTTGGGGCGGTCGGCCGCGGCGACCCAGAATCCGACCGCACCGACCGCCGCCGCCGCGATCATGATCCAGAGCACGGTGTCGTAGCCGCCGAAGGCCTGCCACATCGCGGCCATAGCGAGGGGTGCCGCGGTCCTGGGCAGCATGATGATCGCCATCAGCGCGCCTGAGATCTGCCCATAGCCGCGGGTCCCTAAGATCTCGGCCAGACCGACGATGCGGACGATGATCAGAAGTCCGTTGGTGACGCCTGACAACAGCGCGTAGGCGACGAGCCCGGCGAAGCCGAAGGACGGCCCGACCAGCAGCAGCAGGAGAACGAGCGGCAGCACCGGCGCCGCAGCGCTCCCCAGCGTCCGCATCGACACGCGCTCGCCGAAGAAATGCAGCACCAGCCGGCCGGATACCTGCGCCGGACCGATCATCGCCATCATCGCGACGATTGCATCGAGCGGCTGCCCCTTCTCCTGCAGCATTGGGATCACGTGGTAGGTGATGCCCGAGAAGGCGAAAGTCTGGACGCTGAAGCAGACGACCAGGCCCCAGAAGGCGCGGCGGCGGAGCGCCATGCGGAGCGGCGACGGGCCTGCGTCGGCAGCCGCCTCCTTGGCTCCAGCTCTTCCTGTTCCCCGCGTCCCCCGAAGGAAGATCGCATTGAGGCTCCCGGCTACGGCGAGATAGATCAAGCCTAGGATGACCAGCGCCGTGCGCCAGCCGTACCAGCCGATCAGCAGGTTCATCAGCGGGATGAACGCAGTCGACGAGAGACCGGTGACGAAGGCGACATAGGTGATCGCCCGGCGGTACTCGCGGACATTCACGGTCAGCACCGCGAAGACCGGTTCGCCCATCGTCATCGCGGTCGCCAGCCCGAGGCCGATCCAGAGCAGGTAAAACGCAGGCAGGGTCTCGACCGTTGACCAGGCGACGAGCAGGCCCGCGGCCAGGATCGCCCCCAGCGTCATCAGGAGGTGCCCGCCGTAGCGGTCGATGCAGTATCCGACCGGCAGCGAGGCTGCTGCGGTGGTCAGGAGGCCGACGGTCAAGGCGCCGTTGAGATCGGTCTTCGACCAGCCGAGCTCGGCCTGCATCGGCCCGACGAGCAAGGTGAACGAGAAGTAGAGCACGCCCCAGCCGGCCATCTGGCTGATGGCGAAGGCCCAGACGAACGGGCTCGACGGCGCGTGTCGCCGGTCCTCGGCCCCGGTCATGGAGCTTGCCCCCTCACCTCTTCAGTATCTCCGATTCCAGGTATGGTTGGGCAACGAAGGAGACCAGATGATCGACGTCGCGATCGCCGGAGCCGGCATCGGTGGACTCGCCGCAGCACTCAGCCTGGCGAAGGCCGGGCTCGATGTGCGCGTCTTCGAATCGGTGCGCGAGATAAGGCCGCTCGGCGTCGGCATCAACCTGCTGCCGCATTCGGTAAGGCACCTGTTCGAACTCGGGCTGCAGCCGGCGCTGGACGCGACCGGCATCCGCACCTCCGAACTCCGCTACACCACCACGCGCGGCGAGACGATCTGGCGCGAGCCGCGCGGCCTCGAGGCCGGCTATCGCTGGCCGCAGTTCTCGATCCATCGCGGCCGGCTGCAGGGATTGCTGCTCGCGGCCGTCCGCGATCGGCTCGGCACCGATGCGGTTCTTCTCGATCATGCGGCCACCTCGGTCGAGACCCGTGCCGATCGCGCGATCCTCACCGCCGGCGAGGAGACCGTCGAGGCGCGACTGGTGATCGCCGCCGACGGCATCCATTCCGCCCTCCGGGCCCGACACTATGCGGACGAAGGACCGCCGATCTGGAACGGGGCGATCCTCTGGCGGGCGACGACCGAGGCCGTCCCTTATCTGGACGGCCGCACTATGTGCATGTGCGGACATGAGAAGCAGAAGTTCGTCTGCTACCCGATAACGCCGGCCGGGTCAGACGGCCGCGCCACGATCAACTGGATCGCCGAGCGCCGCTTCCCGACCGACCGCGCATGGCGGCGGGAGGACTGGAACCGCTCGGGCGATCTGAAAGAGTTCCTGCCGCACTTCGCTGACTGGCGCTTCCCCTGGCTCGACGTGCCGGCGCTGATCGAAGGAGCGGCCGCCGTCTATGAGTATCCGATGGTCGACCGCGAGCCGCTGCCGCGCTGGACCTTCGGGCGCATGACGCTGCTCGGCTATGCCGCGCATCCGATGTACCCGATTGGATCCAATGGAGCCTCGCAGGCGATCCTCGATGCGCGAGCTCTGGCAGGCGCGACAATGCGGCACGGTCCGACTCCCGAAGCGCTCGCCGCCTACGAATCCGAGCGGCGGCCGAAGACCAGCGGCATCGTGCTCGCCAATCGGCGAAATGGGCCGGAGCAAGTGATGCAGATCGTCGAGGAACGCGCGCCCGGCGGCTTCTCCGAGCTCAACGCGATCATCTCGCATGACGAGCTCGCCGGCATCGCTTCTACCTACAAGAAGCTTGCGGGCTTCGATCCGGCGATCCTCAACGCGGAGCCCGACCTCTATCGGTGACATGACGGTGACCGGTGCCGCGTAGCGTTGCGCCGCACCGGAGACTCGTGAGACCATCGGCTCCACGTCGACAATGCGCGGCAACGGCGAGACGCATCGCCGAAAACGTTTCCGTCATCGACAGATGGCCGACGGTGCGCATTCGCGACAGGAGGAAGAACAAGAAACGCGTTGACGGGCGGGCGAAAGTCGCCGCGAGAGCGAATTTCGAGGGGGAACCGTCCAGACGAGCCGCGCGACGCCGGCTTGAACGGCGACGCACGTGATCCACGAGCCGCTAGAGGAGACCCTCATGATGGATAAGCAGCTGAAGGTGCATCCGGGACAAAGCAAAAGCGAGGGATCGGGCGCCCGAGGCGGACAGGAGTCCGCGAGCCTCTTTCTCCGCACGCCCGACATGGAGACGCTTCTGGCCAACCAGCGTCACGGGCTGGAAGCGATGATGGCGGCGACGGAGAAGCTGCTGGAAGGTGCCACTGAAATCTCGCGCAAGCAGCTGGCCCTGCACAACACGCTGATGCGCCAAGCCTTCCGCAACACGCTGGACTACATGAAGTCGGACGGCACCCGCGACGGCAAGGCCGAGGAGAAGCTCGAGGCCGGCACCGAGACCACCTTCGAGGCGATGCGCGACATCGCCTCGACCGCCCTCAAATGCAATCTGGACGCACTCTCTGCGTTCAGCGATCGCATCCGCCGGATGGAGGCGCCGCGGGCGGTCGACCGCTCGCACCCGGCCCAGGCGGCGGACTGATCGAGGAGACCTTGGGCGAGGAGCGTCCGAATCCGCTCCTCGCTCCCTTTTCACCAGCCGTTGCAGCGCGGCCAGACGGCGACGACCTCGTCCGAGCCGTCGATCACGTGATAGCGGTCATAGGCCGCCGACGTGATGCAGGCGTGGTTCGGCAGCACGCGGACGCGGGCGCCGACCGGAAGCTTGTCGAAGGGAAGCGGCGTCCGGCCTTCGACCATGCCGTGCTCCTGGTGGACGCCGACCACCGTCACGTCGCCGAGCCCGAGCCCGCCGCCGATGTCGGCGACGCGGCCGAAGCCGATGTCATGAGGCGTGTTCGCGGTCGAGCGATCCTTCGAGAGCGCGAGGAAGCCGGCGTCGATCAGCACGCGATTCTCCGGCCGGCGCTGGCCGATCACCGAGGAGATCACCGAGACGGCGATGTCTCCCGGGCCGCAGCTGCCGATCTCGGACTGGAACAGGTCGCCGAACATGTAGACGCCGCAGCGGACCTCGGTGACGCCGTCGTAGCTCTTGCCGTGCAGCGCGGTCGGCGTCGACCCGATGCTGACCGTCTCGCAGGGAAGCCCGGCCGCCTTCAGCCGCTCGGCGGCGCGGACGCCGGTCGAGCGCTCGGTCTCCGCGACCTCGGCGACCGCCTCCAGCGAGCGGCAGGCATAGGAATGCCCGGCATGGACCATCGCGCCGGCGAGGCACGAGCCCGGCCCGGCATGCAACGCACCGGCAATGGCAAGCAGCCCGTCCGACTCGACCGGAACGCCGCTCCGCTTCTCGCCGCAATCGACCTCGACCAGCGTCGAGAAGACGACCCCGAGTTCCTTGCCGCGCGCGGCGATGGTCTTCGCCGCGTCGAGGTCGTCAGTGATGATCGTGAGGTCGACGCCGGACTTCATCAGCGCCGCCGCCTGGTCGAGCTTCCCCGGCGCGATGCAGACCGCGTAGAGGATGTCCTTGAAGCCGTGGGCGGCGAAGTGCTCGGCCTCCTTGAGCGTCGAGACGGTGATGCCGCCGAAATGACCCGAGACCGCCATGCGGGCGACGTCCACGGACTTCGAGGTCTTGAGATGGGGGCGCAGCCGCACGCCGAGCTTCTTGTAGCGCTCGGTCATCGCCTGGATGTTGCGGCGAAGGCGCGCGCGGTCGAGGACGAGCGCAGGAGTCGGGATATCGGCAAGGCGCATGGGACTCTCGGGAGGACGGAAAAGGCTGCCTCTAGATATCCGACCGACGCCTAGCCCGCCACATCCCAATAGCAGATGCGCTTTAGCCGGGTTTTCGCGCCGAGCTTCTCATAGAAGGCGCGCGCCCGCTCGTTCTGCACTTCCATCTCCCAACGCATGTTCAGCCCCTTGCTCAGGGCAAGGTCGCGCAAGCGCCGCATCATTGCCTTGCCTACGCCCTTTGCGCGAAAGGGCTCCCGCACATAGACGTCGTCGACTGCCAGATACGGACCGCCCTTCCAGGCAGAGTAGCGCTCGAAGTAGCTGA
>JAEULB010000120.1 GCA_016792585.1 Rhodospirillaceae bacterium
CTTCGCCGCTACCAATAACTCCCGCTTCCTCAGTCAACGGACGTTCGCCATGCGTATCGCCATGATCGGCACCGGCTATGTCGGCCTGGTTTCCGGCGCCTGCTTCTCCGAGTTCGGCATCACCGTCACCTGCGTCGACAAGGACGTCTCGAAGATCGAGCGCCTGAAGCGCGGGATCATGCCGATCTACGAGCCGGGCCTGGACCAGCTGGTCGAGGCCAACGTGAAGGCCGGCCGCCTCTCCTTCACCACCGACTTGAAGCCGGCGGTGGCAGAGGCGGACGCGGTCTTTATCGCCGTCGGCACGCCCAGCCGCCGCGGCGACGGCCATGCCGATCTCTCCTACGTCTACGGCGCGGCCAAGGAGATCGCCGAAGCGCTGACCCACTACACGGTGGTGGTCACCAAGTCGACCGTGCCAGTCGGCACCGGCCGCGAGGTCGCCCGCATCATCAAGGAGACGCGGAAGGACGCCGACTTCGACGTCGTCTCCAATCCTGAGTTCCTGCGCGAGGGCGCGGCGATCGGCGACTTCATGAATCCCGACCGAGTGGTGATCGGGACCTCGGGCCCGCGTGCCCGCGAGGTGATGGGCCGGCTCTACCGGCCGCTCGAGCAGGACGGCAAGAAGATCGTCTACACCACGCTCGAGAGCTCCGAGCTGATCAAGTACGCGGCCAATACCTTCCTTGCCGCCAAGATCACTTTCATCAACGAGATCGCCGATCTCTGCGAGAAGGTCGGCGCCGACGTGCACGACGTCGCCGAGGGCATCGGCCTCGACTCCCGCATCGGGCGGAAGTTCCTGCAGCCGGGCCCGGGCTACGGCGGCTCGTGCTTCCCCAAGGACACGCTGGCGCTGGTCAAGACCGCACAGGACTTCGGCTCGCCGCTCCGCATCATCGAGACCGTCGTCGACATCAACGACAAGCGCAAGCGCGCGATGGCCAAGCGCGTCGCCGACGCGCTCGGCGGCAGTGTCAAGGGCAAGACCGTCGCCGTGCTCGGCCTCACCTTCAAGGCCGATACCGACGACATGCGTGACAGCCCGAGCCTCGACATCGTGCCGGAGCTGGTGAAGCTCGGCGCCAACGTTCGCGCCTACGACCCGGCCGGCATGCACGAAGCCAAGAACATGATCCAGGGCATCACCCTCTGCGAGAAGGCCTACGAGGCCATGGAGGGCGCGGACGCCACGACGATCCTCACCGAATGGAACGAGTTCCGCTCGCTCGACCTTGATCGGGTGAAGCAGGCGATGAAGAAGCCGGTGATCGTCGACCTCCGCAACCTCTACGACCCCGACCAGATGGCCGAAGCCGGCATCGCCTACACCTGCGTCGGGCGCCGGCCGAGGAACGGCAAGGGCAAGAGCCACTGAGGTCCGCCATGCGTCACGATTTCCACCCGACCGTCCTTCGCGAGTACGACATCCGCGGCCTCGTCGGCGACACGCTCTCAGCCGCCGACGCACGCGCCGTCGGCGCCAGCTTCGGTACCGTAGTCCGGGAAGCCGGCGGCCGCCGGGTCAGCGTCGGTCGCGACGGCCGGCACTCCTCGCCCGAGCTCAGGACGGCACTGGTCGAAGGCCTGACCGCGGTCGGCATCGACGTGATCGACATCGGCCAGGTCTCGACCCCGACCCTTTATTTCTCGGTCTTCGAGCTCGGCACCGACGGCGGCGTGATGATCACCGGATCGCACAATCCGCCGGCCTACAACGGCTTCAAGATGATGCTGGGCCGGAAGGCCTTCTACGGCCAGTCGATCCTGCGCCTCGGCCGCATCGCTGCTTCCGGCCGCTATGCCGAGGGTCAGGGCAAAGTCGAGGAGCGCAACATCCGAGACGCCTACGCCGACCGCGTGGTGCGCGACATCAGGCTCGACCGCCAGCTCAAGATCGTCTGGGACACCGGCAACGGCGCCGCCGGGCCTTCGGTCAACGACGTCTCGATGCGGCTCGAGTCACGCCACTACCTGCTCAACGTCGAGGTCGACGGGAGCTTCCCGAACCATCACCCCGACCCCACCGTCGCCGAGAACCTGCAGCAGATGATCGAGAAGGTCCGCGAGGTCGGCGCCGATCTCGGCATCGGCTTCGACGGCGACGGCGACAGGATCGGCGTCGTCGACAACAAGGGCGGCATCCTCTGGGGCGACCAGCTGCTGGCGATCCTGGCGTCCGAGGACGTGCTGAAGCGTCATCAGGGCGCGCCGATCATCGGCGACGTCAAGACGTCCCAGGGCTTCTTCGACTGGGTCGCCCAGCACGGCGGCAAGCCGGTGATGTGGAAGGCCGGCCACTCGCTGGTGAAGGCGAAGATGGCCGAGATGCAGGCTCCGCTCGCAGGCGAGATGAGCGGCCATGTCTTCTTTGGCGACGGCTGGTACGGCTTCGACGACGCGCTCTATGCCGGCGTCCGCCTGGTCCAGATCCTCGCCAACAATCCGTCGACGACCCTGGCCGAGCTCAAGGACAGGCTGCCGACGGCAGTGAACACGCCCGAGCTCCGCTTCTCCTGCCCCGAGGAACGCAAGTTCCAGGTGGTCGAGGAGGTCAAGGCCTGGGTCGCGCAGCAGAACGACGGCCGCACCGCGATCGACATCGACGGCGTGCGGGTCAAGACCGCCGATGGCTGGTGGCTGCTCCGCGCCTCCAACACCCAGGCGGCGCTGACCGCGCGCGCCGAGTCGACCGACGAGGCCGGCCTGGACCGCCTCAAGGCCGATCTCCGCGCTGCGCTGGCCTCCGCCGGGGTCGAGCTGGTCGAGAGCACCAGCGCCGCGCACTGATGATCGCCCCCTGATGATCGACAGGGTCCTCGACTTCCTGACCGGAAAGGCCGCGCCGGCCACTGCCAGGGGCGAGCATGATATCGAGCTCGCGGTCGCGGCCCTCCTGATCGAGGCCGAGCGCATGGACGACCGCTTCGATGCGTCCGAACGCACGATGATCGAGCATGTGCTTGCCGCCAAGTTCAAGATGAGCCATGCCGAGGTGCAGGAGCTGATCGCCGCCGCCGAGAAGGCGGTCAGCGACGCAACGCATCTCTTCCCCTTCACGCAGAAGATCGTGAAGACGATGGCGCCGGAAGACCGCCATCATATCCTCGAGCTGATGTGGAAGGTTGCCTACGCCGACGGCACGCTCGATCCGCACGAGGACATGCTGCTCCGGCGCATCGCCGGACTGCTCCACATTCCTGACCGCGAGCGCGGCCTCGCCCGCCAGAGCGCAATCGAGAAGCTGAAGAAGCTAAAGCAGTAGGCGCTTCCCTCTCCCGGCTGAAACAGACGGAGAGGATAGAGTGCCGGTTCCTTCCCGGTCGCACGCAGCCCGCCTAGGTCGCCGAAACGTCCAATCGCGCGTACGCCTCAGGCGGCGCATCGTGGCGGACCATCGCACGACGCATCGTACTCAACAGCCTGGCCTCCACGTCAGGATTGTCGACCGGACGTTCCTGTCTCGGATCTGCCTCCAGGTCGAACAGAACACTCTTCGTTCCGGTGAAGCCACCGCCCTGCATCGACGGTCGCTTGGCCTGGCGTAGCGCCGGCAGGCGCAGCAGGGGGAAGCCCTTGGTAAACGGCGCACCGCATCAGAAAGTGGTCCCGGTCACCCTGATGGCGCCGGTGATCCATGAGGCACCGCGAGAGCGCTACTCGTACCAGACGTCCCAGAATCGCGGCATCCGGTAGGGCTTGTAGCCCTTGAGCTTCGACTGTACCGCGACGTATTGGCCGAGATCACCGAGCTTGATGGCGTAGACCTTCTCGTAGATCTGCTTCTGCAAGTCGGCGAACACGGCTTTGCGAGTCTCCATCGCCGGGGCGGTAGTGAGCTTCTTGTAGAGATCTTCGAGCTCCGGATCCTTGGTCTTATGGATGATCGACTCCGCCAGAAGGACAGCTACGCCATACGGTCCTTCCCATGGCTCCGTACCGACCGCGATCGGCACCATGTTCCAACCCGTCGTCGCATTGCGTGTTCGCACCGTGCTCGGCCAGTCGAGGGTCTTGATTGTGACGTTGATGCCGAGGGCCCGCAGCTGCCCCCCGGCCACGACCGCGGCGTCATGATTGTTCTTGTAGGCATTGTCGGTGAGCAGGACCATCTCCTCGCCCGCGTATCCTGCCTCCTTGAGCAGCCCCTTTGCCCTGTCTGCATTGTTCTGGTTGTAGCGTTCCTTGCCGACATCGCCGGCGAAGTATTCACCCTCCGGGTACTGCCATCCCCATCCGAGCCGATAATTTCCGTCGGACGCGATTGCCATGATCTCTTCCATGCCGAGACCGGCAAGGATGGCTTGGCGGACCTTCTGGCTGTTCGTCGGAGGTACCGAAGCGTTGAAGAAGAATGTCTGCATCGCCCAGGGCATAACGCTGTGTACCGTGACCCGGGAATCGGAAAGCAGCCGCTTTCCGCTCGCGCTGGTCAGGTTGTCGACCGCCTGATACTCGCCCGTTTCGAGCCCAGCGGCGCGAGCGCCGGCCTCCGGCACGAAGCGGATGACGATCTTGTCCAGATACGGCGTGCGCTTGCCGCCAAACCCAGAATATCCTGGGAAACGGTCATCCGGCACATAGCCGTCGAACCGTTCAAGGGCGATGTGGCTGTCGGGCTTGTATTCGACGAACCGGTAGGGCCCGGTGCCGATCATTCCCGCCTGATTTATCGGCTTTGCGCCCTCTTCCGCCGGGAGAACGACCACGGGTCCGCGCGGCGAGCTGAGCTGCTCGATGAAGATTGGCACCGGCCGGGCGAAAGTCATCTTGACGCTGAGGCGGTCGACGACCTCCACGTTCGCTACCGGCTCCATGATCTTTGCACTGGCGCCCACCTTGGCGTAGCGCAGCAAGGACGCGCGGACATCGTCCGCGGTCATTTCGTTGCCGTTGTGAAAGCGAATTCCCTTGCGCAGCGTGATGAGCATGGTCAGTCCGTCGTCGGAGACCTTGTAGCCTTCTGCCAGCTGCGGAATGACTCGGGCCTGTTCATCGCGCGTGAACAGACCTTCAAAGACATGCGTCGCGAAATTCCGCGTCGCCTCCGACGAGGTGGACGCGGCATCGAGAGTCGGAGGTTGTGCCTGCTGCGCGAGCACGACCGTGCCGCCGCGCTTCTGCGCCAGTACTCCTTCCGAGGGAATCGCCGCGAGCAGAAGACCCGCTACGGGTAACAGCAACATTTGTCGCATTGTCCACTCCCGATCGATGGATCGGACTCGACTGTGAGCCGGCAACCGCAAAATACAACCAGATTGAACATTCCGCGGTGACCTCCTCGCGGAGGCGGCCACCGCACGTTGCGGTCGTCGCGCGGCGCGCCACTCGAGCATTGCGCTTGCGGCTCCCATCCGAGTCTTGCAAAGGTTCTCGATCGGGGAGCGGCCGCCATCGTGCGGAGGGCCGTCTTCTCAAGGAGGCTTCGATCATGCCGCGTCCCGCTAACCTGCTGATGTTCGTCGGTGAAAGTCACAACAGGGCGCTGGTGGGTGCCTACGGAGCCGACGCGGTCCGTACGCCGACTCTCGATGCCCTCGCCGCGCGCGGCGCATTGTTTCGCAACAGCTACTGCACCAGCCCGATATGCGTTCCGTCTCGCGCCAGCTTGGCGACCGGCCTCTACCCGCATCAGAGTCGCTACTGGGAGAACTCCATCGCGCTCGACGGACGCACGCCGACCTGGATGAAACGCGCGCGTTCGGCGGGCCTGGACGTTGCCGGCATCGGCAAGTTCCATTTTCGCAACGGCGAGGACGACAATGGGTTCTCCGAAGAGATCGCCTCGATGCATATCGCGGAAGGGGTCGGCGAGTTGATCGGCCTCCTGCGCGGCACGAATGAAGAACCGGTGCGGCCGGGTCTATGGGACCTCTATACGAAGCGCGCCGGAGCCGGCCCCGAGACCACGTATCAAGCCTATGACCGGAAGATCACCCGCCATAGCATCGACTGGCTCAAGGCGCGGGCGCATCGCCGTGAGCGACCCTGGGTGCTTTGCGTTCACTATGTGAGCGCCCACGCGCCCTATACGGTGCCGCAGGACCTTCTCGACCTCTACCCGCTCGACCGCGTCCCAATGCCCGTGCGCTTCCGTCCCGACGAACGACCCGGACATCCGGCGGTCCAGCACCTGCGTCGTATTTTGGGCCAGCCTGACACGATCGATGAGACCCTTCTGCGGACGCTGAGCGCCGCCTATTGCGCGACGATCACTCACCTGGACCAGCAGATCGGTCAGGTGGTGGCCGCCTTGGCCGACGCGGGGCTCGTCGACGACACCCGCGTCGTCTACACCGCCGACCATGGCTACAGTCACGGCAATCATTTCATCTTCGGCCTGTTCAATCTTTATGAGCACTCCGTCGGCGTGCCGTTGATCATGGCAGGTCCAGATATACCTTCCGGTCGCCGGGTGGAACAGATCGCCTCGCATGTAGACCTGTTTCCGACTGTACTCGACGGGCTTGGCGTTCCTCCGCACGAGCAGGATCGCGATTTGCCCGGGGTGTCTCTGTGGCCTGCCATTACCGGTAAGGAGGATCGCGGCCGCGTGGGATTCGCGGAGTATCACGCGCTCGGCTCGCGCAACGGTGCTTTCATGCTGCGCGAGGGTTCGGACAAGCTGCTTTATCATGTCGGAATGCAGCCGCAGCTGTTCGACCTCGCCGCTGATCCGCAGGAACTGTGCGACCTGGTCTTGGAAGGTCGCGGCCATCGGCGGGCGGCGGAACTGGAGCAACGGCTGCGCACGATTGTCGATCCCGAGGCGGCCGACCATCAGGCGAAAGCGGACCAGCGCGCGCGGGCCGCCGAGCTCGGTGGAACTGCAGCGATTCTCGAGCGTCGCGGCGGCTTCGTCTATTCGCCGCCGCCCGGCGAAGATTGGCGCAAGATCTGACCGAATGCCGCGCTAGGACCTTCCCTGCTCGGCCAGCGC
Source organism: Rhodospirillaceae bacterium (assembly GCA_016792585.1). Classification (GTDB taxonomy): domain Bacteria; phylum Pseudomonadota; class Alphaproteobacteria; order SHVZ01; family SHVZ01; genus SHVZ01. The sequence goes on from JAEULB010000120.1 coordinate 6,944, forward strand.
CGCCAGCACCTTGGCGGTAGCGCCGGATATGTCACCGATCTTCTCGCCTTTCCTCACCCGATCCTGGCTCCGCCCGCTCCGCTCCTGGCGGGTCCAGCCCTCCTCGGCCGCGGCCTCCGCCTCGGCGACCGGCAATACCAGCACGCCGTTCTCGTCGGCGACGATGATGTCGCCGGGATTCACCGCGGCACCGCCGCAGGAGACCGCCACGTTCATGCTGCCGCCGATGTCGTAGACCCGCGTGGTGATCGGTGAGACGCCGCGGCACCAGAGCGGGAAATCCTCGCGCCTGATCTCGGACGGATCGGTGCAAGGCCCGTCGAGGATCGCCGCGACCGCGCCCGACGCCTTCACCGCGACGCAGACGCCGCCGCCGAAGCAGGCGTGCTTGGTGTCGCCGAGCCGGTCGATCACCAGCACGTCGCCGGGCCTGAGCAATCCTGCCGCATGGTGCAGCAGGGTCGAGTCCTGGCCCGGGATCGCCAGGGTCACCGCGGTGCCGACGATGTGCTTGCCGTCGAGCAGCGGCTTCATGCCGATGTCCATGAAGCCGATATGGCGGAAATGGCCGATGCTTGCCGTCTCGACCTTCTTCAGCTTCTCGACCAGCGCCGGCGCAGCCTGCGCCGGCATCGGGTTGACGACGTATTTCGGCGGCTTCGCAACCATGGGAGGTCCTTTCCTAAGGCGTCAGCGGCCGAGCGCGCGCATGACGCCGACAGAGCGCTCGACGATCAGAACGGCGGAGACGGTGGCGAGGATCAGCACGGTCGAGAGGGCTGCCACCATCGGATCGGTGCGGCCTTCGACGTAGCGGAACAGCTCGACCGGCAGGGTCGAGAGCCTGGGGCCGACGACGAAGAGCGAGATCACGACCTCGTCGAACGAGAGGATGAATGCCAGCGCCGAGGCGGCGACCACGCCCGGCAGCATCAGCGGGAGCGTGATGCGCCGGAACACGGTCGCCGGCGAGGCGCCCAGCGTCGCCGCCGCATCCTCGATATCGCCGGGCAGGGTCGACAGCGCGGTCGCGACGATGCGGACGACGAAGGGCAAGGTCACGGCCATATGCGCGATCACCAGGCCGGGGTACGTCGCGGCCAGGCGCAGCGGATAGAAGACCAGCAGCATCGCCAGGCCCAGCACGATCGTCGGCAGAAGCAGCGGCGCGGTCAGGAAAGCCAGCAGCGCATCGCGGCCCGGGAAACGGAGGCGCGCGATAGCGTAGGCCGCCGGCACGCCGACCAGGAGGTCGAGCGCCACCACGATCGAGGCGAGCGTCAGGCTGACGCGGAAGCCGCGGGCGAAGCCCTCATGGGCGAAAAGCGCCACGTACCAGCGCACTCCCCAGGTCTTCGGCGGGAAGGCGATGAAATTGTCGCCGCTGAACGAGATCGCGAAGACGAGCACGATCGGCGCCAGGATGAAGACGTAGAGAAGCGCGATGCCGATACGGGCCGCGACGGTTCCTACCCTACTCATTCCGCCACCCGCCGCTGCAGGCGGCCGGAAGCGACGAGGACGACCGAGAATAGCGCCAGCAGCGCCATCGCGATCGCCGCCGCCAGCGGCCAGTTGAGCGTCACCAGCGCCTGCTCGTAGATCTCGGTCGCAAGCAGCAGCACGCGGCCGCCGCCGAGAAGCCTCGGCGTGACAAAGGCCGAGACCGCGAGCATGAAGCAGATCGTCGAGCCCAGGACGACCGCCGGCAGGCTCAAGGGCAGCGTGATGCGAAGGAACGTCCGGAGCGGCGAGGCGCCTAAAGTGCGCGCCGCCTCCTCCAGGCCGCGGTCGAGCCTTCCTAAGCCCGCCAGCAGCGACAGCGTCATGTAGGGAAGCAGGCTCTCGGTCAGGCCGATGGTGACGCCGATGTGGTTGTTCACCAGCCGGATCGGACGGTCGATCAGACCGGCCCCGCGCAGCATCGAGTTGATCCAGCCGGCATCGCCCAGGATTACGATCCAGCCATAGGCACGGACCACGCCCGAGACCAGCAGCGGGCAGATCGCCAGCAGCACCAGCAGCGTCTTCCAGCGGGACTCCAGCCGGTAGAGGAAGAGCGCGATCGGATATCCGACCAGCAGCGCGCACAGGGTCGCGGTCGCCGACATCTGGAGCGAGGCCAGGGTCAGCTCGGCATAGAAGGAGTCGGTGAAGAGCTCGACATACTGGTTGGCGGTCCAGCCCTCGCGGAGCACGCCGCCGGGCTCCGTCGGGTTGACCGACATGCGCGCGAGCCAGAGGACCGGCAGCAGGAAGCCCAGCGACACCGCGGCGATCGCCGGCAACGACAGCGTCGCCGCCAGGCCCGGCTGCGACGGCCGGTCATCGGCCATCGGCGTTCTCCGGGAACACCAGGGCGGACGAGGCCGGCCAGCCGACGCCGACATCCTGCCCTACCGCCAGCCCCCGCCACGAGGAGTCGGCGGTGCCGCGCTCGGCGACGACACTGAAGCCGTCGCCGGCGACCGCGATCTGCACCACGTCGCCGACATAGGTGATGCCGGTGACGCGCGCCAGGAGGGAGATGCCCGGCTGGGACAGCGTGATGTGCTGCGGGCGGATCATCACCGTCGCCTTTGTGCCGGCGGGGCGGAGGTCACCGGTCGGGACCGGCTGGCCGCCGATGCGAAGGCGCCCATCGCCGCCGGCGGCCGCGGCGAGCGCGTTGATGCGGCCGACGAAGCGGGCTACGAACGGCGTTGCCGGCCGCTCGTAGACCTCCTCGGGCGAGCCCAGCTGCGCCAGACGCCCGCGCTCCATCACCGCGATGCGATCGGCGAGCGCCAGGGCTTCCGCCTGGTCGTGAGTGACGAACACGGTGGTGATGCCGAGCCGCTTCTGGATCTCGCGGATCTCGCCCCGCATCTCCTCTCGCAGCTTCGCATCGAGGTTGGAGAGCGGCTCGTCGAGCAGCAGCAGGTCCGGGCGTATCACCAGCGCGCGGGCGAGCGCCACGCGCTGCTGTTGGCCGCCGGAAAGCGCCTTCGGCCGTCGCGACTCGAAGCCGGTCAGTCGCACCAGCGCCAGCGCCTCGGCGACCCGGTCGCGGATCTCGGTCGCCGCGACCCCTCGCATCTCGAGGCCGAAGGCGACATTGTCGGCGACGGTCATATGCGGGAACAGCGCATAGTTCTGGAACACCATGCCGATGTTCCGCCGGTGCACCGGCTTCGCCGTGAGGTCGTCGCCGTCGAGGAGGATGCGGCCCGCGCTCGGCTCGACCAGGCCCGCGATCATCCGGAGCGTCGTCGTCTTGCCGCAGCCCGAAGGGCCGAGCAGCGCCACGAACTCGCCCTTCGCGATCTCGAGGTCGAGCCGGTCGACCGCCGGATCGCCGACGCCGTAGTCCTTGCGCAACCCCGCGAGGACAAGGTTGCCGCCCCCCGCAGTCATCGCCGGGCTCTCAGCGGCCGGCAATGACCTCGCGCCGCCAGCGGTTGTTCCAGGAGTCGCGGATCGTCGTCACCCAGTCCCAGTCGAGCGGGATCATCTTCGCCATGTTCTCGGCCGAGGCGGCGGTGCGGTTGATCGCCGCCGGCGAGATCTCCGCCTTCGCGTTTGTGGGTGCGTAGAACATCGTCTCGGTGAAGCGCTTCTGCGCCTCGCGGCCGAGCGCGTACTCGATGAAGGCGGTCGCGGCCTCAGCGTTCTTCGATCCGGCGACGTGATTGATCGTGTTGATCTGGAAGACGCTGCCTTCCTTCGGGAAGACGACGCCGAGCCGGCCCTTGGAGTCGTCGTGGTAGAGCTGCGCGCGCGCGTTCCAGCCGGAGGCGACGGTCAGGGTGTTGCCGAGGATCAGCGTGTAGCCGTCCGGCTGCGGATCGAAGGTCTGCACCGAAGGCCCGAGGTCCTTGAGCCGCTTAATCGCGCCGTCGATCGAGGTCTTGAAGTCCTCGCCGGCGAGCTTGGAGGCGAGCACGGTCGCGGCGATGCCCTGGATGTTGGGCATGGCGGAGAGCCCGATCTGGCCCTTGAGACGGGGATCCCAGAGATCGGCGAGGCCGGTCGGCGCCGGCTTCACCTTCTCGGTGTCATAGACCAGCACCCAGTGGTCGAAGGTGACGGCCGGCCCGAAGCCATCCGGCACTATCGCCATCGGATGAAGCTCCTTCAGGCTCGGCACCTTCGCCGGATCGAGCTTGGCGAAGATCCCTTCCTTGTTGCCGACATTGGAGACCGAGACGTCGAGGATCGCCACGTCGACCTGCGGGCTCGAGCGCTGGGTCCGCAGCGTCCCCAGCATCTGCGCCGAGTTGCCGGAGCTGAAGTAGTTGACCTTCACCGCCGGGAACTTCGCCATGAACGGCTTGATCACCGCCTCGGTGTACTTGTCCTGGAATATCCCGGCATAGGCCATGACCGTGATCTCGCCCGATTGCGCGCGGGCGATCGAGGTCGAGGCGAGGAGTGCAAGAAGGGCGAAGGCGGCGCGGACGAGCATCTCTGGAGCCTCCCGGGCTTGTCGTTGCCCGAGACGATAGCCGGCCGGTGCCGCACAAAGAAAGAGCCTCCGGGGCCGGGACCCCGGAGGCGAGTTAAAAACAGGGAGACGAGATGCTTGCTCTAGGCTGAGGCTTCGGTGCGCGTGCTCAAGGCTAGGCGGTGCGCGTGAAGGCTAATGCGTGGTGCGTGCCCGGGGCTGGGAGGCGTCGGCCATGGTCGCCTTCGGCATGCTCGCGGGCTGGATCGGCTGGCAGGCCTGCTTCTGGCGCTTGAGGTCCTCGCAGAGCGCCTTGGCCTGGGTCGGCGACAGGTTCTGCAGCCGCGCGCGGAAGCGTTTGCCTTCGGCGGTCTTGATCTGGGCGACGTCGCTGGCGGCGGTCGAGGTCGCCTTCGGCGCCATGCGGAATGCGTCGGCGACGGCCTTCTCGGCCTGGGCCTGGGTCTTGAAGACGCCGACCTGGACCGACCAGCCGCGGCCGCCGGCGGCCTCGATCGCCTGGCGCTCGATCTCGTCGGCCGACGGTCCTGGCTTCGCCTTGGACTTGGACTGGCTCGCCGCCTTCGACAGCGCCTCGGCCTTGGTGGGCGGCGCCTTCTTCTGGTCGGCGACGCGGACCAGCGGCGCATCGGCGTCGCGCGAACCGCCCACGCCCAGCATGCGGAAGCCGTCGTCGAGCAGCGAGACCATGTGGGAGTCGCGGGCGCGGCCGGTATTGCCGCCGAACACCACACCGATAACCCGGCGGCCGTCGCGCTGGGCGGAAGCGACCAGATTGAAGCCGGAGGCGTTGATGAAGCCTGTCTTGATGCCGTCGACGCCGTCATAGGCGCCGAGCAGGCGGTTGTGGTTGTGATGGACCGTGCCGCGGAAGGCGAACTCCGAGGTCGCGAAGTAGCGGTACTGGCGCGGATGGTCGCGCAGCATTGCAAGCGCCAGCATCGCCATGTCGCGGGCGCTGGTCACCTGTCGCGAGTCGGGCAGGCCGGATGCATTGGTGAAGGTCGTGTGCGCCATGCCGAGCGCACGGGCGCGCTGGGTCATGGCCCGGCCGAAATCGGCTTCGGTCCCTTCCATCGCCTCGGCGAGCGCCACGGCGGCGTCGTTGGCCGACTTGGTGACAAGGGCGAGGACCGCCTGCTCGGTGGTCAGCGTGTCGCCCGGGCGAAGGCCGAGCTTGGACGGCAGCATCGCCGACGCGTGCGCCGAGACCCGGATCGGCTGATGCAGCGAGAGCTGGCCCCGCTTCAGCGCGTCGAAGGTCATGTAGAGGGTCATGATCTTGGTCAGCGACGCCGGGTGCAGCACCTGGTCGGCGTTGGTCGCTGCCAGGACGCGGCCGGACTCGGCATCGACGACGATCGAGCCGTAGCGCTCGTCGGCGGTGAAGGCGGGCATGGTGGCGGCGGAGACGGGAGCAGCCAGCAGCAGCAGGGCTGCGACGCTGAAGGCACGAATGTCGAAAAACCTTATCCCTTCCGACTTCATCCCCATCTCCCGTAGGCGTATGCAAGAATCTCTTGGATGGTCACCGTTATGCCACAGCATCGTCCTCGGTGTTAGAATTTTCTCGTAAATAGTTGTTTTAAAAGATATTTTGTGCGGTACCATGATAGTGATCCGGGTGCCGGTCGAGCCGAATCAAGGACTTACCGGCTGGCATCCGTTCCGCAGCCACCCGCCAAGCCAAACGTGTGCGGTCGCGATATTGCGCTGCACAAAATTCCTTGACACTTGCGGGGTGGCGCCTATTTATACGCCATGCTGCATTGCAGCACGAAACATCGGCGCCGGCCGCCCCCGGCCATCGATTGAGGAGTTCAGATCCATGACCAACCAGAAGACCAGCAAGCCTGTCGACGCCAAGGCCGCTTTCCAGGCCGCCGAGACCGTCAAGGAGACCGTCGAGACCATGGTCAAGAACGGCACCGCCGCTGCCAAGGCCTCCTACGAGCAGGCCATGCAGATGACCAAGGACCAGGTCGAGAAGGCCTCGCAGAACTTCTTCAAGGGCTACGGCGAGCTCGCCGTCGTCAGCAAGGAGAACCTCGAGGCGTTCGTCCAGTCCTCGACCGTCATGGTCAAGGGCGCGGAGACCTTCGGCAAGGAGTGGATGGGCTTCGCCCAGGCCGCCGTCGAGCAGAACGTCGCCGCGATCCAGAGCCTGGTGGCCGCGAAGACCCTGAAGGAGGTCGTCGACCTCCAGAACGACTGGGCGAAGAAGGCCTTCGACTCGGCCGTCGCGGAGAGCGCGCGCCTGTCGGAGATGGGCGTCAAGACCGCCAACGACGCGTTCGAGCCGATCAAGGCTCGCGTGAACGTGAGCGTCGAGAAGCTCTTCAAGCCGGCGGCTGCCTAAAGATCGCATAGCCCAAGCGAATCGTCGTTCTTTGAACGGCCCGGCGAGGCAACTCGCCGGGCCGTTTGCTTTTTCACTTTAGCGTCCCCATCTGACTAGTCCGCTGCGGTTGCCCGGTTTTCGCCGTGATCGCGGGCGAAGATGGCCAACCCTTTCCCTCCCGGTCCCGCGACCCTATGATTTCCCTCTACCTGATCGTCCCTAGGACGCGCGTCACGTGAGCGATCCGACTATCGGCAACGGCGAGGGAACAGGCGGCGGTCCGCAGACCGGCGTGGTGGTCAAGGCCAAGCCCAAGACCAAGAAGCCGTCGATGTACAAGGTCTTGATGTTGAACGACGACTACACGCCGATGGAGTTCGTCGTCCACGTCCTCGAGCGCTTCTTCGCCAAGACCCGGGAAGAGGCGACCCGCATCATGCTTCACGTTCATCACCGCGGCGTCGGCATCTGCGGTGTTTACACCTACGAGGTGGCCGAGACGAAGGTCACCCAGGTCATGGATTTCGCGCGCCAGCACCAGCATCCGCTGCAGTGCACTCTTGAGAAGGACTAGGAGGACTTACCTTGGGCATGCTTTCACGCAACCTCGAGAAGTCGCTCCACCGTGCCCTGGCGCTCGCCAACGAACGGCACCACGAATACGCGACCCTCGAGCACCTGTTGATGTCGCTGACCGAGGACCAGGACGCGATCGCGGTCCTGCGCGCCTGCGGCGTCGAGGTCGAGAAGCTCCGCCGCGATCTCGCCGGATACATTGACAACGAGCTCCAGGCGCTCGTCTCCAAGCGCGGAGAAGAGGCGAAGCCGACCGCTGGATTCCAGCGCGTCGTCCAGCGCGCCGTCATCCACGTCCAGTCCTCCGGCCGCAGCGAAGTCACCGGCGCCAACGTGCTGGTCGCGCTCTTCTCCGAGCGCGAGAGCCACGCCGTCTATTTCCTGCAGGAGCAGGACATGTCGCGCTTCGATGCGGTCAACTACATCAGCCACGGCATCGCCAAGGTCGCCGGCCGCACCGAGCAGAAGACCGTGCGCGGCGCCGACGAGGAGCAGCAGGGCGGCGGCCAGGAGAAGCAGAACAAGAAGGGCTCGGACGCGCTCGAGTCCTACTGCGTCAACCTCAACCGCAAGGCCTCGCAGGGCAAGATCGATCCGCTGATCGGCCGCGCCGACGAAGTCGAGCGCACCATCCAGATCCTCTGCCGGCGCACCAAGAACAATCCGCTCTATGTCGGCGACCCGGGCGTCGGCAAGACCGCGATCGCCGAGGGCCTGGCGCGGCGCATCGTCCAGGGCGAGGTGCCGGAGGTCCTGAAGGACGCGACGATCTTCTCGCTCGACATGGGCGCGCTGCTCGCCGGCACCCGCTACCGCGGCGACTTCGAGGAGCGGCTCAAGGCCGTCATCACCGAGCTCGAGGCGCAGGACAAGGCGATCCTGTTCATCGACGAGATCCATACCGTGATCGGCGCCGGCGCGACGTCCGGCGGCGCGATGGACGCGTCCAACCTGCTGAAGCCGGCGCTGGCCTCGGGCACGCTCCGCTGCATCGGCTCGACCACCTACAAGGAATACCGCAACTACTTCGAGAAGGACCGGGCGCTGGTCCGGCGCTTCCAGAAGATCGACGTCAACGAACCGTCGGTCGAGGACTCGATCAAGATCCTCCAGGGGCTCCGCCCCTACTACGAGGACCATCACAAGGTCCGCTACACCGCCGAAGCCATCAAATCGGCGGTCGAGCTCGCGGCCCGCTACATCAACGACCGCAAGCTGCCCGACAAGGCGATCGACGTGATCGACGAGGTCGGCGCCGCGCAGATGCTGCAGCCGCCGTCGAAGCGGCGGAAGACGATCGGCGTTAAGGAGGTCGAGGCGATCGTCGCCAAGATCGCCCGCATTCCCCCGAAGAGCGTCTCGGCCGACGACAAGCAGGTGCTCAAGGACCTCGAGCGCGATCTCCGCACCGTGGTCTTCGGCCAGGACAAGGCGATCGAGGCGCTGTCCGCGGCGATCAAGCTGTCGCGCGCGGGCCTGCGCGAGCCGGAGAAGCCGATCGGCTGCTATCTGTTCTCAGGGCCGACCGGCGTCGGCAAGACCGAGGTCGCCCGCCAGCTCGCCAAGGTGCTCGGCATCGAGCTCACCCGTTTCGACATGTCGGAGTACATGGAGCGGCATTCGGTGAGCCGGCTGATCGGCGCGCCTCCGGGCTATGTCGGCTTCGACCAGGGCGGCCTGCTCACCGACGCGATCGACCAGCATCCGCACTGCGTGCTGCTGCTCGACGAGATCGAGAAGGCGCATCAGGA